>CAYVTP010000031.1:0-17794 GCA_964454615.1 uncultured Acidimicrobiaceae bacterium | reverse complement strand
AGTTCCTTCTCCGCAATCTCACCCCCCTCACCCCCGGGGCGGGGTTTGTGATCATCTTCTTCGGTCTCCTCATGGTGGCCATGGCAGTCTCCAATCGCGGTTTCCTCGGGGTGCTCAGCCAGGAGCGTCGAGCCGATGTCCGGCCCTCCCGGCTCGGCAGGTGGGCGCCGCCGGTCATGGGCGGGGCCTTCGCCCTGGCCTGGACCCCGTGCATAGGCCCGGTGCTCACCGTGATCCTGGCCACTGCCGCGACCCAGGAGACGGTCGGTCGGGGGATACTCCTCCTCATCTTCTACTCGTTCGGGTTGGGCGTGCCGTTCCTCCTGGCCGGCCTCGGGTTGTTCAAGGTGTTCGGTCGGCTCAAGCCGTACGCCCGAGGGATCGCCATCGGATCGGGTCTGCTTCTGGCCGGGTTCGGAGTGATCATGGTCACCGGCCACATCGATACCCTGGCCCGCTGGTTCACCAACCTGATCGTTTCCATTCCATGGCTGGAAGGTTTGGCCGAGATATGAGCCTGGGTGTGTTGACCGGGTGACTGCCGTGGGCCAGCAGAACGAGTGGCTCTCACCCGTCGGCGTCGACCTGGTGTGGTTTTCCGGTCCCGATGCGGTGCGGTTCCTCAACGACCTGATCAGCCAGGAGGTGGCCGACATGGCCCCCGGGTCGGTCCGGCGGTCGCTGTTGCTGGGCCCGCAGGGGAAGCTGGACCACATCCTCTGGGCCTTGCGGGGCGACGAGCTGGTCGGTCTGGTGACCTCGGAGGGGAGGGGCGGCGAGCTCGCCACCACACTCGGTCGCTACAGGATCCGGGTCAAAGTGGACATCGAGACCGAAGAGCGGCCTCTTTGGGTGGTCATGGGCAGGTCGGTCGACGGTTGGTCGGGAGTGCGGGATGGTTCCCTGGAGGCCGATGTCTCCTGGCGTGCCACCCCCAGATGTCTGGTGGCCGGCGATCGACCCGACCTGGAGGCCGGGTCGACCGGGGATTACGAGACAGCCCGGATCCTCTCCGGGGAGCCGGCCTGGGGAGTCGACGTCGACGAGGGCACCATCCCGCAGGAGGCCGGTCTGGTGGAGGAGTCGGTCGACTTCACCAAGGGCTGTTACCTGGGTCAGGAGCTCGTGGCCAGGATCGACAGCCGGGGCCGGGTGGTGCGGAAGCTGAGGCTCCTCGAGATCGACGGGCCGGCCGAGGCTGGTGCCGAGGCCTCGGTGGACGGGAAACCTGTGGGAGTCCTGACCTCGGTCCAGGGCCGGGTGGGTCTGGGGGTGCTCCGCTTCGAGGTCGAGCCCGGGTCGGTCGTCCAGGTCGGCTTGGCCACGGCGACTGTGACGGAGACCTTCTAGCTCTGTGCCGGAGGTGGGACTCGAACCCACACGCCCAAAGGACACGGCATTTTGAGTGCCGCACGTATACCAATTTCGTCACTCCGGCTGGGCCCAATTGTACAAACGCCATTGCGGGACCGGACACTCCCCATCCTGGTTCCTTAGGATTGAGCGGCCAGATATGGCCGAGAACGGGAACAGAATCAACCGGCCTCGGAAACCCTCTGATTCCGGATGCGCATCCGGCCAGATATGGCCGCTCAATCCTAAGGATCGGTGATTGTGGAGCCCTAGTACCGTCACGGCGTGCCCACCCTCGCACTGATCGACGGTAATTCGATTGCGTATCGGGCGTTTTATGCGTTGCCGGAGGATCTGGCCACCAAGTCGGGGCAAGTGACCAACGCCGTCTTCGGTTTCACCCGGATGTTGATCCGCCTCCTCAAGGATCACCATCCCGATGCCATCGCTGTTGCATGGGACGTGTCCCGGGAGACCTTCCGCACCGAGCAGTACCCCGAGTACAAGGCCAACCGCGCCAAGGCCCCGGACCACTTCCGCAGCCAGCTGCCACTCATGGACGAAGTCCTCCGCGCCCTCAACATCGCCCAGCTCCGCCTCGAGGGCTACGAGGCCGACGACATCATCGCCACCCTCACCCGCCGGGCCGCCGAAGACGATTGGGACGTCCTGATCGTCACCGGCGACCGCGACGCCTTCCAACTCGTGGGCGGCCCGGTCAAGGTCCTCTACACACGACGTGGCATCTCCGACACGGTGTTGGCCGACGAAGCGTGGGTCGAGGAGAAGTACGGCATCCCGCCGGCCCGCTATGTGGAGTACGCCGCACTCCGGGGCGACACTTCCGACAACCTGCCCGGCGTCCCAGGAGTGGGGGAGAAGACCGCATCCCGCCTGGTGGCCGACCATGGCGACCTGGAGGGCATCTATCGCCAGATCGGCGAGATGACCCCCAAGCTCAGGGAGAACCTGGCTGCATGCCGGGAGCAGGTGTTCCTCAACCGCCAGCTGATGGATCTGGTCGACGACCTCGACCTCGAATACGAGACCTCAGAGCTGACCACCAGGGAATGGGACCGACAGACGGTCAAGGACCTGTTCGACAGCCTCGAGTTCCACACCATGTGGAGTGACCTGGAGGAGGCTCTGCCTTCGACCGGCGGAGCCGCCGAAACCCTCGACGTGGAGACCGAGCTGGTGACCACGGCAGAAAGGGTGAGCGAGTTGGCCGCCCGCCCCGAGCTCACCGCCGGGGTGGTCGGCGACCCGGGCGACCGGCCGGGGGAGGAGTATGGCCTGGCGGTGTCCACCGGCCCGGGCCGGGCGGTTGTGATCCCCTTCGAGAACGCGGGGCCGATCCTCACCGGGATGGCCGACGGCTCTATAGCGGTCACCGGGCACGACCTGAAGCGTCTCGCCAGGGCGCTCCTCGCTCTCGGCCACGACCTTGCAGAGCCTGCCATGGACACCGCCCTCGCCGCCTACATCCTCAACCCGGCGCAGCGGACCTATGACCTCGACTCGGTGGCGGAGCGGATGCTCGACGTGGAACTCGTCTCGCCCGACGACGACGGGTCCGCATCGGGGACTCTCCCATTCGACGCCGGCCCCGACCTGGAGGGGGAAGGACGCCGGATCGAGGCGGTCCGGTTGCTCGCCGAGCGGATGCACCAAGAGCTGAGGGAGAGGGACGAGCTCGAGCTGTTCGCCGGGTTCGAGCTTCCACTGGTTCCCGTCCTGGCCCGGATGGAGCACGCCGGCATCGGTGTCGACACTGAGTACCTGGAGGCGATGGGGGAGGAGTTGCGCTCGAAACTCGCCAGCTTGGAGGCGAAGATCGTCGAATTGGCCGGGGAGGCGTTCAACGTCAACTCGACCGACCAGCTCCGGACCATCCTCTTCGACAGGCTCGGTCTCCCGGTCTTGAAGAAGACTTCGACGGGCAAGCCCTCCACCGATGCCTCCGTCCTCCGCAAGCTGGACCACCCCCTCGTCGACGCACTCCTCGAGTACAGGGAGGCGGAGAAGCTCCGGTCCACTTATGTCGACGGCTACCTGCCTTTGATCGATTCGGACGGTCGGATCCGGACCCGGTTCAACCAGATGGCAGCCAGCACCGGCCGGCTCTCCTCCGACAGCCCCAACCTCCAGAACATCCCGGTCCGATCGGAGCAGGGCCGAACCGTCCGCCGGGCGTTCGTGGCCGCCGATGGGGCCAGCTTCCTGGTCGCCGACTACTCCCAGATCGAGCTCAGGGTCCTGGCCCACATGAGCGGGGACCCTTTCCTGGTCGAGGCCTTCCGCCTCGGGCTCGACATCCACACGGCCACGGCCGCCCGGGTCTGGGCCTTGGAGCCCGATCAGGTGTCTGCCGAGCAGCGTCGCACCGCCAAGATGATCAACTTCGGCCTCCTCTACGGAATGGAGGCCTTCGGGCTGGCCGACAGGCTTGGCATCGAGCGCGAGGAGGCGGCAGCACACATAGAGGCCTACTTCTCCCAGTTCGTCCAGGTCAAGGAGTTCATGGCCGCGGTGGTGACCGAAGCTCGCAACCAGGGCTACACGACCACCCTGTTCGGCCGACGACGGTATCTACCGGAGCTCAAATCGGACAACTACAGGATCAGGCAGATGGGAGAGCGGATGGCCCTCAACGCACCTGTCCAGGGGACCGCCGCGGACATCATCAAGAAGGCGATGATCGACCTCGACCGGACCATCCGGGACGATGGCATGGCGACCACTCTCATCCTCCAGGTCCATGACGAGTTGATCCTCGAGGTGCCTGACGCCGAGTCCGATGCGGCCGAGAAGGTGGTGGTCGGGACCATGGAAGGTGTCGCCGGGCTCGACGTCCCCCTGGTCGTCGATGTCGCCTGGGGCAAAGACCTGGCCAGCACGAAGGGCTGAGAGAACCCCGTACCCCGTACCCCGTACCCTGCGCTGCCCGCCCGGCACGAGGCATGCACCTGGTGTTTCGCCGGTAACGGCTTGGTTGTTATCCAGGTATCTGCGTACACTTTGGGTGCCTGGTGGCCGCGCGCCGCCAGAGTTCACTTCTGAGAGGTAATCACCGACACATGTCAATCGAACAAGAGAACGCGTCTCCGGAGGCGACCAGCACGGAGCCCGAGACGCCTGAGACCCCGGCTGAGGCCGAGGAGACCACCGCCCCCGACCCCGTCGAAGCCGCCGTCCCCGCCGTGGACGATTCTGCTTCAGACCAGCCCGACAGCCCCGAGGAGTCGGACGCGCCCGCCGCGGTCGAGGAAGCACCCGTTGAGACCGAGGAGGCGCCGGCCCCCGCTGCGGCCACCGAAGACTTCATGGACGACTTCGAGAGGGCCATCGAGGCCACGGTCCTGCAGTTCCGTGAGGGTGACATCGTCAGCGGCCAGGTGGTGTCGGTCGACTCCGAGGGTGCGATGGTCGATGTCGGTTACAAGTCGGAGGGCCTCATCCCGACCCGCGAGCTCTCCATCCGGAACAACGTCGACCCCCACGAAGAAGTGGCCATCGGGGAGACCGTCGAGTCTGTCATCCTGGACACTGAGGACGACGAAGGCCGGATGATCCTCTCCAAGAAGAGGGCCATGTACGAGCGGGCCTGGGGCCGCATCCAGGAGATCGCCGACCAGGACGGCACAGTCGAAGGCACGGTCATCGAGGTGGTCAAGGGCGGTCTCATCGTCGACATCGGTCTGCGGGGATTCCTTCCTGCCTCTCTGGTCGACATGCGCCGTGTCCGCGACCTGGAGCCTTTCATCGGCCAGGAGGTGACCGCCAAGGTGATCGAGCTCGACCGGGCCCGGAACAACGTGGTCCTTTCCCGTCGGGCTCACCTGGAGGATGCCCTGGCCGAGGAGCGCACCGAGTTCATGGACAACCTGCAGGAGGGTGAGGTCCGTGATGGCGTCATCTCCTCCGTCGTCAACTTCGGCGCTTTCGTCGACCTGGGAGGCATGGACGGCCTGGTCCACGTGTCGGAGCTGTCGTGGCAGCACGTCAACCATCCGGGGGAGCTGGTCAAGGTGGGCGATCCGGTGAAGGTGAAAGTCCTGGAAGTCGACCGCGACCGTGAGCGCATCTCGCTCTCCATCCGTCAGACCAGCGAAGACCCGTGGGATGTCTTCGCCGGGGAGCACGAGGTTGGCGACGTCGTAGAAGGGACAGTCACCAAGACGGTCCCATTCGGGGCATTCGTCTCCGTCGCCGAAGGCGTCGAAGGACTGGTCCATGTCTCGGAGATAGCCATGCACCGTGTCGAGTCCCCCGAGTTGGAGCTGTCGATCGGTCAGAAGGTGAACGTGAAGATCACCGAGAAGGAGGACGAGAGGCGTCGGGTGTCGCTGTCGATCAAGCAGGCTCTGCCGGACTATTCGGAAAGGGCCGAACGTGCCGCCACGGAGGACCGGGCCCGCAAGCCTTCCCGCAAGCCCCGCGAATTCGAGCGTGAGTTCGGCGCCGAAGCCGAAGAGCAGCCGCCTATGCCGGTGGATGCCTCCCTCGAAGCGATCCTCCGCGAGCTCAAGGAACGCGGCATCGGCCGGAGATAGGTATCCAGTACCTCGTACCCCGTACCCCGTACCCCGTACCCAATACGAAGGATCCGGTACGGGAGCGAAGCGACCGGCGACACCAATAGGTCGGCCACCCCATAGAAATGTGGCCGAAATCCTCAAGACTGTCCTAGGAAGATCCGACAATCCTCTTGAATTTGGACCTGAAACTAAGGCGGGCCTGCGTCCGCCGGTACTATGCCCCTCAGGCGTCCGTCGCGGCAATGTCGACGGCTTCGGAGGGGAAAAGGCAAAGGGGAAGATGAATGGGTAGGAGAGCAATCGTTCTTCTGGTGGCTCTGATACTGGCCGGCCTCGCGGGTTGGGCGGTTTGGAACTACCTCCAGAGCGTTTCGGATCAGGCTCAAGAAGGCCAGAACATCGTGACCGTCTTCAGGGCGGGCGCCGGCGGCATCGCCGAAGGCCAGGAGGGGTCGATCCTCCTCTCATCCTTCAACGCCGATGCCCGGTGTAACGACGACACCCTCGACCGCCAGGCGCAGGCTGCCTGTCGCATCCGGCGCAGCACCGACATTGCCGCCAACATCCCTGTGGACGCCATCTCCAGCGCGGAGACACTTCGGGAGTTCCTCGCAGGCAAGATCGCCGCTGGCCCGATCTCCGAGAACGCCATCCTGACGCGGTCCCAATGGGTTCAGGTATCGGTCCTCACCACCCCGCTGGCCGACCTGATCCCTTCCGGCAAGCAGGCTTTGACGATTTCCGTCGGTCAGGTGCAGGGTGTCAATGGGTTCATCGAGGCAGGGGACAGGATCAACCTGATCATCACTGTCGACATCCCCGCCGAATTGATCCCGATCGATGTTCCCGGCTTGATCATCCCCGACGACGAAGATCCGACGGTGCCGGGAGGCACGGCGGGCGCAGTCCTCACCTACACCCGCTACGTCATGCAGGGGATCCCGGTCATAGCAGTGGGCCAGCAGATCCGCCCTGACGAGACGGGTGACCTCACCGGACAGGTTCCTGCGACGCCGGTGGCAGATGAGGCCGGGCCCGGAGGCAATCCGACCGTGTTCACCCTCGAGGTAACCCCGGAGCAGGCGGAGCGGATAGTGCATGCGTTCTCGCTGGGAAGCATCTGGCTGACACTGGTACCGCCCGATTTCGTCGAGGTCGACACGCAGGGCGTGATCCTCGACAACCTCTTCGGTGGCAGCCTCATCGAAGACATCTTTGGAAACTGAGCAACTGAAGGACATCTGAGAGGTTCGTCCGATGTCGATGGCAGAGCACAATCTCCTGGTCGTTGATCAGGACGACGACTTCGTCGCAAAAGCCAAAGAGCTTTTCGACGGAAGGCTGCCGGTCGCCCGGTCCCTGGATGAGGCGAGCTCTTCGATCGACTCGGGAGATGTGCGGATGGTGCTGCTGGGCCCGTCGTATCAGGACGATCACCTGATGTCCCAGATCAGGACACTCCACAATCAGGATCCATCGCTGATCCTCATGCTGGTGGCCGAGGAGGTCACCGCCGACCTACTGCGGCGCGGCATGCGGGCAGGGGTCTCCGATGTGATCGAGATCCCACTCGACGAGGCGAAGATCGAGAGCGCCATCGAGCAGTTCGCCCACGACGTCCTGAAGAGGAAGACCGGGACCCCAGCACCCGAGCCGATCCAGGATGCGGGTAGAGGCCGGATCATCACCATCATGTCCGCCAAGGGAGGGTCGGGTAAGACCGTCCTGGCCACGAACCTCGCCCTTCTGCTCAACCGTCTTCCGGACAAGAAGGTCTGCCTGGTGGATGCCGACCTCCAGTTCGGGGACGTTTGCCTGGTCTTGCAGCTGGAGCCCCGCTTCACGATGGTGAACGCGGCACATGAGCTGCACAAGCTGGACGCCGAGCTCTTGGACTCGCTGCTGACCGAGCACCCCAGCGGTCTGAAGGTCCTCGCTGCTCCTCTGGAGCCGGCCTTCGCCGATGACATAACAACGGCGGGGTTCATGCAGATGCTGGACGTCCTCACCGAGGGCTTCGACTACGTGATAGTCGACACGGCATCGATGCTGGACGAGTTGATCCTGTCCTTGGTCGAGAAGTCCGACGACATCCTCATGGTGGTCGACATGGACCTGCCTTCTGTCAAGAATGCCAAGCTGGCGTTGGAGACCCTCCGACTGTTGAAGTTTTCGACCGCCAACGTCCGGTTGGTCCTGAATCGTTCCGACTCGAAGGCCAAGCTCGAGACCAAGGAGATCGAGGCGGCCTTGCGGATGGAGATCTCGGCTTCGGTTCCTTCGGCGGGCTCGGTGGCTGCATCGGTCAACGAGGGGCGCCCTGTCGTGGAAACCGATCCGAAGTCGAAGGTCTCGAAAGGTTTCGAGTCAGTTGCAGAGATGATCGCCGGGAAGATTCCGGAGGAGTCCGGCAAGTCCGGGCTGTTCGGAAGGAAGTAGGGAAGGGGTTTAGCTAGTGCCGTCGTTATCAGAGAGAGTCGCTGCGGCTCGCCAGGGGGAGTCGACCGATGTCGGAGCCAACCGAACCGATGCTCTTTCCGAGCTTCGCGGACGTCTCCACTACAAAGTGGTGGAGGAACTCGGCCCGACCCTGTATGACCGTGGCATGTCCGACGCCGAGCTCCGGCTCCGCGTCATCGAGATGCTCGAGTGGGCCATCGACCAGGAGCAGGGCGTCCCGCTCACCTCGGCCGACCGCAGGAGCCTGCTCAACGAGATTGCCTCCGATGTCCTCGGCTACGGGCCCATCGACCCGCTGTTGAGCGACCCGGACATCACCGAGGTCATGGCCAACGGGCCGTATGACGTCTACTTCGAGCGTGGGGGCAAGATCATCAGGTCCGACGTCAAATTCGTCGACGAGGTGCATTTGCGGCGGATCATCGACAAGATCGTCGGTCAGATCGGCCGTCGCGTCGACGAGGCCACACCGATGGTGGATGCCCGTCTCCCTGACGGTTCCCGTGTCAACGCCATCATCCATCCGCTGGCCATCGGCGGTCCTTTCCTGACCATCCGTAAGTTCGCCGTCGACCCGTTCCAGGAAGCCGACCTGATCAGCTTCGGGACCATGACCCAGCGGGTGGCCGACTTCCTGCGCGCCTGCGTTCGGGGCCGACTGAACGTGTTGATCTCCGGCGGTACCGGTTCGGGTAAGACGACCACCCTCAATGTGATCTCGTCCTACATCCCGGGCGACGAGCGCATCGTCACAGTGGAGGACGCCGCCGAGCTCCAACTCCATCAGGAGCATGTGCTCACTCTCGAGGCGCGCCCGGCCAACATCGAAGGCCAGGGTCAGGTGACCATTCGGGACCTTGTCAGGAACACGCTGCGTATGCGTCCCGACCGCATCGTCGTCGGTGAGGTTCGCGGGGCCGAGGCCCTGGACATGCTGCAGGCGATGAACACCGGTCACGACGGGTCGATCACCACGATCCACTCGAACAGCCCGAGGGACACACTGTCCCGAATCGAGACCATGGTGCTGATGGCCGGTTTCGATCTGCCTGTGCGTGCCATCAGGGAGCAGGTGGCCTCGGCGGTCGACCTGATCGTCCATGTGGAACGTCTCCGGGACGGTACCCGTCGCATCACCCATGTCACCGAGGTCGAGGGTATGGAGGGGGAGATCATCACGCTCCAGGACCTGTTCTTGTTCGACTTCTCCATGGGCGTCGACGACGAGGGCGTCTACAAGGGCCGCTTGAAGGCAACCGGTATTCGTCCCACATTCTCCGACGATCTTGCCGTTCAGGGAATCCGGCTGCCTGCCGACTTGTTCCAACCGGAGCCGATCGCCCAGCGATGAGACGAACCGCCCTGGCAATCGTGGCCCTTGCCCTCGGCGTTGGGCCCGCCCTGGCCCAGACCACGGGTCAGGAGATCGTCATCGTCGATTTCAACGGGAGCCGGTACCCGACCGGTGGCGAGGCGCGACTGGTGGTGGAGTTCCGGAACTTTCCTTCGGCTCCCAACACTCAGGACATCAGTGTGACGGTGAATGGCCTCGAGGTGTCCGAGCTAGAGGTGTTGCCGATCCGCGAGTCTTCCCAAGTCCCTGTCGGAGTGGTTCTTGCCATCGACACCTCCGGCTCGATGTCGGGCGCTCCTCTGGAAGCGGCTAAGGCCGCCGCCATCGACTTTGTCAACGAGTCGACTATCGGCGACCAGATGGCTCTGGTCACCTTCGCAGACACGGTCACGGTGGTGTCTGGTTTCACCAATCGGCCCGCCGACCTGATCCCTCGTATCGAGGCGCTGGAGGCCGGGGGAGAGACCGCCTTCAACGATGCGGTCATACAGGGTGTCCGCATGTTCGACACCGGGGGAGCCACCAACCTGATCCCGAACATGGTGATCATGACCGACGGGGGAGACACATCTTCGGAGGCGACCCTGGCAGAGGCGCTGGCCGCTGTCGAGGCCCGGGATGTGCGGGTCTTCGGCATCGCCCTGGAAGGCTCCGACTTCGACGCCGGCCCGGTGGAGGCGGTTGCCAACGCCGGCAACGGGCTGTTCCTCTCCACTCCCAACCCGGCCCAGCTCGCCAACCTCTACGGCCAGGTCGCTACCGAGATCAGCAACACCATGGTGGCCCGCTTCCTGTCCCCGGTGTTCACCCCGGGCGAGGCCGAGTTCACCGTCTCCTATGCCGGGCTGTCGACATCCCGCACCTTCGTGGTGTCGGGTTTCGCCACCACCACGACGGCCGGTGCCGTCGCAACCACGGCCACATTCGCGCCGCCGAGCACCAGGGTGGTCACCGTCGATGCGCCGCTCGACATGGAAACCTTGGTGCTGATGGCGGCGGGCGGAGTGGCGCTCACCCTCTTCCTCTTCCTGGTGATCCTGTTCGGCCGCGAGCCCGAGGACGACGCCAACCGCTTCGCCAAGAGACTGCAGGCGTATGGCCGCAGGGGGCGTCCGGACAAGGTGGAGAAGAGGGGCCTGCTCCAGCGCATCCCCCTTCTGAATCGTTTCAGTGAGGCAGCCGAGAAGGAGGTCAAGAGGCGGGGGCTCCTGTCGGGGATGAACTCGACCCTGGAGCAGGCCAACATCCCGATGACTCCCGGTGAGGCGATCCTGGCCATGTTCGGGATGGCCGCGGTGGGCGGCATCCTGGTGGCGGTCTTCAACGACTTCCTCACAGGCCTGATCGCCTTCGGGGTGTTCCTCCTCCTCATCGTGGGGATCATCAACTTCGCCGGCAAACGGGAGAAGGCGAAGTTCGAGAAGCAGCTCCCCGACACGCTGACACTCATGTCGACTTCGCTGAGGGCCGGCTACTCGCTTCTCCAGGCGACCGAGGCCGTTGCCAACGAGGCGCCGAATCCGACCGCCCGTGAGTTCGGCCGGGCCATCGCCGAAGCCCGCTTGGGGGTCTCGGTGACCAATGCCCTCCAGGGTGTCGTGGACCGGACCCAGTCGCAGGACTTCGAGTGGGCCACCATGGCCATAGAGATCCAACGCGAGGTCGGTGGCAACCTGGCTGAGGTCCTGACCACGGTTGCCGACACCATGCGTCAGAGGAACCGCCTCAAGGGCGAGATCAAGGCCCTCACCGCAGAGGGCCGCATCTCGGCGATAGTCCTCGCCTCGTTGCCGTTCTTCATGGCCTTTTTCCTCTGGACCACCAACCCCGATTATCTCCGACCGCTGTTGGAGAACACAATGGGACAGATCGCCATAGGAGTCGGTTTGTTGTTGATGGCAGGCGGAGCATTCTGGTTGAAGAAGATCGTGGACATCGAGATATGAACATTCCCGGCGAAATCGACGGTGCAGTCCTGGCAGTGGCGGCGGTGTTCGCCCTGGTCCTGTTTGTCGTGGTGTGGGTGGGGATGGGGGTCACCCGGGCCCGTGAAGAGATGACCGATCGGCTCGCCCTCTACGGCAGGAGCGGGGCGATGCAAACGGCGCGGGACGAGGAGCTGGCCAAGCCTTTCGCCCAGAGGACCATCGGCCCGGTTGTTCTCAAGGTCTCCGCTTTCCTGAGACGGTTCACGCCTGTCGGGTACCTGGAGAAGAAGCAGCATGAGTTGGTGCTGGCCGGCCACCCCGGGAACCTGGATGCGCCTGCGTTCGTGGTGATCAAGCTCCTGGGCACCATCTTCGGTCTGATCGCCGGATTCGTCCTCGTCAACTATGGCGGGGACACACTGATGCGGACACTCCTCTTCTTCTTCCCGATCGTGCTCGGTTTCTTCGGACCGGACGCCTATTTGAAGCGGAAGATCGATGAACGGCAGAAGGCGATGCTGCGTGCCCTTCCGGACGTCCTCGATCTGCTTGTCATCTCGGTGGAGGCAGGACTGGGGTTCGACTCCGCCCTGCAGAGGGTGGTGGAGACCGTCCCCGGGCCCCTCTCCGAGGAGTTCTACCGGATGCTCAACGAGACCCGGGTGGGTGTCACCAGGAAGGACGCCATGAGGAGCCTCCTCGAGAGGACGGACCTCGACGAGTTGCGTTCCTTCATCCTGGCGATGATCCAGGCGGAGGCCTTCGGTGTCACCATATCCCGTGTGCTCCGGGTCCAGGCCGACGAGATGAGGGTGAAGAGGCGGCAGCGGGCCCAGGAGAAGGCTTTCGGCGCCCCGGTCAAACTGGTGTTCCCGCTGGTGTTCTGCATCTTCCCTTCGCTGTTCATAGTGCTGCTCGGACCTGCTGCCATCCAGATCGCAGGCGCATTCGGCGGTACGTAGCTGTGGCGGCGGGCCAGCCGTCACAGAAGAGGGTCTCCCTCGCTCACCTCCTGCTGCTCCTCCCTTTCGTAGTGCTCGTCGTCGACTCCTTCGACCGGGTGGCGGACAACTCCTATCTGTGGCACATCACCGCCGGCCAGCTTCAGTTGACCGCGGGACAGGTCCTGACCAGCGACCCGTTCTCCTTCACCATGGCCGGCGCTCCGTGGCTAACCCAGAGCTGGCTGGCCGAGCTTCTCTACGGCGCCGCGGAGTCGATGATCGGGCTGGGGTTCACCGGTGTGATGCTCTTCGTGGCCGGCCTGGTGACACTGTTCGGAGCGGGGGTCTTCGTCTTCAGCAGGTCGGGGAGCGTTCCGGCGACGGCCGTGATCCTGGTCCTCACATCGGTCCTCTTCGTGTCGTTCCACGTGCCACGCCCGGTCTTGTTCTCCTATCCGTTGTTCGTCCTGGTGGTCCTCGCCTGGGATCGACCCTCTCTCCGTTGGACGATCCCGTTCCTGATGTGGACCTGGGCCTCGGTCCACGGCAGCTTCGCCATCGGCCTGGCCTACATCGGTCTGCGCCTGGTGTGGGAGAAGGAGTGGAAGGCCTGGCTGCCCTTCGTGGTCGGCGGGGCGGCCACTCTTCTGACTGCCCACGGTCTGGGTGTGATCACCATCCTCACCGACTTCGCCACTGCCCGCCCCTACCTGGCTCTGATCACCGAGTGGAGGACTCCCGACTTCCTGTCGGTGGAGTTGGCGCCGTTCCTGGTCGGATTGATCCTCATAATCTACGGGTCGATGAGGGGCCGACTGGCGCCTCCGGCCCTCTGGGTCATCGTGCCTTTCCTCGCCCTGGCCATGTCTGCGACCAGGTCGGTAGCCACCGCCTGGATCGGGCTGCTTCCTGCACTCGCCCTATGCATGCGGGGCGTCGAATGGCGGTTCGGGCGGGGTTTCCCACCGCACATAGCTGCGGTTGCCGCGCTGGCGATCGTCGTCCTCCCGTTCCCCTTCATTGAGGCGGTGGAGCTCGACGAGGATCGCTTTCCCGTGGTCGCCGCCAGGTCGCTGGACGATGTTCGCACCTTCCACGACGACGTGGCCGGAGGCTTTCTGATCTATGCCGGGGTCTTCTCGGAGGGTGTCTTCATCGACGACCGGGCGGAGCTCTTTGGTCAGCGCATCCCGGAGTTCATCGAAGTCCGATCCGGTCGCAGCGCATGGGAGGAGGTGTTCGAGCGCTATGGAATCGAGCAGGTTCTGCTCCGGGTCGGGGAGCCCGTGGTTCGCAGCCTCAGGGAGTCGGGATGGGAGCCTGCTTTCGAGGACGAGCGCTTCATCATCCTGAGGCCTTCCTGAACACGCCAACATCCATTGCTGCTGGACGACGAGAAAGGGCCCCTCAGGGGCCCTTTCTGCATTTGTTTAGCTGACTGGACGTCAGGCAGTTGTGAGAGCGTCGGCGATCTCGCTGAACGTGCCGGACACTTGCTGCCCGGCCAGTGTGATCGCGACGATTGCGACGATGGCGATCAGGACCACAAGGAGGGCGTACTCCACCATGGAAGCACCCTTCTCATCCTGAAAGCGACTCATCGCTTTGGTCCACAGAGCAAGCATAAACCCTCCTTGGGTCGTAGCTAACTGGCATTTACAAGCGGGCAAACTAGCCCACCTATCCCCAAAACCCGTGGGTCCTGGGAATTCTTTGGTCGGATCAGCCATTTCGGGACTCCTCAAGATCCGCCCTCTTCGAGGGCGCCGGCGATCTCCGAGTAGGAGCTGGCGACAGAGTCGCCGAAGTAGGTAACTGAAACCAGGCCGACGATGGCGATGAGCATCACGAGGAGGGCGTACTCGACCATCGAGGCACCGATCTCGCTGTAGTAGACCTTGTTGAAAAGTCTGGTGAACATCGTGTCTTTCCTTCGGCAAACCTAGGGAAAGACTAAAGCGAGGAATGCCCGCCCATCATGGGTCGGGCGACCCATCGCCGTGAGGCTCAGTTCGGCCTCGAGATCCCCAGTCTTATCGCTTCTATGGCAGCCTGTGTGCGGTCGGACACGGCCAGCTTCTGGAATATCGATGCCAGGTGGTTCTTCACGGTCTTCTGGGAGATGTAGAGACGATCTGCGAGCTCGTCCGTAGCCGAGACTCCGACGGCCAGCAGCTGCAGGATCTCACGCTCACGCGGGGTGAGTGAAGCGGCTCCCGGGTCGAGCTCGGCCTCACGGAACGTCTCCAAGAGCTCGTCACGGTCCTCCTCGGTCAGGTCCATGAGGCTGTGGCCGCTGGCTACCGCCCTGATGGCCGAGGCCAGGGTCGCCAGAGGGGCCGCTTTCGAGAAGAAGGCTCGTGCCCCGGCTTCTCTGGCCCGTTGTTTCTGGTCGTCTCCGGCGTGCATCGAGACCACGATCGCCTTCGTCTTTTGCCCCAGTGCCTTGATGGTGGTCAATCCGTCGCCTCCGGGCATCTCGATGTCGACGATGCACACCTCCGCCGGTTGGGTTGCCAGGGCCTCTTCCAGTGCCGGCCCGGAGGAGACGACGCCTACAACGCGGGCATCGGGGAGTGCCCCGAGGGCCTGGCTGAGGCCCTCTGCGAAGAGCTGGTGATCGTCGGCGATCATTACGCGTATCACTTCGTGCCCCATTCAACCGTCACCAGGGTGCCGGCCCCGGGTTTTGCATCGAAGTTGATGGTGGCCCCGATCTTGGAGGCTCGTTCCCTCATCCCGATCAGCCCGAAATGCCCTTCGGGTTGGACCTCGGGGTCGAATCCGACCCCGTCGTCGACAACGCTGCACCGGCCGAATGCCCGGTCGACCTGACCGGAGACCACGATCTTGGAGGCCTTGGAGTGGTTGTGCGCATTGCGGGTCGCCTCGATGATGATGGAGGTGAGGTCTCCGATCAGGGCCGGCCTGGGCGGCCGCCGCTCTTCGATATCGACCACGACCGGAGGCCCGTCGCCGAATCCCGAGGTTCCATGCATGATCCTGGCCGTCAGGGTCGGTCCGGGGGCGGTGCGAAGGTCTGCCACGGCTGCCCTGACGTCCTCGACCAGTTTGGTCACATTCGAGCGGAGCACCTGGAGCTCGGAGGTGATCTCCCGATCGGTGCCTGTCCGCATCTGGGCGAGATCGATTGCCAGCCCCAGTGAGGCGAGCGCTGGTCCGATCTCATCATGCATGTCACGAGCCAGGCGGGTCCGTTCTTCTGTGACCGCCGAGCCGACGATGCCTTCGAGGAGTTTGAGGTTGGCCAGGGCGAGACTCATCGGGTAGACCATGTCGGCGACCTCGTCGAGGTCCGACGGGCTGAGCGTGCCCGGGGTGACCAATTCGAGGGTTCCCATGGTTGATTCGGCTGTCGACAATTGCACCCTGTAGAACTGGCCGTTGTCTTCCGGGATTCCCCGGGCCGAGAGCACGACCGGACCCGACTCGCCGTCGATGACCAGGCGTCCCGACGACCCTGGGTGCCGGCGGAGTATGAGGTCCAGCGTGTCGGCGGCGACTTCGACGGCGTTCAGGCGGCCGGCGGAGCTGTCCTCGGAGAGCCGGAGCAGGGCCCCGTGGATCTGCTCGAGACGCTCGAGTTGCTGCGTGGCCGACTCCGCTTCGAGTTGAAGCTCGGCGGCGTGATGGTGGATGTCTTCGAGGAGCTTTCGGATGACCCCGACGAGGAGGACGAACACCAGATAGAGGGCACCCCCGGGTGCGGCCCCGGCGAGTGGGGCAGCCTGGGCCAGAGTGATCAGCACGAGCAGGGAAGCGGAGAAGAGCCCGGTGAGGACACCGGCCCTGAACCCGCCGTAGAGGGTGGCGAGGATGGGTGGCCCCATCGAGAGGAGCAGGTAGGCGCTGCCGGCCCCTCCGGTGAGTGTCAGGGCGATGGCCAGCACCGCCGCACCTCCCAAGGTGACCGTCTCCACCCCGAACCGGGCGGTGTATCGCCTCTCGGGGAGGAGTGTGGTCCCGACTGCGTAGGCGGTGGCCAGGCCGAGGGCTATCCAGGAGTTGACATGACCTGCCGTCCGCGCCATGTCGGAGATGACCCCGACCATGAGCGCAGCCCACTGCCCGAGGACGACGGTCTTGTGGACTCGGGTCTCCCAGCGTGCCGGTGTGGTCAAGGTCATCAGAGGCTACCGTCGCGCCCCGTGGATGAGGTCGATCGAAGGTGGCTGCTCGGAGGGGGTATCGGCTCCGGCAAGAGCGCCGTGCGCCAGGCTCTCGCATCCCACGGCGTGTCCACTCTGGACGCCGATTCGATTGGCCATACTGTCTTGGAGCCCGGGGGCCCAGCCTTCGAGGCGGTGGCCCAGCGTTGGCCTTCTGTGGTAGTGGACGGACAAGTCGATCGTCCTTCTCTGGGCAGGATCGTATTCGGCGACGCCGAGCAGCTGAGGGAGCTGGAAGACATCACCCATCCTCTTATCTTCGGCGCGATCGTGGCCGCGGTGGAGGACATCTCCGGCTTGGTCGTCGTTGAAATCCCCCTGCTCCGGAAGGCCCCTCCGGGGACCTGGCGGCGCATCGTGGTCGACTGCCCCGACGATGTTCGGCTGCAGCGACTGGTCGCCCGGGGGATGACCGAGGGCGATGCCAGGGCACGTATGGCGTCACAGCCCAGCCGGGCGGAGTGGTTGGCGGTCGCCGACCTGGTGGTGCCCAACCATGGAGACCTCGATGAACTGGGGGTCACGGTTGGGCGCTTGCTGACCGCGATCTGAGACCTCGAACCCCCTGATGGCGACGTGCGGTGACCAGGCGACTTCCTTCCCTCTCGAGGATGCCGGTTGCCGCAAGGCGAAACAGTCTGTCGGTCCCGGCCGGTACCCTCACCGGCCATGCCAGCGTTCAAGGTGATCTCCGATTTCGAGCCTGCCGGCGACCAGCCCAAGGCCATAGCCTCACTGGCCGAGGGCGTCGAGCGGGGAGACAAGTTCCAGACTCTCCTGGGGATCACCGGCTCGGGCAAATCGGCCACCATTGCCTGGGCCATCGAGAAGGTACAGAAGCCGACACTGGTGTTGGCGCCGAACAAGGCACTGGCCGCCCAGCTGGCAAACGAGTTCCGCCAGTTGTTCCCGGAGAACCGGGTGGAGTACTTCGTCTCCTACTACGACTACTACCAACCGGAGGCCTATATCCCCCAGACCGACACCTTCATCGAGAAGGACGCCACCATCAACGACGAGATCG
>CAYVTP010000030.1:595-18748 GCA_964454615.1 uncultured Acidimicrobiaceae bacterium | reverse complement strand
TGGGACGATGAGTGACCTTGGGCGCAGGCTCACGGTTCTCTCTCAAGCGTTTCGTTGGAGACAAGAGGAGTAGAACCAATGAGCCGGACGCCGGTCGTAGCTCGGGGGCCATGTTGAGCGGGTATCGCGACGCCCTCGCCTCCGGCCCGATGATCTTCGACGGTGCCACCGGGACCAACCTCCAGCGCCGCAACCTGACCGCAGATGACTTCGGGGGCCCCGAGTTCGAAGGGTGCACCGACATTCTCAGCGTGACCCGGCCGGATGTGATCGCCGAGCTTCATGCCTCTTTCCTCGACGTGGGTGTCGATGTCGTCGAGACCAACAGCTTCGGTGCCTTCGCGGTGCCCTTGGGGGAGTACGGGATAGCGGACCGTGCCTATGAGATCTCTGCGGCAGCCGCCTCGATCGCCAGGGAGGTGGTCGACCGCTATGTGAGGGAAGACGGTCGCCCCAGATTCGTGGCCGGCTCCATCGGTCCGGGGACCAAGATGACAACGCTGGGCCAGATCGGCTTTCGCGAACTGGAGGAGGCCTATCGGGCGCAGACCCTCGGCCTGGTGGACGGGGGTGCCCACCTGCTGATAATCGAGACCCAGTTCGATCTCCTCGGAGCCAAGGCAGCGACTATCGGCGCCCGCCGGGCGATGGCCGAACGGGGAGTGGACCTGCCGATCCAGGTCCAGGTGACCATCGAACAGACCGGCCGGATGCTCCCCGGCACCGAGATCGGGGCGGCCCTCACCAGCCTCGCCTCCCTCCGGCCGGACGTGATCGGGCTCAACTGCGCCACAGGGCCCATGGAGATGTGGGAGCCGCTCCGTCACCTGTCCCGTCACTCGGAGGTGCCGATCTCGGCCATCCCGAATGCCGGTCTCCCGAAGGTGATCGACGGGGAGATGGCCTACGACCTGGGCCCGGAGGAGCTGGCGGACCGCCTCGCCGAGTTCGTCACCGACCTGGGAGTCGGTGTGATTGGAGGCTGTTGTGGCACCACTCCGGAGCACCTGGCAGCGGTGGTCGAGAGGGTGCGGTCTCTGGTCCCCAGGCAGCGGTCACCCCAGAAGATCGCGGCTGCTGCCTCGCTCTACTCGCATGTCCCCTTCGATCAGGACACCTCGTTCCTGATGATCGGGGAACGGGCCAACACCAACGGGTCCAGGGCTTTCCGTGAGGCGATGCTGGATGGCGACCTCGAAGCGTGCGTCGTCATCGGGCAGAGCCAGATCCAAGAGGGAGCCCACATGGTCGACCTCTGCGTCGACTATGTCGGTCGCGACGGGGTCGAGGACATGTCGCTCCTGGCGACGGCCTTTGCCACCGACGTGGCCGTTCCTGTGGTCCTCGACTCGACCGAGCCCGAGGTCATGGAGGCGGGCCTGGAGAGACTGGGCGGGCGGTCGGTCCTGAACAGCGCCAACCTGGAGGATGGCGAGGGTGAGGGCTCCAGGCTCGACCGGGTCTTCCGTCTCGCGGCACGACACGGGGCAGCCGTCATCTGCCTGCTGATCGACGAGGAGGGCCAGGCCCGGACCGTCGACTGGAAGCTGAGGATTGCCCGTCGCATCCACGACCTCGCCGTGGAGCGGTACGGGCTGCACCCCTCCGATCTCCTCTTCGACGCCCTCACCTTCCCCCTTTCCACGGGTGATCCCGACTTGAGGGGAGACGCCATGGAGACGTTGGAGGCCATTCGGCGCATCAAGCGCGAGATGCCCGGAGTGCGAACCGTCCTCGGGGTGTCGAATGTCTCCTTTGGCCTGAGTCAGCCGTCTCGGAGAGCGTTGAACTCGGTGTTCCTACATGAGGCCGTGGAGGCGGGCTTAGACGCAGCCATCGTCCACGCCGGGAAGATCGAGTCACTGAACCGGATCGACCCCGAACATCGCCAGGCATGTCTCGACCTGATCTACGACCGGAGGTCGGAGGGATACGACCCGCTGGAGAGGATCATCGAGTTGTTCCAGGACGCCAGCGAAGAGTCGAACGCCGTCGACAGGTATGAGGGGCTGGACGTCGGACAGCGTCTGGCACGGCGGATCATCGACGGCGACCATGGCAATGTCATCGTCGACCTCGATCTGGCACTCGGGGAGGGCCAGGCCCCCCTCGACATCATCAACGACCACCTGCTGGCGGGGATGAAGGTCGTCGGTGAGCTCTTCGCCTCGGGGGAGATGCAGCTGCCGTTCGTCTTGAAGTCGGCGGAGACGATGAAGAGGGCGGTGGCCCACCTCGAGCCGTTGATGGAGCGTTCCGACTCCCGGAGTCGGGGCAAGGTGGTCCTCGCCACCGTCGCAGGCGATGTCCACGACATCGGGAAGAACCTGGTCGACATCCTTCTCAGCAACAACGGATACGAGGTGATCAACCTGGGCATAAAGGTGGGGATCAACGAGATGGTCCAGGCATTCCAGGACGGCGAGGCCGACGCCATAGGGATGAGCGGGCTGCTGGTGAAGAGCACGCTGATCATGAGGGACAACCTGGCCGAGTTGGAGCGCCGCGGTCTGGGAAGTGTTCCCGTCCTGCTCGGAGGTGCCGCCCTCACCAGGCGTTACGTCGAGTCCGATCTGCGCTCCCGGTACCCGGGTCCGCTGTACTACGGCAAGGATGCCTTCGCCGGTCTGGACGCCATGGCCCGGATCATGGCCGGGGAGGAACCACCCCGTCCCGAGGCCCCCAGGGTGCGCCACCGTCCCGAGCCGGGCAGCATGGCCCTCCCCGATCGGGCCCCGTCCGTGGCCACCGACAACCACGTCTTCAAGCCCCCTTTCGTCGGCTCCAGGGTGGTGAAGGGGATCGCCCTCGACGACATCGTTCCCTACCTGAACTTGACTGCCCTGTTCAGGAACCAGTGGCAGTTCCGGCCCGAAGGTGGGGAGTCCGACAGCGACTTCAAGGAGAGGCTGGGGCACGAGCTTCGCGAGCAGCTGGCCATCGCCCGCCGTGAGGAGCTCCTCGTCCCGCAGGTGGTGTACGGATACTTCGCGGCCAACGGCGACGGGAACGAGCTGGTTGTCTGGGAGGACGAGACCCGCACACAGGAGGCGGCAAGGTTCGGGTTTCCCCGTCAACAGGAGGACCCCTTCTACTGCATTGCCGACTTCTTCCGCCCTGCCGACTCCGGCGAAGTGGACTACGCGGCGTTCCACATCGTGACCATGGGCCCCCGGGTCTCGGACCGCACCAGGGAGCTGTTCGACTCGGACCGCTACCAGGACTATCTGCTTCTCCATGGCCTGGGTGTGGAAATGGCCGAGGCCCTCGCCGAGTACTGGCACTTCCGGATCAGGACCGAGTGGGGGTTCGTGTCGGAGGACGGCCCCTCACTCACCGGGCTCTTCAGGCAGAAGTATCGGGGCGGGCGCTACTCCTGGGGCTACCCGGCGTGTCCCGACCTGGAGGACAATGAGACCGTCGCCCGCCTCCTCGATGCCGGGCGGATCGGGATAACCGTTGGTGCCGAGACCGGTTTCCAATATCAGCCCGAGCAGTCGACTTCGGCGCTCATCTGCCACCACCCACAGGCCAAGTACTTCATCGCCAGATCGTCGGCCGAGCTCCGACGTGATGCTTAGCCTGAGTGCCCACGTCTGAGTTGATGCCGGGTCACTCGCCGGCGGCGGTGTTTGCGGTATGTTGGCGGTGTGTTTGACGCCACCGAGTCGAACCGCTCTCTGAAGATCCTGCTCGGGGCCCTGGTCTTCGTCCTGGGGGCTCAATCGATACGGTTCCTGTTCGGGTCGATGGCCTGGTATCTACGCGACACGGTCGGTATCGGGGTGATCGACCTCATCCCCATCGCCCTGGCGCCTTTCGTCCTGGGTGCCCTCTTCCCTTTGATGTCGAAGCCGCTCAGTGTCCGCGGGGCCATGTGGCTGACACTCTTGGTGTTGGTGGTGGCCAGGACCGTCAACCAGACCTCGGTCGACCCGGCCGTGGAGCTGTGGGCGTCGGGTGTCGCCACCGCGGCCTTCGTCGGACTTCTTCCTCTCCTCCTCAGTATCGGGCGATCGACCCTGGTTGGCGGCGTTCTACTCGGCCTGGCCCTCGACTCTGCGATCAAGGGTATGGGTCTGAGCAGGGATCTCGCATACCACGACACGGTGGGGGCAGCCGCGGCAGTGGTGGTCCTCGGGGTGGCGTGTTTGTACCTGCTCTGGGCGTGCCCCGCCATGGAGCGACAGGGGGTTCCGCCGGGGACGGGGTGGTTGCTGATGGCGATTGGCCCGTTCATGTTCATCCAGTCCCTGATCCTCCAGAATCAGGGATGGGTATCGGAGATGACCGGTCTGAGCGGTCCCCAGGCGCAGCTTCTGATCTCGCTGCTCAACGTGGCGGCCCTGGTTGCCGTGGCCAGGTTTGAGAGAGTTCGGGCGACTACGGCGGTTGCGGTGGCCGTCCTGCTCGCTGCTGTGGTGTTCGCCGAAGGCCCGATGCTGGTGTTCACCGTGCTCCTTGTGCTCGCCGTCCCCGCGGCTGCTCTCATCTGGGCGGCGTTGGTGCCGGATGTCCATGAGGGCGGGCTGGGGGCTTCGGCCACTTTCCTGACCATCGGGATGACGCTCTACGTCATCCTCGGCCTCGCCTATTACGTGCCCCTCGACCTGTCCTTGGGTTTCGGGCATCCCCATGTACGCCTGGCTGTGGCCATCCTGTTCGCCGTTCTCGGGGGCACATCGGTCCTCCTTTCCCAGACGGCGCGGCCCGGGATCTCACGACAAACCTGGGCTTTCGGTGCCGCGGCCGCACTTCTTCCCCTGATCGGCCTGGTCACTTCTGGAGGTCAGCCCCTTCCCGAGCTCTCGTCCGACCCGCTGAGGGTGATGGCGTACAACATCCACACCGGGTACGACACCGCGGGGAGGTTCTCCATCGACGACCTCGCCCAGGTCATTGCCGACTCCGGGGCCACGGTCGTGGGGCTTCAGGAGGTGTCCCGGGGTCAGCTGATCAGCTCTTCGACCGACCAGTTCACCCTTCTGAAGGAGGCGCTGGGCTTCGAGTATGGCGCCTTTTTCGGGACCACCGACCCCAGCTGGGGCAACGCCATACTCAGCCGGTATCCCATCGTCTCCGTCGAACGCCAGTACCTGCCTCAGGTGGGCACCCCGCTGAGACGAGGGTATCTGGCAGTCGTCCTCGACGTCGAGGGTGAGGAGATGCTCTTCATCAGCACCCACCTCCAGCACGTCAATGACTCCGCCGCCCACAGCATCGACCCCGAAGCCGACTTGTATCCGGTCCATCATGAGCAGATAGCGGTGATCCTCAGGGAGTGGGGCGGACGCCGTCCCGCCATCCTGGTCGGGGATTTCAACGCCAGACCCGGTTGGAGGCAGTTGGACGAGCTCCTGGCGGCCGGTTGGCTCGATGCCTGGGATCAGGCTGGGGTGGGGCCGGGGTACACCTCCAACGCCGCCGACCCGCAGTATCGGATCGACTACATCTTCCAAACCACCGATCTGGCGACCGTGGATGCGGGAGTGATCATCAGCCAGGCATCGGACCATTTCGCGGTGGTAGCCGACATCACACGACGCTGACCGCGTCCGGGGCCCGGATCGCCTAGGGCGCAAGACCCACAAAGTGAGCTCCTACCTGTGGCCGATACTCCTGTATGGGTACGGAGGGCGAGTCCCGGAAGAGGATCGGTCATCGTCGACTTGCTTTGCAGTCGTCGTCTCCCTGGCCGTCGTTCTCGTTGGCGCCGGGATCACATTCGCCAACTCCATCAGTGCCTCCAAGGTGGCGTCCAACGCTGCCGTACTCCACTGGGCCAATGCCGCTTCGGGTACTTCCGCCCTGACCCGGGCGGCGTTGGCTCAGGCGCTCACCTCCTCCGTCCTGCGCGCCCAAGGCATTTCCGAGCCTGCCGACCTCGAGTTCGCCATCGAGAACGCCGCAAGCGCTCTCTCGGAGTTGGCCGGGTTGGAAGCCAACGGAACGAACAGTCCCTCTCTCGGTGCACTCTCCGGGTTCCGGGTGTCCGCTGAACGCACGCTCCTCTTGCTGGAGGAGTCCGACGTCCTATCGGCTTCCGGCGAGTTCGGGGTCCTCGAAGGCCACTACACGCAGCTGCTCGACTCGCTTCGACAGGAGCAGGATGCGATTCAGAGTGCCATCGCGGCCGACACCGAGATGGGCCAGCGGGTCAACGGCCTGATCATGTTCGCGATGACACTGGTCATCCCGGCGGCCGCGGTCACTACCTACTGGTGGATCGCCAGGCGTCAGATCATCTGGCACAAGGAGCAGGCCAGGCTCGCCCTCGAGTCCGAGCGCCAGTTGGGACGCGCCAAGGGCCAGTTCATCGCCGGGCTCTCCCACGAGCTGAGGACTACTCCCGACAAGGCCCCGTCGGCCCACTCCGGAGTGCCAGCACCGGGCGCCACCAGCTAGCGTTCGGGTAGATGAAGACCATCCAGCACTGGATAGACGGGGCGTTCACCCCGGGATCGTCCGAACGGGTGGGCCCGGTCTACAACCCGGCCACCGGGCAGCGCACCGGTGAGGTCGTCATGGGCACGAAATCAGACGTCGACCTCGCTGTCACCACTGCAGGAGCGGCATTCGAATCCTGGCGGTTCTCTTCGTTGGCCCAGCGACAGAACATCATGTTTGCCTACCGGGAGCTGGTGGCCGCCAGGCGTAGGGAGATCGCCGCGGTGCTCACCTCGGAGCATGGCAAGACCTTGGACGACGCCCTGGGCGAGGTGCAGAGGGGCCTCGAGGTGATCGAGTTCGCCTGCAACATCGCACACATGCTCAAAGGCTCGTTCTCCGAGCAGGTGTCGACGGGAGTCGACACCTACACCATCCGCCAGCCGCTGGGCGTCGTGGTCGGCATCACCCCGTTCAACTTCCCGGCGATGGTTCCCATGTGGATGTTCCCCCTGGCGATCGCCTGCGGGAACACATTCATCCTGAAGCCTTCCGAGAAAGATCCGTCGCCATCACTCCTTGCGGCCGAGATGCTGGCGGAAGCGGGGCTTCCCGACGGCGTCTTCAACATCATCCAGGGGGACCGTGAGGCGGTGGACGCCTTGATCACCCACCCGGGTGTCGACGCCATCTCATTCGTGGGCTCTACTCCGATCGCCCGACACATATACGAGACCGGCACCAGGCACGGCAAGCGGGTTCAAGCCCTGGGGGGCGCCAAGAACCACATGATCGTTCTCCCCGACGCCGACATCGACCTCGCCGCCGACGCCGCGGTTTCGGCAGGCTACGGGTCGGCAGGCGAGCGATGCATGGCCATCTCCGCCCTGGTGGCGGTGGGTGACGCCGGCGATCGCCTGATGGAGGGCATTCAGACCAGGATCGACAAGCTCACGGTCGGGCCCGGCGACCAGCCGGGAGTCGAGATGGGACCGTTGGTCACCCGGGACCACCTGGAGAGGGTTGTGGGTTACATCGACGCCGGCGTGTCCGAAGGCGCCGATCTGCTCGCCGACGGCAGGACCCTGGTCGTCGACGGCCACGAGGATGGGTTCTTCGTAGGACCGACCCTCTTCGATCGGGTCACCCCAGGGATGTCGATCTACGACGACGAGATCTTCGGGCCGGTGTTGTCGACTGTGCGAATGGAGCACTTCCAGGATGCAATCGACTTGATCAATGCCAACCCCTATGGCAACGGCACTGCGGTGTTCACCAACGACGGAGGGGCGGCCCGCAAGTTCGCAACGGAGATCCAGGTGGGGATGGTCGGCATCAATGTGCCGATCCCGGTTCCCCTCGCCTTCTACTCGTTTGGAGGCTGGAAGGAGTCCATCTTCGGTGCCCACGCCATCTACGGGCCCGAGGGAGTCCAGTTCTACTCGCGACAGAAGGTGGTGATCTCCCGTTGGGCCGACCCGCTTCATCGCGGAGTCGATCTCGGCTTCCCCACTCACGGCTAAATCGATACCTGGGATAGGGTTCCCCGGAGGAATCTGGCAAAGGAGAACAACCATGAGGACTCTGTCATCCGTGACCGTCATGGTCCTGCTGCTCGCGGCGTGTGCTGCCGACCCGGTTGCCACGACCACCACCCTCCCGGACAGCGCCGCGACCACCACCGTCCAGGACAGCGCCACGACCACCGTCCCCGCTCCCGGCGAGACGACGACCGAGGCGACGACGACGACCGTTCCCTCCTCTGAGGCGGACCATCAGATGGTGATCTCGGGCTTCGCTTTCAGCGGCCCTGCCACGGTCCGCGTGGGAGACACCATCCTGGTCACGAACGAGGACACCTTCCCCCACACATGGACCTCGGAGGACGGAGGCTGGTCCAGCGGGACCCTGACCACCGGTCAGACCTTCTTTCACACCTTCGAGGCCGCGGGCACCTTCGACTTCCTGTGCACCATCCATCCCGAGATGACGGGAACAATCACGGTGGAAGGCTGATCTGACGGCATGTTCGGTGGGGTAGGGTCGCTGGAGCAAACGAGCCGATAGGAGAGTCATGGCACTGAGAAGCACCGCCAGCACCCGCTGGGAGGGTGATCTGTTCAACGGCAAGGGAGTCACCTCCCTGGCCACCGGGGCCGCCGGCCCCCTGCCGGTCAACTGGAAGGCACGATCCGAGGGTGAGGAGTCGACCACCACACCCGAGGAATTGATCGCGGCGGCACACGCCTCTTGTTTCTCGATGGCCTTCTCCGGGGCCCTGGCCAAGAACGAGACACCTCCTACCACCCTGGAAGTCGAGGCCACCGCCACCTTTGTCCCCGGTACCGGCATCACCACCATGGAGCTCTCTGTGGTTGGGACGGTGGACGGGATCTCGGAAGACCGGTTCCTGGAACTCGCCGAGTTGGCCAAGGACAACTGCCCGGTCTCCAAGGCCCTCGCCGGAAACGTGGAGATGACGCTCTCGGCCTCGCTCGGCTGAGGTAACCGCTCGCCGCGTCTCGACCCTGCTGGGGCTGTGCTGCCCGGGTAGGTACCCCGTACCCAGTACCCAGTATCCGTACCAAGTGCGGAGCAGCTACCTGGGGAGGACCTACTCCTCCTCGGCCTCCCGGTTCCGCTGGATCCAGGTGCGCACCCACCAGAGGTCGTCGTCCCTGGTCCCGGCACCGGGGATGGGCTCACCTCTTCCGGGCAGTTCGTCGAACTCTCCGCGCTCCATTGCCTCGCGGACGATCCGGTCGATTTCTGGCTCGAATTCCGGCGCCATGGCCCAAGGGTAGGTGGCCAAATGCAACCGTCTGCCCGGGCAGCGCTGACCTTCACGATCAGAACAACCGTATGAGAAGTCGCCGATAGTCGGGTCGTCGCCCGATGCGGGCCGAGTCCGGAGCCTGACGGTGTCTACCGCGGGCTCAAGTCCTCTTGCGGTCCGAGCTCGCTGCCTTCTCGTCGGCTTCCCGGGCGAACCACTCTCGATATGTGGTCTCTCTGGAACCTTCGATGAAGGCGAAGCTCACGTGGCCGCACTTCCCGCATGCCGTCCGTTCCACACCCGCGGCCAAGACCCTGTTGCGGGTCTCGTGGGCGCACTTGTCCTGGCGCCTACGCGCCCTTGAACCCCATGTCATCGGTTGCCTCCCTTGTTCCCTCCACGGGACACATTGGATGGAGGGGCTGCGGTTGTCCATGAGCCCGTCGACCCATCGAAATTCCTGAAACCTTCTGCTCCCGAGATACGTCGAACGGGAACACAACAACAGGAGGAATGGCCCAGATGGCCGACTCGTTTTCAACAACGCCCCGCTTCCTCGCTCACGACCTGGTCGTCGGAGTCCTGGCAGGAGTGGGTGCCGGTGCTTTCGCCGGCATGTGGTTCAGCGCCAGGTATTGGCAGGGAGGGCTCACCGTGCTGATCGGTGCCATTCTCGGCGCGGCCGTTGGATACGGCTTGCTCCGTCTCTCACACCGCGATGGGGAGCGGCTGGTCAACCCGACCGTGGTGATCGCCTGGGTGCTCGGTCTCCTCGGCTGGGCGATGGTCATCGGGGTGATCATGGCCATTCGCAACTTCAACTGATTTCGCTCTAGTAGGTTCCCCGTCTACGACGACGAGGAGTACGAAGTGAGCAACATCGTCCGTGCCGCCGTGGTTCAGACCTCCTGGACCGGCGACAAGGAGTCCATGGTCGAGAAGAACGTCGGCTACGCCCATCAGGCTGCCGAACAGGGGGCACAGGTGATGTGCTTCCAGGAGCTCTTCAACGCCCCGTACTTCTGTCAGGTACAGGACGACGGACACAAAGACACCGCCGAGCCGATTCCGGACGGTCCCACGATGCAGCGGATGATCCAGGTCGCCAAGGAGACCGGGATGGTGCTAGTGGTGCCGATCTACGAGAAGGAGGACGATGGCTTCCTCTACAACACGGCTGCAGTGGTCGACGCCGACGGGACCTACCTGGGGAAGTACCGGAAGACCCACATTCCTCACGTAGGGGGGTTCTGGGAGAAGTTCTACTTCCGGCCGGGGAACACCGGCTACCCGGTCTTCGACACCGCCGTGGGGAGGGTTGGGGTCTACATCTGCTACGACCGCCACTTCCCGGAAGGGTGGAGGGCCCTGGGCCTGGGCGGCGCCAAGATCGTTTTCAACCCGTCGGCCACCAGCCGCGGCCTGTCGATGTATCTCTGGAAGTTGGAGCAGCCGGCGTCTGCGGTGGCCAACGAGTACTTCATCGGGGCGATCAACCGGGTTGGCAAGGAGGAGTTCGGCGACAACGACTTCTACGGCTCGTCCTACTTCGTCAACCCCCGTGGCCAGTTCGTGGGCGATGTCGCCTCCGACACCGAGGAGGAGCTGGTCGTACGCGACCTCGAGATGGACATGATCGACGAGGTCCGCAAAGTCTGGGCGTTCTACAGAGACCGGCGTCCGGACGCCTATGGGCCGTTGGTGGAGCCCTGATCCCGCATCCTTAGGATTGGACGGCCATATATGGCCGATTCCGCATCCAGTTCGGTCATTGTGAGGGCGTAGACCCCCACTGCGAGAAGGGCGAGCCCCTCCAGCCGAAGAATCGGTATGGGAGATGGCGAGGAGGACCGCAGCAGCCGGCACGGTAGTCGGCAGCAGCACCAGCGATAATGCCCGAGCACTACTCTCACAGGCAGAGAGGAGGCCAAACTCTGATGTCGAAACATGCCGAGCTCCTTGCCCGTCACCGCAGGGTCCTTCCCGATTGGATGATTCTCTACTACGACAGTCCGATCGCTCTGGTCGACGGAGAAGGCAGGCACGTCACCGACGCCGAAGGCAACACCTACCTCGACTTCTTCGGTGGGATCCTGGTGACGATGACCGGGCACCGGCTGCCGGCGGTCGTCGAAGCGGTCAAGGCGCAGGCCGACCGGATGCTCCACACATCCACCCTGTACCTGATCGAACAGCAGATCGAACTGGCCGAGAAGATCGCCGATCTCAGTGGGATTCCCGACGCCAAGGTCTTCTTCACCAACTCGGGCACCGAGGCCAACGACGCCGCCCTGATGATCGCAACCCAGTACACGGGGTCCAACCAGGTCCTCGCTCTTCGTGGCAGCTACCACGGCAAGTCGCATTCGACCGTCGCGGTAACGGGGCAGCGCGCCTGGTCTGCTACCTCCAACAGCCCCTTCAGCGTCACCTATGTGCACGGGGGATACAGGCTGCGCAGCCCCTTTCGTCATCTCCCCGAAGACGAGTACGTGGCTGCGTGTGTAGCCGACCTGGAGAGCATGCTCGAGGTGGCCACGGCGGGGAGGGTGGCGGCCATGATCGCCGAGCCGATCCAGGGTGTCGCCGGCTTCGTCACCCCGCCCGACGGGATGCTCCGGGCCATGAAGGAGGTCCTCGATCGCAACGACATCCTCTTCATTGCGGATGAGGTGCAGACAGGTTGGGGGCGTACCGGCGAGAACTTCTGGGGCTACCAGTCGCACGGGATCGTGCCCGACATGCTCACCTTCGCCAAGGGGATCGGGAACGGGCTTGCGCTGGGCGGGTTGGTGGCACGGGGTGAGATCATGGACTCGCTCCAAGCCAACTCGATTTCCACGTTCGGCGGCAATCCCCTGGCCACCGCAGGCGCACTCGCCAACCTCGAGTACATCCTCGACAACGATCTCCAGACCAACGCCCTCAAGGTGGGGAACCGCCTGAAGAACGGGCTCGACCAGATTTCGGATGAGGTTCCCGAGATCGTCGAGGTCCGGGGCAAGGGGCTGATGCTGGCAGTCGAGTTCGCCGACCCGGACACCCTGGCGCCGGACCGCGACCTGACTGCTGCTGCCATGGAGGAGGCGCGAGTCGAGGGGCTTCTGGTCGGCAAGGGCGGTCTCTACGGCAACTCGCTGCGCATAGCCCCGGCGCTCACCATCACCGAGGAGGAGGCCGACGACGGATTGGAGCGGCTGAGGACTGCGATCCTCAGGGCAAGAGAGAAGTGAGGAGGACGACATGGCTAGAACACTGATCGAGAACGGAACGGTGGTGACCGCCACCGAGACCATGAAGGCCGATGTCGTGATCAACGGGGACAAGGTCGAGGCTCTGATCGCCCCGGGATCGCTGGATGTCGGCGCCGACGAGACCATCGACGCCAACGGCAAGCTGGTGCTCCCCGGGGGCATCGACGTGCACACGCACATGGAGCTCCCCTTCGGCGGGACCTCCGCCGCCGACACGTTCGAGACCGGGACGCGCGCCGCCGCCTTCGGCGGCACCACCACCATCATCGACTTCGCCGTTCAGACCAAGGGTGAGTCCGCGATGGACGGGTGGGAGGCGTGGATGGCCAAGGCCCAGGGCAACTGCGCCATCGACTACGGATTCCACATGATCACCGGGGACATCAACGACCAGACCCTCAAGGAGATGGAGCAGCTGGTCAGGGAGGGTGTCACCAGCTTCAAGATGTTCATGGCCTACCCGGGGGTGTTCTATTCGGACGACGGGCAGATCGTTAGGGCCATGCAGAAGGCTGCCGAGGACGGCGCCACGATATGCATGCACGCCGAGAACGGGATCGCCATCGACGTCCTGGCCCAACAGGCCCTGGACCGGGGTGAGACCGACCCGATCTACCACGGGATCGTCCGCAAGTCGCTGCTCGAGGGCGAGGCTGCCCACCGGGCGATCAAGCTCGCCGAGCTGACCGGCGCCCAGCTGTACATCGTCCACCTGACGGCCAAGGAGGCTCTCGACGAGGTCATCCAGGCGCGCGACCGGGGTCTGAACGTGTACGCCGAGACCTGCCCCCAGTACCTGCTGCTCAACCTCGAGCATCTGGGGAACGGATTCGAAGGTGCCAAGTACGTCTGCTCTCCTCCGCTCAGGGATGAGGCGGCGGGACATCAGTCACGCCTGTGGCAGGGGCTGCGCACGAACGACCTCCAGGTGGTGTCTACCGATCATTGCCCGTTCTGCATGGGGGACCATCCCCGGTTCGGGACCCAGAAGCAGCTCGGTCAGGGCGACTTCACGAAGATCCCCAACGGCATGCCCGGGGTGGAGGACAGGATGGAACTGATCTTCAACGCCGGTGTTTCGGAGGGCCGGATCGGATTGAACCGTTTCGTGGAGATCACGGCGACGACACCGGCGAAGATGTTCGGCCTGTACCCGAAGAAGGGCACCATCGCGGTGGGCTCGGACGCCGACATCGTGATTCTCGACCCGGATGCCATCCGGACCATCTCGGCCGAGACCCATCACATGGCCGTTGACTATTCGGCCTACGAGGGCTGGGAGGTCAAGGGGAAGGTGGAGACGGTGATGTCCAAGGGCAAGGTGATCATCTCCGACAACACCTACCACGGGAAGGCCGGCGACGGCGAGTATCTTCCCAGGGGCCTCAGCCAATACCGGATATGACTCTCCGTTCCTTAGGAATGAGCGGCCATATCTGGCCGGATACGCGAAAGGTTCGCGTCCGCCAGCGCTCAGACTTCGTGTGGGGGCATACCGCGGGCTGTCTCGGCCATATCTGGCCGACCAATCCTAAGGAAGCCAGATAGTGGATTTTGGGGTGGTCCTCCAGACCGATCCTCCGGCCCGTCGGGTCCTCGATTTGGCCCGGATGGCGGAGGACGCCGGGTTCAGTCATGGGTGGACGTTCGACAGTCATGTGCTCTGGGAGGAGCCTTTCGTCATCTACTCGAGGATCCTCGCCGAGACAGAGAGCATGATCGTGGGGCCGATGGTCACCAACCCGGGTACACGGGACTCGACCGTGATCGCCTCCCTGTTCGCCACCCTCAACGAGATGTACGGGCCGAGGACCATTTGCGGGATGGGCCGTGGCGACTCCGCCCTCCGTTACATAGGGGCGCAACCCAGGACGCTCGACGAGATGGTCGAGTCGATGAGGGTGATAAAGACCCTGGTCGCAGGGGGAGAGGTCGAGTACAACGGCAGGCCACTCAGGATCCCCTGGATCGAGTCGGGGTGGGATCTTCCCATGTGGGTGGCCGGGTACGGGCCGAAGGCCCTGGCCACGATCGGTCGCCACGCCGACGGGTTCATCCTCCAGCTCGCCGACCCTCAGATCCTGGAATGGACGATGGGTGCGGTCCGAGCAGCAGCCGTCGAGGCCGGCCGGGATCCCGACGAGGTGAAGATATGCGTGGTCGCCCCTGCCTATGTCGGTGATGACATCGACCATCAGCGCGAGCAACTCCGCTGGTTCGGAGGGATGGTGGGCAACCACGTCGCCGACATGGTGAAACGCTACGGCGAGGACGAGTCCAAGGTGCCCAAGGCGCTCTCCGACTACATAAAGGGGCGCGAGGGGTACGACTACGACCACCACGGCAAGTCGGGGAACCCTTCCACCGACTTCGTCCCCGACGAGATCATCGACCGGTTCTGCGTCCTGGGCACGGTGGCGGACCACATCGAGCAGTTGGCGCAACTGAAGGAGATGGGTGTCGACCACTTCGGGGTCTATCTGATGCACGACAACCAGGAGGGGACGCTCGCGGCTTACGGGGAGAGTGTGATCCCCGCTGTCAACTCACCCTGAGAAGGTGTCGCACTCGGCCGGGCTACCTGTGCGGAACCCGCGAAGCAGCCAGTCGTGTCGCTGCTGAGATGTGCCGTGCGTGAAGCTGTCCGGGTTGACCTTCCCGGTGGTCTGCCGCTGGATGTTGTCGTCACCGACAGCGGATGCCGCGTCCAGCGCCTCTTTGAGATCACCCTCGTCGAGCACGGCCGCCGACTGGCCGGACCCCAGGGTGTACAGCCATACCCCGGCGAAACAGTCAGCCTGGAGCTCCAGTGCGACTGACCCCTCGGACCCGAGGCTCCTCGCCTGTTCGGCGATGCCGAGTAGGTGCTGGACATGGTGCGCCACCTCGTGGGCCAGGATGTAGGCCTGTGCGGTGTCACCCTCGGCCTGAAAGCGCGTCTGTAGCTCCCTGAGGAAGTCCAGGTCCATGTAGACCAACTCATCGGCGGGGCAATAGTGAGGCCCGTATACGGACTGGGCGCCGCCGCAGCCGGACTGAGTGGTCCCGGCGAAGATCACCAGATTGGTGGGCCGGTAGGTGAGCCCGGAATCGGTGAATATCTGCTGCCACATCCCCTGAACGTCCTGCAGCACCAGTTCCAGGAACTCGACCAGGTCGGCGTCCGGGTCCTGGCTGGAGTCGAGGGGGACCCCTCCACCTTGACCGGCGGGTGGTGACTGGAGCATCTCGGTGAGACCCCCGAGATCGGTGCCGCCGCCGAGCAACGCCACCACCAGCATGATGACGACGGCTATGCCGCCGCCTCCAACACCGAGCTTCACCCCGGGGCCGGCACCCCGCCGATCGATGACCTGACCGGGTCCGGTTGGGCGCTTCCTGAATCTGACCATTTCCAGGATGGTACGCACTCACTGGCAGTACGGGGCTTGCAGCATGGCGAGCAGAGGTCAGCCGCGGCGACGTCTCCAGAGGAGCCCGCTGGTGATGACGGCTGCCAGCCCGACCACAGCCCAGACCGCCCAGCCGGACAGACCCGAGTCTGTTGGGGTGGCCGTCGACTCGTCGACCGCCTCAAACCCAGCCAGGTACTGGTCGAGGTTGTGCGGTCCCAGGGCCACGATCAGCTCGGCCTCGGGGACCGATCCAGGACGTCGTGGCGCGGGGAGGTCGGACTCCTCGACGTCCACCGTCTTGGAGAGAACGGACTGGTTGCCTTCCGAGTCGGTGACCGTGACTGAGATCACATGCGTCCCCAGTGACAGGTGCCGGGTGGAGATGATCCGGCCATCTCCCAGAACGCCGTCTAGGTCCGACTCCCAGACGCCGCTGTCGATCGGCCCGTCTTCGGGATCATAGGCGTGGAAAGTGAGCTCCTCAGCCCCGTGCTGGGGGACGACCTCGGGGCCGACGACGAGCCCGTCAGGAACTCCGGTGGGAACGGTCAGCGGCCCCACTGTGTCAGACCCGGTGGTGAATCCGTCGGAGGCGGTCACTTTGAGGTGGACCTGACCACCAGGGAGGTGTAGGGCATCGGCGTCGATGCTGGCGGAAGCTGCGGGGAAGCCGGTGTCGAGCACTCGCCAGGTCTGAGCTCCATCGACACTCCAGTAGACCGAGTAGAGGAGGTCGTCCCCGTCGGGGTCCGTACCTGACCAGGACAGCGTGAACCGCCTCCCCGGCTCGTTGTCGACCGGGTCGATGGCGACGATCGGCGCGCTCGATGGGGAGAGGGAGTCGACCACCACGCCGCCGATGAGCAGGTCGAGAGAAGCGGATCCGTTGGGCCAGGGGATTGCTTGTACGGCACCGACATCGGCGTGGTCGGGTTCCTCGTCGAAGCCCGCGCCATGGACAGCTACCGGAACCTGTATCAGAATGTGACCGTCGGCGTCGGTCACCCGAAGCATCACGTGGTTGGAGAGGTATCCCAACTTGGTGCGCTCGATCAGGAACCCGAAGTCCGACTCCATGGCCCGATTCGCCGGGACTTGCTTGGCATGGCCAAAGCCGCTGTCGGTCAGGGCGACCTCGGCGATCACCCACGTGTCGACCTCAGTCTGGGCGACGACAAGGGCTAGCGAACCCACCGGTCCCAGGTGGTTGAAGTAAGGCCCTTCCGGGGTGGTCAGGACGCAGACGTCGAGCTGGATCCCTCTGCCTCCTGATTCGCCACAGCCCACCGGAGGGGCGACCAGCTTGGGGGGCACTCCGATGGAGGCCGGGTTGCATGGGATCTGGTAGATCGCCGCCATCTTGCAGTAGTGATAGGTGTCGGTCCATCGGGGATGTAGGTAGCCCATCCACGGAAAACGTGCAGAGGGATGGGCCGGGTCGTTGGAGTAAGCGTGGAGATGAGTGCTCCATAGATGGGTCCCGTAGTAGCCCTCGGGATCAATCGGGCCGATCGAACAGTTGGGGATCCCGTGGGGGTAACTCCAATCGACCCCGCCACCGTCCAACTCGTCGGGGATGCCGTCTTCGTCTTCGTCTTTGCAGGGTGCGTGGGCTATCCCGTAGAAGTGGGCCGCCTCGTGGGCCGGTGTGGTGTCGTTGGCGATGGTCCACGCCACCGGCGAGCTTGCCAGACCGGCGTACGCCCTGGGTATGCCGTCTGGAATAACTCCGAGGATCCGGACACTGCTGTCGAGGTTGGCCTCGTAAAAGATCCACTTCATCCGATCGTTGGGCTCGCTGGGTCTTCCGTCGAAGTCCCAGTCGTCGGGTTCGTCACCCTCGTCCACGCCCCAGAGAGGCCCGGGTCCCAGGGGTGGGTAGATCAGCAAGAAATTGGGGGTGGCCACTGGATGGCGCATCTGGAACGAGCGAGTGATCGTGCTCACGGCGTGGCCGAAGTTGACCTCGGAGAGTGGGAAGAAAGGCTTGGGATGGAGCCTCCAGACGACGACGACGGGAGCTTTGGGTTCGTGGAACACGACAGTCCCCTGTGCGAAGTTGTTCCCCGCGTTCTTCTCGATATTGAGAGCGGTGTGGGGATGGTCCGACCAGATGAAGGCGGTCATGGCGACCTGTCCCGTGGTCCACGCCGGGGGAATCCAGAAGTTGAGGCTCTGGGAGGTGACCGTGCGGTCGCTCCCTCCGGTGTAGGCGCGTATCGGGGCGTTGTCGGCATAGATGATCTCGGTCTCATCGCCCCGCTTCAGATGTAGGAGGCCGTCGACCGGGAACCAGCCCTGGGGGCCGACGGTGGGAGGTGGCGTTCCGCCGGTGACCCCG
>CAYVTP010000030.1:0-585 GCA_964454615.1 uncultured Acidimicrobiaceae bacterium | reverse complement strand
GGCTGATCGATACCGACGTACACCCGAGCCAGCGCCTTCTTTCCCGCAACCAGGGGCATCCGGTTTTGCAGGTCCTGTATCCCCTGGGTGACCTCCACTCCTGTGATCTCCAGATCGGGGTAAAACGGCGGGTCCCCTGGGTCTAGGAAGGCCGGTGGGACATGCAGCGAGGTAGAGGTGGTTGTGAATGCGCTACCAAACACTCCTTCGACTCCGGGTGGTGGTGTCGTTGTGGTGGTGGCCGACAGGCTGAGACTGGAGGTGGTGGTGGTGGGTTGGGTCGTCTCGGTCACCAGAGGCGGGACTGTGGTGGTCGTAGTGGTCGTGGCCGTAGTGGTCGTGGTCGTGGCGGTAACCACGGTGAGCGTGGACGATGCGTCTTGTCGGCAGGGGTAGGAGGCGGACGGGTTGTGGTTGGTACACACGAACACCTCGTAGTCGCCCGGGGAGACTTGAGGAACCGGGAACCGGGCCTTGACCTGTCCCAGTGAATCGGTGGAGCCTGTTCCCAGGGGCTCGCTGTGGAGGAGGCCGAACAGGATCACGAACTGTTGGTCGGGTTGAAAACCCGTCCCGTCGATGGTG
>CAYVTP010000029.1:7438-19157 GCA_964454615.1 uncultured Acidimicrobiaceae bacterium | reverse complement strand
CCGTAAACGGGGGGACACTAGACCGCCCACCGGTGTACCCGGATCGCCTCCGGGTCGAACCCCATCTCGGAGCAGAACTCGACGAACCGTCCCCTGGGCACACCCTGCCATTCCAAATCCGACAGATCCTCCGCCAACGGCACATCGAGCCGGAGAGTCGTCAGCTCCCGGTAGAGAAGGGCCTCCCTCTTCTGTTGTACGAGAACCGAGGCCAACTTGTCGGCACCGCGCACGGTCACTTCCCACTCGGCGGGGTCCTCGGGGATCAGTTCCAGCTTCCCGTAGCGGGCCAGCACGGTCGATGCCGACTTGGCGCCCCAGCCGGGCAGGCCGGGCACACCGTCGGCCGTGTCGCCGACGAGGGCCAGGTAGTCGGGGATGGACTCGGGCCTGACGCCGAACTTCTCGAACACCCCGTCTTCGTCGATCAACTTCTGCTCGCGCCGGTTGTACGAGACGATCCGGTCGCCTAGGACCACCTGCATCATGTCCTTGTCGGGGCTGAGGATCACCACCTGCTCGACCTCCTCCACCCAGCGGACCGCGGCCGTTGCCAGGGCGTCGTCCGCTTCGAACTCGATGTTCCGCCAGACCACGACTCCGATCGCCTCCATCGCCGCTTCTGCATGGGGAAACTGGGCGAGGATCTCCGGGTCCATGCCCTCCGACGACTTGTAACCGGGGAACATGTCGTTGCGGAACGACTCCACGACGGTGTCGAAGCTGGCCGCCAGGTGGGTGACACCAGGCTCGCGGAGGAGTGACAGGGTCGACTCGAGGATCCCGAGCGTGGCCCTCAGGTCTCTCCCGTCCGGACCGACCACAGTGTCGCGTCGTCCGTAGTGGGCCCTGAAGATCTCGTAGGTACCATCGAGAAGGTGGAGGCGCACGCAGACGATCCTACGTCAACGGAAGACCCCTGGGACACGGTGGCCGCCGAGTTCAGGGCGCTCGGCCAGCGGTTGAGAAAGACCTATGGAGAGGCCACCGCCGACGGCGGCCCCACCGAGGACGAGGTCCGTGAGGCGCTCGCCACGCTGGCCCGGGCATGGGGCCAAATCGCCGGTTCGGTGGGAGCGGCACTCCAGGAGCCCGAGGTCCGCCGCCAGGTCAAGGAAGCAGCCAGCACTTTCGCCACTGCCGTCGGGAACACCATCACCGATCTCGGTTCGGAGCTCAACCGCGCCGAGGAGGAGTAGGCGGCCGCGATCCGTTCTGTGAAGATCTCTGTCGGAGGGGTCGCCACAAACCTTCACAGAACGCGTTAAATGGAGATGGTGCACCCCCCTCTCATCTCCCCCGAGGACCTGGCCACCAGAATCGCCGACGTGAGGGTTTGCGACATCCGATGGTCCCTCAACGACCCCGACCATGGCCATGGTGCCTACGAGGAGGGCCACATTCCCGGGGCGGTGTTCGTCGATCTGGACACCGATCTGGCCGCCACCCCGGGTCTCGATGGCCGGCACCCCTTGCCGCCGCTGCCCGAGTTCGCAGACACCCTGGGGCGGCTGGGCATCGGGCCCGAAGACGAGGTGGTGGTCTACGACGACGCCGGGGGTGCTGTCGCGGCTCGGCTCTGGTGGATGCTCCGCTCCATCGGGCACGATGCCGTCTCCCTTCTCGACGGCGGTTACCAGGCCTGGGTCGAGGCCGGCCATCCCGTCGAGAGCGGCGAGGTCACCCCTGAGCCCAGCCACTATCCGGAGCCTGACGGATACCAGGGAGTGGTCGCCCGCCAGCGATTGGCGGGCCGCACCCTGGTCGACGCGCGGGCCCCGGAGCGTTTTCGCGGGGAAGTGGAGCCTGTCGACCCGAAAGCGGGCCACATACCTGGCGCGGTCAACCGGCCGTTAACCGACAACCTGGATGACGACGGACGATTCCTCGACGCCGGTGCGCTGTCCGGGATGTACGGCGATCTCGAGCAACCTGTCGTCTACTGCGGCAGCGGGGTGAACGCCTGCCATCTGGCCGTTGCGATGGTTGCAGCGGGCCTCGAGATGCCCGACCTATACGCCGGCTCCTTCTCCGAGTGGTCGCGCAGGGACCTGCCGGTGGAGACGGGGCCTTGATCGAGCCGGCCGTAGCCGAGGCGATCGAGACCTCGGACACCGACGAGCTGCTCCGGTCCATCGACCGTTATTGCGCCAACGGACGCTGGGAGACGCTGGTGGCTCTGCGGGAGCGATGTCAGGAGGCGCTGGTCCGGGGACGCCAACTATGGGGGGTGGACGAGCACATCCGCTACCGGTTGGCATTGGAGTCTCCGCCGGAATGGGCCGGGCCTGCCGTCACCGAAGGACCTGCCCGGTTCACCCTGGGCCCGTTGGCCGAGGTCGCCGCCAGCACCAAGACCTGGGCCGACCTGAGCCCGCATCTGGAGATCGGGCCGGCGAGGATGACCTTTGCCGCCGAGCGCACGGTCCGGGGCGACGGTGGAAGCGGTGAGGTCCCCGATCTTCCCGACATCCTCCAGCCCTGGGAACCTGCCTACGCGGTTGCCACCTACAAGGCGGACAAGGTCGACACGCCGACGCCGCCGGTCCCCGAAGTCGAAGAGACGAAGCTGCCAAGCGGTTCGGAGCGGATCGACGATCCCGACTCTGAGGCGGCGCTGTCCGAGCTGGTCAGTCCCTGGACCACGGAGTCCAACGGCCGATGCGAGGTGTCGACCGTCGAAGGTGACTCGAGGTCGGCCATCCACTCGCTCGGCCTCAGCCGGGGCCGAACAGGCCGGCTCGAACCGGATGGCGCCCTTGCCTGGATGGCCTGGGCGGGAGCGTCGGGAGGAGCGCACGGTCGACGACGCGGGACCGCAGCTGGGCGTTATGGCGCCTGGTGGGTGGTAGCGACGCTGGCCGATCTCCCCTGGCCGCCGGACCCGAACCTTGTCGGATCGGCCGTCTCGAGGATGTCCTGGTACTGGTTCGACGACGGCGCCCCTCCGACGGGCTGGGCGCTACGCCTCGCCGTCGAAGACCCCCAGACGGGCCTCGCCTGGGCTGTGGCCGCCGTGGACCAGGCGGACTGACCCACCGCTAGAGCCCCACAGTCGTAATCTCCTCTTGAAATGGCCCGGAGAGCTGCACTGACGGCCTTGGTCGTGATCGTGTCCTGGCTGTTCGCCCTCCCGGCACACGCCTGTTCCCCGCGCACCCACGAGATCGGCCCGGAGACGGTGGGTGTGTTCGAGCAGAAGACGATCACTGCCGTTCCGGGCCTGCTCTTCCGGGAAGCCAGGTCGGCATCGGTGGTGGTCCGATACTGGGGCGAGCCGCCGCAGCACCTCGGGCTCCAACTCCACGGCGGGAAGTGGTATCAGGTTCCGGGGGGTAACGGTGCCAACTGCCGGCCCTTCCGGGACGTGGGCGGGGCAGTCCGGTACGGCACGCCGGACGTCGGCAGTCCCGGCTTCCGCGCCACCGGGTTCGTGTATTTCGCCGAAGAAGACGCCATGCGACCGGTGCGAGATGACCTCGCCCAACTGGAGGAGTGGCTGGGGCCACCGGTTCTCGTGCCGGTTGGTGCGGCGGTGGTCGTCCAGGCCTTTGCCAGCGTCTGGGTCCCGACTCTCGCCGGGTTCGGCGCCATCGCCGGTGTTCTCGCTCTGGCTGTGTCGCGTCGTCGCCGTCGATCTCATCGACGCCGGTCGGAGGTTGATGACTGACGTGGAAGCCGTGATCGGGGGAGACGGCCTGGTCCGATGCTGGTGGGGGTCAGAGCCGGAGATCTATCGCCGGTACCACGACGAGGAGTGGGGTCGGCCGGTGGAGAGCGACAGCAGGCTGTTCGAGAAGATCTGCCTGGAGGGGTTCCAGGCCGGCCTCTCCTGGCTGACCATCCTGAGGAAGCGCGAGGCCTTTCGCTCCGCCTTCGCCGGGTTCGAGCCGGGAATCGTCTCCGGTTTCGGCGAGGACGACGTTGCCCGACTGCTGGCGGATGCCGGCATCGTCCGACACGAGGGAAAGATCCGCTCCACCGTCAACAACGCCCACCGCGCCCTGGAGTTGATCGAGGAGCAGGGCTCTCTTGCGTCTTACTTCTGGTCCTGGGAGCCGCCTGCCGGGGGCCCGCCCACGGACATCCCGGCCACCACCGCCGAATCGACAGGGCTGTCGAAGGACCTGAAGCGCCGGGGTTGGACTTACGTCGGTCCCACCACGGTCTACGCCTTCATGCAGGCTGTGGGATTGGTCAACGACCACCTGGAGGGCTGTCACGTCAGGGAGGAGTGCGAAGAACTCCGCCTGGCGTGTGCACAGAAGCGCCTCTGACGTCAACCCCTGCACACGCAACCCGATGCGTGTGCACAGCCCAACGGAATCCGTCAACCGGTGCACACACCCTGGGAAAACTAGGGTTGCCGACCACATGCAGCGGCCAAGTTTCACCATCGGCATCGAAGAGGAGTACCTGGTCGTCGACCGTGAGACTCGCGACCTCATAAAGAGCCCGCCACCCGACATGTGGAAGGTGATCGGCGACGTGCTCGGGCACCAGGTGGCCCACGAGTTCCTAAAGGCCCAGATCGAGGTCGGGACCAAGATCAGCGCCAAGGTGTCCGACGCACGGAGCGACCTGGCGAGACTGCGCAAGGATCTCTCCGAGGTGGTGGGCGAGTACGGGGCGGCCATCATCGCCTCCTCGACCCACCCGTTCGCCCACTGGGCCCACCAGGAGACCACCGAAGAGCCCCGCTACATGCGGTTGGCGGCCGACCTCCAGCAGGTGGCGAGACAACTCGTGATCTGCGGGATGCACGTCCATGTGGGCATCGAGGACGAGCACCTGAGGATCGACCTGATGAATCAGGTCAAGTACATGCTCCCGCACCTGCTCGCCCTGAGCAGCTCTTCGCCATTCTGGGATGGGACACCCACCGGGCTCCTCGCCTACAGGCTGGTGATCTTCCAGAACATGCCGAGGACCGGCCTCCCCGAGGAGTTCGTCTCCTGGGGCGAGTACCAGCGTTACCTGGGCGCCCTGGTCGACGCCGGGCTCATCGAGGATTCCTCGAAGCTGTGGTGGCACATAAGGCCATCGGGCAAGTACCCCACGCTGGAGATGCGGATCAGTGACGTGTGCACCAGGCTCGACGACGCCATGACCGTCGCCGCCCTCTATCAGTGCATTCTCGGCTACCTCTATCAGCTCCGCCGAAGGAACCAGAAGTGGCGCACCTACCGGAATGGCCTGATCGACGAGAACATCTGGCGGGCCCAGCGTTACGGGAGTGGCGGGACCCTGGTCGACTTCGGTCGTGGCGAGCTGGTCTCCATGGTCGACCTGATCGACGAGCTGCTCGGCCTGGTCCACGAGGAGATAGTCGAGTTCGATGTGGTCGACGAGACGGAGCGCGCCCGGACCATCATCGCCGAGGGCACCAGCGCTCATCGACAGCTCGACGTCTACCAGGCCACGCTCGACGCCGGAGGTGAGGAGCGCGATGCGCTGATAGCCGTGGTCGACCACCTCATCGCCGACTCGATGCACGGGATCGACAACTAGGGTCAGGGCAATCCCCTGAGCCAGGTGACATGTCACACAGGATCCGAATCGCCGTCCAGCTACAGCCCCAGCACTCCGACTACCCCACCATACGTCGAGCCGTGGCCCTCGCCGAGGAGATGGGGGTGGACGCAGCCTTCAACTGGGACCACTTCTACCCCCTCTCTGGCCACCCCGACGGGCTCCACTTCGAGTGTTGGACGATGCTCGGATCGTGGGCAGAAGTCACAGAGCGGATCGAGATCGGCCCTCTCGTGGCATGCAATAGCTACCGAAACCCCGACCTGCTCGCCGACATGGCCCGCACCGTCGACCACATCTCGGGTGGACGCCTGATCCTCGGCCTGGGGGCCGGTTGGTTCGAGAAAGACTATGACGAGTATGGCTACGACTTCGGGACCGCCGGGTCGCGGCTTGCCGAGCTCCGGGCAGGGCTCCCCAGGATCGAGACCAGGATGGCGAAACTCAACCCACCTCCCCTCAGGAAGATCCCGCTGATGATCGGAGGAGGAGGAGAGAGGAAGACCCTCCGATACACCGCTGAGTTCGCCGACATATGGCACGGATTCGGCAATGCCGAGACCATCGCCCACAAGAACCAGGTCCTCGACCGGCACTGCGGCGACGTCGGCCGGGACCCTGCCCAGATCGAGAGATCGTGTGGTGCCAGGCCACAGTTCGACCAGGTGAGGGCCGATGCGCTGGTCGCTGCCGGGGCCACCATGATCACCCTGGGCTTCGACGGGCGGACCGGCTATGACCTGGCCCCGGTTGCCGAATGGCTGGCGTGGCGCGACGCCGGCAACGCCGGCCGCTGACCGCCCCACGAGGCTGAAGGTCCACTCGACCCCCAGGAGGGGGCACTGGTCCATCATTGGCTAGAGTCCCCTCCCGTGAGTGATCTGCTGGAAGCGGCCGCCAACGCTCTGGGTACCCCATCGGCCCTGGTGCAGCGTTCCGCGGCGGCGCGTGCCGCAGCCAACGGGACCACCGCCGAGGACATCCTCTCGGCCTGGGCGGGAGGAGAACCGATGCCGGCCGCCACCCCCGCTCCCACAGCCCCGACAACCGCTCCAGAGCCGGAAGAAGCCGCCGACACGACTCAGGAAGCGCCTGCACGAACCGCCCCGGTTGCGGTGCTCGAGCCACCCGCAGCCGCCGAGCCCGAGGAGGAATACGAGCCAGAGCCCGAGGAGGTGCTCGAGCCGGTGGCGATGTCGGAGCGGGTCAGGATCGCGGTCCGGGTTGGAGCCTGGACGGGGGCGGCTTTCGGCGTGATCGCGTTCCTGGTGGCCAGCGGCTTCTGGGCACCAGACGCCATGCTTGCCGAGGACGGACGGCCTGCCGTGCTGGCGACACCTGGTGGGTTGATGCTCGGGTCGGCCCTGATCAGCATCTTGTTCGGGGCTACTGTCGCCTCGCTGTCCAGGGCTGTCACGGCATGGAGCAACCCGGCCATGCAGCTGTCCAGCTCCCGGTCGTCCACGGGCTGGGTGGGCGTCGGGGTCGGTCTGATACTGGGAGTGGCCGGTGCCGCGATCCTCACTGCTCTGGGGACTCCCCTGTCCACGGCTGAGCCGTCACCGATCCAGCTTCCAGTGCTGGCAACTTTCGGAGTGATCGTCATAGGAGGTGCTCTACTCGGGGCGATCACGGCCGCCGTGCCCCAGGTCTTTGGCACCCCGGTTGCCCTCGACGAGGGGGAGGCCGACGAGGTCGCAGAGGTCCGCAAGAGGATCGGCCACGCCATCACCATCCCGCTCACCGGAGTCCTGCTCCTGCTCCTCCTGGTCCTCCCCTTCGCCATCACCCTCTTCGAGGCCAACCACCTGGTCACCAACGGTGCCGCTGTCATCGCCATCATCACCGCCGGCGGAATCCTTGGATTCTCCGCTCTCGCCGGCTCGAAACCCAACATGCGGCTCACCTTCGGCGAGGTGATGTTCGCCTTCGTGGGCATAGCCACCGTGATCACCATCATCCTGGCGGTCTTCGTCTTCAGAGACTGAGCACCCAGGGTGTCCCCCCGTTCACGAGGGGACCGATGGAGCGAAGCGAGATCGAGGGGGGCGCCGCACGAAGTGCGGCCCGTCACCCACCCCACGCGCGGGAGGTGACAGACGAGCTCGCACAGCTCGCACCCCCCTCGCCCGGACTACGTCCGTGCGGTCCCCCCACGAGTGGGGGGACACGATAGGTGGGATCAGATCCAGGTGCGGGGTACATCAGGCGAGCGGTGCGAGCCGGAGGAGCGAAGCGACCTACAACCGTTCGGCGTTCACCGCCCCGGTGAGATCACCGTCTACCAGCGCGGCCCTGATCGAGCGTGCCACCTCCAGGGCCACGCTGCGCTGAGCCTCCCGGGTCGACGCCCCCAGGTGTGGGGTCAGCACCAGCCGGGGAGCATCGCGCAGCGGACTGTCGGGGGGCAACGGCTCGGTGTCGAACACGTCGAGGGCGGCACCGCCGATCCGCCCGTCGGACAGAGCCTCAGCGAGCGCACCCTCGTCGACGACACCGCCGCGAGACGTGTTGATGACCAGGACACCCGGCCTCATACGCGAGATGGCATCGGCATCGATGAGGCCCCGTGTGTCCTCATTGAGCGGCACGTGAAGGGAGATGACGTCGGAGTCCTCCACGACCCGGCCCAGATCACCGGGCTCGACGCCCAGCGTGATGGCCCTCTCCGAGCTCATGTAGGGGTCGAAGACCACCACCTCCATGCCGAAGGCCCGGGCCAATCGGGCAACCTCGCCTCCGATCCGTCCACCGCCGATGATGCCAAGGGTCTTGCCGCGGAGCTCGGTGCCGACCAGGCGCGAGCGGTCCCAGCGGCCCTCCCTGATCGATCGATCGGCCTCGAGGACACCGCGTGCGACGGCGAGGATCAGCGCCATGGTGAGCTCCGCCGCCGCCACCGTGTTTGCGTCCGGGGCGTTGAAGACAACCACCCCTCGTTCCGTCGACCCGTCGACGTCGATGTTGTCGACCCCAACGCCGGCCCGGCCCACCACCTTCAGCCTTGGTGCACTCTCGAGGAGATCGACATCGACACTGGTCGCGCTCCTCACGATGAGAGCATCCGCCGTCGCCATCGCCTCCTTGAAACCTTCTGACCTGGAGTCCTCGAAGACCCTCAGCCTGAACCTGTCGTCCTCGGCCAACGGACCGAGGCCGTCGATCGAGACCCGGTCGGTGACAACCACCGTGAAGGTCATCGGATCACGTCTGTGAGGACTTCGAGGAGGCCGTCGAGCTCGGCGACGGTGTGATCGCCCATGTGACCTATCCGGACCGTCGAGTCCTTGAGCTCACCGTATCCGGCACCGATCACCCAGCCGCGCCGGCGCATTTCCTCCACCAGACTCGTAGAGTCGTCCGCCCTGAGACAGGTCACCGTCGGCGATCGCTCCCCCTCCGCTGCCAGGATCTCGGCGGTCCCGCCCTCCGCGGCCATGTCCGCTACCCACTCCACCAGTCTTCCCTGCATGGCGAGATGGCGCTCCCAACGCTGCTCCATGCCCTCGGAGAGGATCCGGCCCAACTGGACGTCGAGCGCATAGAGGAGTGAGATCGCGGGAGTCGCCGGAGTCTGGTCGGACTCCAGGTTCCGGACAAGGCGGTCGAGGTCGAAGTACCAGCCTCTGTCGGGAATCGTCCGGGCCCGCTCCATCATGGCCTCGGATGCCACACCGAAGGCGAGCCCGGGAGGCAGGGCAAGGGCCTTTTGGGAGCCGGTGAGGATGAAGTCGATAGCCCACTTGTCGGTGTAGATCTCGACCCCGCCGATCCCGGTAACCGAGTCCACCATGAGAAGGGTGTCGGGATGCCGTGCCACCAGGCCTGCGATCGTCTCCAGGTCTTGGAGTGCCCCTGTGGAAGTCTCCGAGTGGGTGAGGATCACCGCCTCGTAGACGGTGCTTGCGAGTCGCTCTTCCAGCTCGTCCGGTGAGTGCACCAACCCCGGGGGCACCTCCCAGACTTCTACGTCCTTGGCGCACATCACCGCTATCTCGGCGAAACGCCCCGAAAAAGCACCGTTCACCATGGCCAGGACCCTGCCGTTGCCAACCCCATTCCTGATCGCCGCCTCCATCAGTCCCGTGGCCGAGGATGCGGACACCACCACCGGCCGGGTCGTCTGGAACACCGGGCCGAGACCGACTGCGATCCTCGCCATCAGCTCCTGGATCGGCCTCCCTCTGTGGCCGATCATCGGGCCGGCCTGGGCAGCGAGGACGTCGGGATGGACCTCGGTGGGCCCGGGGAGGAAGAAGCGTCCCGGTTGGAGGTCGTTCATCGTGCCGTTTCTACCATTTCGTTCGCCTAGCCGCGTGCACGGTTCCCCCTGGACGGTGTGAAACTGCACGTGCCGTCGTGTGCAGGGGCGTCCGTGCAGGAAAGCGCCCTATTGGCGGTTGGATGCTCGCCCTTCTCAGTAGCCGCCACGGATGACGACCACGCCCAAGGAGGCGAGTACCACGAGGTATAGGGATAAGGCGAGGATGAAACCGGCGGCGAAGAACCGGTTGAGCAGCGGCTTTTCGTACCGGAGATGCATGAACCACCCCACCACGATGATGAACTTGATCGCAGAGAGGGTGACCAGGATCCCCGCGTTGAGAGCACCGAGCCCCAGTTCCTCGTCGATGTAGTACATCGCCACTTCGATCGCGGTGAGCACCGCCAGGAAGGCGGCGATCTTCCAGTACTGGCCGGGGGTGGGGTGGGAGTGGGCCTTGTCTGAGCTCATGTCGGAGGGATCGAGATCAAGTAGACGACGGTGAAGATGACGATCCAGATGATGTCGACGAAGTGCCAGTACAGCCCGACCATCTCCAGGTTGAGCCCCTGCTTGTCGCTGAGCGCGCCCCGGCGCCGGGAGATGCCCCAGAGGGTCAAGAGCATGATGACTCCGAGGGCGACGTGGAGGCCGTGAAACCCGGTGAGGAGGTAGAACGCCGACCACGCCGGGTTCATAGAGGGTGTCGCCCCGTAGATGGTGACGAACTCGGTGAACTCGAAGACCTGGCCCCCGAGGAACACTGCTCCCAGAGCGGCGGTGGCGAACAGCCAGGTTCGGACCCCGTTGTGATCCCCCCGGCCGAGGGCATGGTGAGCCAGGACCATCGTCAGCGAGCTCATCAGCAGGACGAACGAGCTGACCGAGGTAAAGGGGATGTCGTAGATCTCCGCCGGGTAGATGCCTTCGAAACCGGCCCGGTTCGAGTAGAGCAGGTAGTTGGCGATCAGCGCCCCGAAGAAGAGGAACTCGCTGCTGAGGAACACCCACATCCCCAGCTTGACATTGCTGATGCCGGTCGACTCGTGCTCCGGATGGGCTGCGACTGCGCTGTGGGCCTCAGCCATCGGACTCCCCCTGCTCCCCGTCATCGTCGGCATCGGGGCCCTCCCCGTCTTCGTGGTGGTCCTCATGGGGATCCTCGAGGGGCTCGATCGACCATCCGATCAGGGAGGTCAGGATGACGACCGCTCCGATCGCGATCAGGGCCTTGCCCCAGGCAGTCGTGTGATAGATGATCCCCCAGAAGGCGAGGGGAATGCCGGTCGCCATCAGGATCGGCCAGTAGCTCGGATTGGGCAGGTGGATCGGCTTGGGCGGGTTGTACCCGTCGTGTTCCAGCTGGGCCACCAGTGCGTCAGCCCCCTCCCGCCGCACCGCCCGACCCTCCTCGTCCTCCTCGTACTTGAGGTGCCAGAAGTGGTCCAGGCCGGTCACGACGGGCGGATTGGTGAAGTTGTGCTCGGGAGGCGGGTTGGGAGTCATCCACTCGACGGTTCGCGCATCCCACGGGTCCATGCCTGCCAGCGCACCGCGCCTCTTGCTCCGGTACCAGTTGATCATGAAGATCAGGATGCTGAGGGAGATGATGAACGCCCCGACGGTGGCTACCAGGTTCCACGGCTCCAGGCCGAACTCGGGGGCATACTTCCAGGTGCGGCGGACCATTCCCTGCATGCCCAGCCAGTGCATCGGGGCGAAGGTGAGGTTGAACCCTACGAACTGGAGCCAGAAGTGGGCCTTGCCCAGCCGCTCGTCGAGCATCCGACCGGTCAGCTTGGGGAACCAGTAGTAGAGCCCGGCGAAGATCCCGAACACCGCCCCGCCGAAGAGCACGTAGTGGAAGTGGGCAACGATGAAGTAGGTGTCGGTCTGCTGCCAGTCGGAAGGGACCACTGCGTG
>CAYVTP010000029.1:0-7428 GCA_964454615.1 uncultured Acidimicrobiaceae bacterium | reverse complement strand
ACAGTCCGCCAATGGTGAACATGGCGAGGAAGCCGATGGCGAACAGCATCGGCACGTTGAAGGTAAGCCGACCTCCCCACATGGTGCCCATCCAGTTGAAGATCTTGATACCGGTGGGGATGGCGATGGTCATGGTGGCCAGACCGAAGGCCGCCTGGGCCACCGGAGTGATCCCGGAGGCGAACATGTGGTGGGCCCAGACTCCGAACCCGAGGAAGGCGATGGCCGCACCGGCGAACACCACCGCCGAGTAGCCGAACAACGGCTTGCGGGAGAACACCGGGAGCACCTCGGAGACGATGCCCATGGCGGGGAGGATGAGGATGTACACCTCGGGATGGCCGAACAGCCAGAACAGATGCTGCCAGAGGACCGGATCGCCTCCGGCGGTCGCCTCGAAGAACACAGAGCCGAACTGCCGGTCGAAGGTGACCATGAAGAGGGCGATGGCGATGATGGGAAGTGAGAAGAGGAGCAGGAAGGCGACCACGGTGGTCATCCACACGAAGACCGGCATCCTCAGCAGCCGCATGCCTTTAGCCCTCATGTTGAACACGGTGACGATGAAGTTGATCGCCGAGACAATTGAGGCCAGCCCGAGGATCTGCAGCCCCAGGGCCCAGTAGTCCATGGCCGTGCCCGGCGAGTAGAGGGGGCCGGCGTTCGGCTGGTAGCCGAACCATCCCCCGTCCGGGGACTGGGCCAGCATGTTGAAGCTCCCCGGCCCGCCTCCGGGGGCCAGGTTGCCGGGAACCCCGTCAGGGCCGATCGGGGCCAGCGAGGTGCCGAAGAAGAAGGTGGAGTAGAGGAAGATCCCGCCGAAGAAGAAGATCCACCAGGAGAGGGCGTTCAGCCGTGGGAAGGCCACGTCACGCGCCCCGATCATAAGGGGCAACAGGTAGTTCATGAAGGCCGCCGACGCCGGCATGATGAACAGGAACACCATCGTCGTGCCGTGCATGGTGAACAGGGCGTTGTAGGCGCCGGCGGTCAGGAACTCGGAGTTGGCCTGGGCCAGCTGGATGCGTAGCAACAAGGCTTCGAGTCCGCCGATGACGAAGAAGAAGAAGGCGGCATACCCGTACATGATCCCGATCCGCTTGTGGTCGACAGTCGTGATCCACGACCAGAAGCCGTAGGTCGACCGTGGCCTGCGGAAAACGGTGCTGGACGGGCGTTGGGCGGTGGCGGTCACTCGGTTGCCTCCAGGAATGCCACCAGCGCCTCGATCTCCTGGGCGGTCAGTCCCAGGTTTGGCATGAAGCTGCCCGGTTTGATGTTGGGCGGATCGGCGAGCCACCGTCGAAGGGCGACACCCCAGGTCTCCCCTCCTTCAGGGAGGACCGCCCCGGCGAACATCGGCCGCGAGGCGAAATGGGTGAGGTCGGGGCCGTTGAACGCCGACCGGGGGATGGCGACGGTCAAGTCGTCCTGGTCGAAACGCATGGCGTGACACTGGATGCACCGGGCCCGATACAGCTCGAGTCCCTCGTGGGCCAGGGTTCCCTCCTCGGGGACCGCCGCCGGCTCCTGCTGAGACTGGGCCCAAGCCTCGAACTCGGGCCGTGGCACCACGTGCACCTCCGCCCGCATCAGACTGTGGGAGAGACCGCAGAACTCGGCGCAATGGCCTTGGAACACGCCGGTCCGGTCGGCCTCGAAACGTAGAAGGGTGGTCTGGCCGGGAATCAGGTATCGCTTGCCGTGGATGGCAGGGACCCAGAAGTTGTGGAGGACGTCTTCGGAGGTCATCTCCAGGCACACCTCCTCGTCCACCGGCATCACCATGATGTTTGCGGTTTCGAAGCCGTAGTCCGGATAGTGGTATTCGAACCACCACTGGTGGCCGATCACCTCGATCCTCATCGAGTCGTCCTCACAACCGGTGAGATCGAACACGCCCGACACCGTCGGCACCGCGATGGCGGCCAGGATCAGGGCGGGGATCACGGTCCAGACCACTTCCAGCCTTGCGTTGCCGTGGAGCTGCTTCGGCTCCTTGTCCGAGTCGCCGCGATCACGGAAGGCGAAGATGATGAAACCGAGGGCGATCATCACCAGGGCGAAGACAACGGTTGCGATCCAGAACACCAGCCAGAACAGGTCGTCGAGCCGGCGGGCGTTGGGCCCTGCCGGGTCGAAGGTGGTCAGTGCCGCGTCTTCGATCTCGATCAGGGCACACCCGGCAAGGATGAAAGTAGCCGCCACCAGGGCTGCCAGGCGCGTCAGTCGGTGACGGAGCGATGCCATCGGTTCGGCATCATAACCAGGGAGTCCCCCCACCCAGTACCCGGTACCCAGTACCCGGTACCCGGTACCCCGAAGTGACTACCAGACCGAGTGACGTGACCGAAACATGGATCGGGTTCGCCCCTGCTCCCTCGTGTGCCGTCAGGCCGCGGTCGGGGTACCAGGTACAAGCGAGCGGAGCGAGCGGGGTACCAGGTACAAGCGAGCGGAGCGAGCGGGGTACCAGGTACGCAATCACGAAGTGATTGCATGGGAGCGCAGCGACCCGCTACTGCAGCACCCTGGTGAAGGCGTCCCGAAGCTCGTTGTCGGAGGCGGCGCCTTCGAATGAGGCGAATACCCGGCCCTGGCGGTCTATCACGAAGATGAAGGGCTCCGAGACGAGTCCCCATTCGGCCACCGCGGCGACCAGCTCCAGCTCCTCGAAACTGTTGACGTGGATGTTCTCGTAGATCTCCACGTGCACGAAGTTGAGATCGGGGAATTCTGGGGCCAGACCCCGCACCTGGGCCAACATCGGTCCGCATGCCTGGGAGCTGCACCACGCCGGGGTCCCGAAAACGATCACCGAGGGCCCCGAAGTGACCGCCTCGGCCACGGTCATCTGATAGAACCTCGGGTCCGGCTCTGGATCGGAGGTGATGTCACGCAGCTCGTATTCGGGAATGGTCCTGGTCTCGGAGAGGGGAGCTGTGTCTCCGACACCGACAACCGGGGTGTCGGCACGTGCGGTAAGTCGTATCGGGCCGATGTTCCTGCCCAACGGTCCGGCATCCAGGGTGACCTGGAAGTCTCCCGATTCGGGGATGTCGAACAGGAATGAGTAGACGCCGCGCACGTTGGGCACGATCCAGACGAACTCGCCCTCGACGGTTGCCAGGGGCGAGCCGGATCGATCTCGAAGTGTTGCCGTGACCTCCACGTCGGGCGATGCCGCCAGCCGGTTGGAGTCGAGATCGATGAGGCCGATCAGCACCCTCTGTTGGCCGGTCCCGATGCCGGCAGGATGGGAGGCGATCTGGGCGTGGATCGTGGGAGTGCCATCGCCACACCCAGATGCGGCTAGGGCCACCAGAACGACGATGAGAGCCGCCCGTCTCACAGCAGCACGTCCAGCATGACCGAGGCGAACAGGGCTGCCAGATACACGTTGGAGGCGGTGAACAGCCCCATCGCCCGTTCCGGTGCCCGATGGGTCCGCCACGTCTGCCAGAGGAACCAGGCGCCGAGGGCCACCGCTGAAGCCAGGTACACCCAGGACATCGATCCCAGCGGCACCAGCATCAGGGAGACGGCGATCACCAGGCAGGTGTAGAGGAGCATCCGGCGGGTTGTCGCCGGCACACCGACCACCACGGGGAGCATGGGAACACCGGCCCTGGCGTAGTCGTCTCGGTAGCGGATGGCCAGAGCCCAAAAGTGCGGTGGTGTCCAGTAGAAGACCACCAGGAACAACACCCACGCCTCGGGCCGGAGGGTCCCGGTGACCGCGGCGTAGCCGACCAGTGCCGGCGCGGCGCCTGCGGCGCCGCCGATGACGATGTTCTGCACGGTGCGACGCTTCAGCCCGATCGTGTAGACGAACACATAGAAGAGCAGTGCCGCAGTCGAGATGGATGCCGCCAGCCAGTTGCTGGTGAGGCCGAGCCAGAAGAACCCGGCCACTCCCAGGACGACCCCGAAACCGGCTGCCCGACCCGGGGGCACCTGGCGACTCGCCAGTGGCCGACGCCGGGTGCGCCGCATCAGGGCATCGATGTCCCGATCGAAGTAGCTGTTGAGCGCGTTGGCGCCACCGGCGGACAGAGTCCCTCCGACCATGGTGGCCACAACCAGCCAGGTGCCCGGCCAACCTCCGGCACCGAGCACCATGGCGGGAACGGTGGTGATGAGCAGGAGCTCGATGATCCGTGGTTTGGTGAGGGCTAGGTACGAGGCGAGAACCCCTCTGCCGGGCTGGACCACATCCACCCCCGTCACGAGTCCTTCCCCAGCCCCGCCGTCCGAGGCGGGCAGATCGGTGTCGATGGCATTTCGATGGCTGACCGTAGTGACCCCCTGACCGGTTGGCCGCCCCCTCATCCGGACGGAGGACTCCGCGGCGAGAGGCCGATCCCTAGACCTTATCCGAGGCGGCGGGGTACGGCACTCGAGCGTGCCCCGTCAATCCTGGGGTGGAGCAGGGGCGCCGCGAGTCGCCCGGGCCCCTTGAAGGGCCGATAGGGTGTTGTGGAACCGGAATCGGCCATGGGACGTCGAAACTGACATGAAGCTGACCGCGACACTGGCCCTGGCGATGCTCGTCGCCGCCTGCGGAGTCGAGATGGATGCCATGGCCGACCCCCCCACCACGACATCCACCAACCCGACGTCCAGCCCGGATCCATCCCAGGTTTCTGCCAGGGCGAATCTCGCCATCGGCGATCTGGCCCGGCATCTCGGGATCCCTCGGGAGCGCATCGAGGTGGTGAGCGACGAGGACGTGACCTGGAGCGACGGGTCGATCGGTTGCCCAGAGCCTGGCATGAACTACACCCAGGCGACAGTGCCCGGTTACTTGGTCGTGCTGGCGGTCGACGACACCACACACCGATACCACGGGGCCCACGGCCAGGATCCTTTCCGCTGCGATCGGATCGCCGAACCTCCTACTTTCGACCCGGGCTACTAGAGCCCCCGATCCGTCCTACCCGAAGAACGAGGTCAGCTCGTCGGCGACACGGTCGGGGTGGGTCCAGACCAGCTCGTGGTGGGCGTCGGGGATCTCGACCACCTTCACATCGGGCACCAGCCCCGCCAGCTCGTACTGCCAGGCTGGGGGCACCAGGAGATCTCCTCCGGGGATCATCACCATGGTCTCTACTTCGAGGCGCCCGGCCCAAGAGCGGGAGTCGAACCTGAGGGTCGCCAGGGTGGCCTCGGTGGCGGCATCCGGGTTCCTCCGGTGGGTCTCAGCCCAGAGCCACCGGGCGTGTCGCCTCTCCACCGCCCCGGCCGCCAGGAGATACCCGGCCCGCACCTCCGGAGTCCCCAGTCCGGTCACCCGCTCCCACGCCCGGGTGAGGACCGCCCCCAGCCTAAGCATGGCGCGTCGCCTCTCGGGGAACGACGAGAACGTCGCAATCAGGGCGAGCTTCCTGACACGCCCGGGATGCCGAATCGCCAGCGCCTGTGCGACGGTCCCTCCCATCGAGTAGCCGGCGACGTCCACCTGGGAGACGGCGAGGGCGTCGAGTATGCCGACGATGTCATCTGCCACATCCTCCACCTCGTAACGCCCCGCGGCGAGGGGCGACAGTCCATGACTCCGATGGTCGACCATGATCACCCGTCGGGAGGCAGCGAGCTTGGGCGCCACCTGATACCACTCGCTGAGCGACGATCCGCCCAGCCCGTGGATCAGGAGGACGGGCACCCCTTCGTCAGGGCCGGTGTCCCTGACCAGGAACTCCTGGTCGGCGACGAACACGGTCCTGCCCCCAAGTCGCCAGGGATGCTCCTGGGGCGGGCGGAAGGCCGGTCGGATAGGTGGGGCGAGCAGACGCCACAACACCAGCCCGACGAACAGCCGCCTAATCCACTTCACCCCTCAATTCTCCCCGAGCGAAGACCAATTCGCCAACGGGCACCCCGCCGACCAGGTGCTCCTCGATGATCCGGTCCAGCTTGTCGATGTCCAGCCCGGCATACCAGGTGCCTTCCGGGTAAACCACAGCGATGCAGCCGGCCTCGCAGATCCGGAGGCAGTCCACCTTGCTCCGCAGGACGCTGCCACTTCCCGCTTCGACCGGATAGGCCTCCTTGTCCGGGTCGCCGGACCAGCCGGGGGGTGGCGAGGACAGTCCCAGCTGCTTGAGCCGGACCTTGAGATGGGCCCACAGGGCGTGCGTCTCCTCCCTCGGCGCGCACCTGGGGTTGGTCTGGTCGGCGCAGAGGAAGATGTGGCGTTTGGCCCCTGGGATCGACAGTGCGTCGGCGATGTTCTCCAGCCGCTCGTCCTGGTTCACTTCCCGAGGCTCTTTCTGGCGACCACCTCGCCCTCGTCGATCTCCCCGGTGGGGACGAAGCCCAGACCGGTGTAGAAGTTCGCGGGCGATCCCTTCCCTTCGACCCAGCTCACCAACACGGTCTCGGACCCGAGCGAGCGGAGGTGATCGAAGACCAGGTCCATGGCGACGCTGGCGATACCTCGTCGCTGATGCCTTCGGTCGATGAGCATCCGCCACAGGGAGGGCTCCGGATGGGCCTCGGTCTGCAGGGCCACCATGACGGCCCCGACGATCTCGTCGTCGGCGACGATGGTCTTCAGCCACGGCACCACAGGGGCCCCGTCCTCCTCGTCCGGATACCACGCCTGGGCGATAGTCCACCCCATGGGTGCCACGAACCTCTCCTGTGACCGGTGGGTGCGCAGCCCCATCACGTCGCCCAGATTTTCAGCGGTCACATCACCAAGGGCCACCACCGCAGGAGATGTCCTCGGGCGGTTGACCCACGCCTCCCAATCCTGTTTGAGCATGCCGTAGATCCAGTCGTCCGAGTTCTCGTCGCCGAGCCAGAATGACCCACGGGTGTGCCCCTCGAAGAGCATCCCCACTCGCTCGAGGACCATGGCCGAGGCCGGGTTGTCCGGATGGAGCATTCCCCACACCCGTGTGACCCCGAGATCGTCGAAGAGGTAACGCACCAGGGCCGACACCGCCTCGACCGCGTAGCCCTTCCCCCAGTGCCGGTGGCCGAGTGTGTAGCCGATCTCGGCACTCCTCCCCTGCCATGTCAGGTGCACCGCGAGATCCCCGATCACGCCGCCACTGGAGTCTTCGACCGCGGCCATCCACCACTCTTCGTTGGTTGGCCCGTCCAGGGACATCACCCCCGAGATCAGCTCCTCGGACCGATCCTTCGGGTATGGGAGCTCCCAGTTCTGGTAAAGGGCCACCTCGGGGTCGTTTCGGCGCTGGTAGAGCCCTTCGCTGTCTTCGGGGCGCATCGGCCGGATGGTCATGCGCTCTGTACGGATCGGCTGGAACAAGGTGACGCGACTGTAGGGCCGTCCGGGTCACCGCAACGCCCTGGCGTTTCCCCGAATGTCCCTTGAAGGCGGTCCCGTATACCCTTCACAGCTCGATGACAGACCGGAACGACCAACCCACCTTCCTCACCCCCGCCGCCATGGAG
>CAYVTP010000028.1:17085-20400 GCA_964454615.1 uncultured Acidimicrobiaceae bacterium | reverse complement strand
GGGGTGGCGGTCAGCTCGCGCTCGTGGAGAAGGATCTTCTCTTCGAGACGACGGATCGCCGGGCCCGGTTCGAGCCCGATCTCGGCCAGGTGGTCGCTGAGCTGTCGGAAGGCGCGGAGGGCCTCGGCGTTGCGCCCCATCCGGTAGCGGGCGGTCATCAGGTGCTCCCAGAGACGTTCCCGGTAGGGGTTCTCGACGACCAGCCGCTCCAGTTCGGGGAGAACCTCGGCCGGCTCACCCAGCGCCAGCAGCGACTCGGCCCAGAGTTCCCAGAGGCCCAGGCGGGTTTGCTCGAGGCGGGTCAGCTCGGGTTGGGCGAACTGGTCATCGGCGAGGTCCGGATAAGGGGAACCCCGCCACAGGGCCAAGGCCCGGGCGGCCGCCTCATGAGCGGCCTCCCAGTTGCGGTTCACCGCCTCCATCCGCGCCGTGGCCGCCTCCTGGTCGAACAAGGCCACATCGGTTTCCACATCGTCGGTGGAGAGGCGGTATCCGTAACCCTCGGTGAGTATCAGGTCGGGTCGGGTGAGCCGCCGCAGTGCGGAGATGTGGGTCTGCAGCGCCGCCTTGGCCTCCGTCGGCGGCCGGTCACCCCAATACATGTCGATGAGCCGCTCGGTCCCGATCCGACGACCGGCCTCCAGGGCCATGATGGCGAGGAGACGGCGATGCGAGTCCCGGTGCGGCTCGGTGACACCGTCGCCGGTGACCCGGACAGGGCCGAGGACTTCTATACGTAGCAGGTAGACAACCTCCTGGGCGTCGATTCTGCCACCGCCCGAGGCATCGAGGTCGGCCCGCCGCGAACCAAACGGCCCCCCGCGTGCGTGAACCAAGAGTAGGGGTGCAACTGCGAAGGGAGCAGACCATGAGGCGACTCACATTGGTGGCGACCTTGGTCGCCCTGGTCACCCGCGGCACCAGCCCCGGTGGTAGCGGGCAAGGCCGAGCATCAGCGGAACTACACCGCCCACTTCAAGTGGTACAGCCGCTCCGAACCTACACGATCGGGAGTCCATGTGTCAGGCCCGAGAATCGTGGGCTCGATCACCCCTGCGGTCGATCGGTCGGCGCCCTGAACGCGAAAGGCCCCGAGGGAGTTGCGACCGAAGTCTCACCCTCTCGGGGCTTTCGACTCGACTCGTGCTCCTGCCCGAAAGCAGGTCCACCAGCCGAGCACCGGTGCCACCTCTCGGCAGCGTCGGTTCCGAATCGAGGTTGCCCTCAACCCGGTAACCCGAAGGTAGCCACGGATGAACGGGAAAGCAAATCGGCCAACCGGAACCAGGGAGCTTGGTCGACGGTGGCATCCTTCAGTTGCGGCTGAGGCTCAGCGGAGGTTGACGCCGGCGAACAGTCGACGATGGTTCGATTGTGAGGCAGGATCAGGCCGAAATCCTTCGATGTGGTGGGCTGCCCCTTCGCCTCCCGTTCGACCGGGCGACCAATCCCCTCCGGACCCTCACCGCCAGTCGACGGAGACCACCTCGACCGGTTCGGGAACACCCTTCAGGGTCACCGTCCTCGGCTCGGAGAGTGTCAGCGGGAGCCCATCGAGTGGCTCGAGAACCGCCGTCGACGCAACGATCTCCTCACGGTCGCCCAACTCGCCGATCCTGGCCGCGGTGTGGACCCCCGCCCCGGTGTAGCTGTCCCCGCTCCGGGTCGTCTCGGCGAGGTGAAGCCCGATCCTCACCGAAGGGCTGAAGCCGTGCTCCCGGCGGTGCTCCGCCAGCCGCTGCTGAATCTCCATGGCACATTCGAGAGCCAACGCCGGGTCGTCGAAGGCGACGAAGAACCCGTCCCCGGTGTGGTTCACCTCGACACCCTGGTGGCGGCGGATGCACTCCCGCAGGCTCCGATCGTGCCACTCCCTCAGGCTCTCCCAGGAGTCGTCGCCGATCACGGCGATCAGGTCGGTGGAGCCGACGATATCGGTGAACATGAAAGTCTTGGTCTCCCGGGAACGCTCCGTGGCTACGGCCAACCCTGCTTCGGCGGCCAGCTGGTCGACCATCCTCAGGTCGCGTTTCGCCCCCAGCCGGGCGAAGATGGAGCGGGCCGCTTTCAGCTCCAGGCCCCCGCCGACAGTGTCGCCCAGGGCGAGCCGGGCACGACCGAGAAGGGTGCGTGCCTGGGCGTTCTCGTAGGGGAGGCCCACCTCCTGCCACAGCCGCCACGCCCGGCCCAACCCCTCCACTGCGGCACCCAGCTCGCCGCCGTGCAGGTCGACCGCCCCCCGGCAGGTGAGGGCACGCGCCCTCCACACCGGGCTGTCGAACACCGCGGCGATCTCCTCCATCTCGGTGGCGGCGGCATCGGCGGTGTCCAGATCCCCGGCGGCCAGGGCGATCTCCACCCGGGCCGGGAGGAGGGTGCCCCGGAGGAGAGACACGGTCCCGTCGGATTCCTGAGGGGTCACCTGGTCGAGGGCCGAGCTGATGGCCGCCACGGCCTCCTCGACCTGGCCCCGGTTGAGCATGAGGAGAGACATCCCCGGTTGGGCCGGATGGCCGTACTCGTAGGCGGTGGCGAACGACTCTTCGGCACCGGCCAGGTCGCCCATACGACGCTTCACCTCGCCGATCTCATAACGGGCGAAGGCGAGGTCGAACACCATGTTGAAGCGTTCCAGGATGTCGCAGGCGTTCAACGCCTGTTCCAGGGCCTCGTCCCACTCACCCTGCAACGCCTTCAGCTCGGCCCTGTGCACCTCGCACACCCCCGGGTAGCCGCCGATCTTCCGCTCGCTGAGCCACTTGTCGGCCCGGTCGGTCCACTCGTAGGCCCGGCGGTAGTCGGCCACCTTGCTGCACGCCGAGATGGTGATGCAGTAGACGTCGCTGGTCGAACGGAGGTCCCTCTGCTCTGAGATGGCCATCAGTGCGGCCTCGTCGATGAGCGCCATGCCCTCCTTCCACTCGCCCATGTAGGCCATGGCGGTCCCCTTGAGGCTGAGGAGGACCACGCTCATGTCCTTCTCCCCGGTCCGTTCGGCCACGTCCAGGCCCTCATCGGCGATCTCGATGGCCCGACGCAGGTCGGATCCCTCGGACAAGACCTGGAACACCCGGTGCACTGCCAGCCAGGCGTGGGCGTGGGTGTCGGGTTCGTCCTCGATCAGCTTCTCGGCACGGGCCAGCCAGCCCGAATAGGCCGACATGGCAAGCCGTCCCGACGCCAGGTGGGCCAGCTTGGAGGCCACCACCGAAGCCTCCACCGGGTTGTCCGCCTCCAGGTAGCCGGCGTAGGCCCGTTCCAGGGCGGCCTCCGCCGCTTCGGGCTCGCCCACCCACCAGTGGGCGTCGGCCAGCA
>CAYVTP010000028.1:11282-16985 GCA_964454615.1 uncultured Acidimicrobiaceae bacterium | reverse complement strand
CAGACGGCAGCCACTCGCTTCAGCGGGGGAAGTCCCTCGGACTCGGTTGACTCGATCCGGCAACGCTGTCCGGCTCCCCATACCGAGACCACCACTTCTTGGCGGTGTCGATACCACCAACCCCGAAGGCGATCGCAAGAGCGACGCCGATCGCAGCCACCAGGATCTTGATGACGTCCTCGGCGAAGGTGATGTTCACGATCTCCAGAGCGAACAACACACCGACGACGACGATGGCGACACGCACCAGGCCGGCCAGCCACGGCACCCTCCGCTCTGCGGCGAAAGGCCGGACCACTTCCGCGGTCCACGCCGCCGCCGCGGCGGCCACCAGCACCACGATCGCAGCCAGCAGGAGCTGCGGAACCCACAGCAACAGCCGCTCGAGTAGGCGCTCGATGGTGACCAGAGTCAGGATCCTCGCCACTATCAGCAACAGCACCACCAGCAGGTAGGCGTAGACGATGGTGGCGGTGATCGACGCCGGAGTCTGTTCGGTCCCAGCAAGCGCCTGCTTGGCGCCGGAACGCTCCCAGACACCGTCCAGCCAGTTGGCCCCGAGCAACCTCTCGATCAGGTTCCTCACCAACTTCAGAATCCACCGACCAACGATCAGGACGACCAGGGCGGTCACGATCAGGACAGCCCACTCCCCGGCCGCATCGGCAAAGGACCGCAGCTGCTCTACGAACCGATCCCAGAAAGTCAAGAGTTCTCCTTTCTTTGACTCCCCTAAAACCTAGCCGATCGACCCCAACCGGGGCCGGAGGCTCCCACCGGTGCACGGCTTCGCTCCTGGTATGCGCCAAGAGGGCCGTGTGTCCGGGGCTGTTTCGGGGGGGCACCCAAGACAACGTTGCGGAGTCGGACACCAGCTGGCGCGGTCCTGGTAGGTCGATTTCCCCCATAGATCGCGGGCATGGCGACGACTACGCTCTAAAGAGTCCACGAATCGGGAGAAGGCATGCGCTGGTTACGAGTCCTCCTGGCAATGGTGCTCCTGGCATCGACGGGCGCCACAGGAGGTGCGGCCGCCGGCGTCTCCCCGGCACACGGCGACAGCTACGTCGCCGGAGAGCTGATCGTAGGGCTCGAACCCGGCGCCAACCCCGGCGCCGTGGCCTCAGCACTGTCAGGGCGGGTCGACCGTGCCCTGCTCGGGGGGAACGGGTTCGTGCTCAGCATCCCCGGCAACCCCAGAGCGATGGCAGCGGTGGCCGCTGCCATGCCAGGTGTCACCTACGCCGAGCCCAACTGGATCAGGACCCTCCACGACCACAGCGGCCCGGACAAGCCCACCGACACCGACTTCGGGATCAAGTGGGACCTCCACAACGAAGGCACCCTGACCGTGGGAAGCGACACTGCGACACACGGTGCCGACATCAACTGGCTGGTGGCCTACGACACTCTCAAGGGCCAGGCGCTGGCCGACACGGTCATAGCCATCCTGGACACCGGGATCGACGCCTCCCACCCCGACCTCGACCAGAAACTGGTTGGCGGGTGGGACTTCATCGGCAACGACCCCACGCCCGAGGACGGATACGGGCACGGGACCCACGTAGCCGGGATCGCCGCCGCCGAGACCAACAACAGTCTGGGCACGGCCGGAGTCGGGTTCCACCTGTCGATCAAGATCATGGCGATCAAGGTTTGCAGCGACAGCGGATCGTGCCCCAGCTCCGCCATCGCCAACGGCATCACGTGGGCTGCCGACAACGGCGCCAAGGTGGTCAACATGAGCCTCGGCGGAACGTCGATCAGCACCGCCGAGCAGAACGCCATCAACTACGCCCACGGCCAGGGTGTGCTGATGGTCGCCTCTGCGGGCAACAGCAACGTGTCGACCCAGAACTTCCCCGCCGCCTACGAGCCGGTGATGGCCATCGCCGCCACCAACTGGGACGACGGCAAGGCGTCGTACTCCAACTTCGGGGCCAGCTGGGTAGACCTGGCTGCACCCGGAGGGCAGATGTCGTCCTACGGCGACATTCGGGGCATCTACTCGACCATGCCCACCTACAACGTCTACCTGACGTCGTGCCAGGTTTTCGGGCTGCTCAGCCCGTGCTACTCGCAGAACTACGACCAGCTCCAGGGCACCTCTATGGCAGCGCCACAGGTGGCCGGAGCTGCAGCTCTCCTGTTCGCCATGGGGGTCACCGACCCGACCGCGGTCCGCAACTTCATGCAGGACAACGCCAACCCGATATCCGGCACCGGAACCCTCTGGGCCAACGGTCGGCTCGACATCGGGGCCGCCGTCGCCGCGGCCGGAGGCGTTGAACCCCCGCCGCCGCCACCGCCAGCGGAGACCGGGACGGTTTCGGGGACGGTCACAGCGACAGGAGGCGGAGCGATCTCCGGAGCGACCGTGACCGTGGAAGGTACGGGCAAGTCGGCCACGACCGATGGGAGTGGCGCCTACTCCATCGGTGAGGTCCCCGTCGGCACCTACACGGTGAGCGCCTCGGCCGAAGGGTATGAGAGCGGATCGGTACCGGGTGTAGAGGTGGCATCCGGCGGAACCACGACCGTCGACTTCGAGCTGGTGGCCGAGGAGCAGCCGCCCCCACCCCCACCGCCGCCCGAAGGCACCATCCATGTGGGTGGTCTCAGCGGCATCGCGGTGAACAACGGGTCGACCTGGACGGCCAATGTCACGATCCTGGTCAGAGACTCCAACGCGGAGCCTGTGGCCGGGGTCACCGTTACCGGTGACTGGTCGAATGGAGCCACCGGATCTTCGACCTGCGTCACCGACTCGAGCGGCCTTTGCACGGTGTCGAAGCCGTCGATTCTGAAACGGGTCGGATCGGTGACCTTCACCGTCACCGACCTGGTCCACGAGTCCCTGGTCTACCACGAGGGCTCGAACGTGGTCACATCGATCGTCGTGTCCAAGAACTGACCCCGACTGCAGGGGGTGAACGGGGACACCGGCCTGAGGGCCGTCACCTTCGTCTGTCAGACGTCTGTGACGCACCGTATCCTTGGGGCGAATGATCGAACTCGAACTGATCTCGCCAGAAGAAGGCCTAACCAGGGAAGAGGTGCGTCAGAGGGTCAGGGCCGGGCTGGTCAACGAAGTGCCCGACAGCCCGACCAGAACCATCGGTGAGATCGTCCGGGCCAACGTCTTCACCAGGTTCAACTTCCTTCTCGGCGGCCTCCTCCTCCTGGTGCTGCTCGTCCTTCGGGAGCCCCGAGACGCCCTGTTCGGGCTCGTCCTGCTGACCAACTCCGGGATCGGGATCATCCAGGAGATCAGGGCGAAACGCACCCTCGACCGGCTCGAAGTCCTGGCCACCCCCAAAGTGCGTCTCGTCCGAGGCGGGGAAGTGGCCGAATGGCCGGTCGACCGGATAGTCCTCGACGACCTGATCGACCTCCGACCCGGAGAACAGCTCGCCGTTGACGGAGAAGTCGTGGCATCCAGAGGGCTCGAAATCGATGAGTCCCTCCTCACCGGCGAATCCGACCCGGTCGACAAACAGCCCGGAGACACCTGCCTCTCCGGTAGCTTCGTCGCCGCCGGCTCCGGCCGGTACCGGGCCACCAGGGTGGGAGCCGACTCCTACGCGGTCCAGCTCGCCCAGGCGGCGAAACGGTTCACCCTGGTCCGCTCCGAGCTGAGGGACGGGATCAACTGGGTCCTCGCCTTCGTCAGCTGGGTGGTCATCCCCATGATGCTCCTCATCGTGTGGAGCATCCACCGGGGCGGAGACACCTGGATCGAAGGCCTCCGGGGGGCGGTGGCCGCCGGGGTGGCCATGGTCCCCCAAGGCCTGGTCCTCCTCACCTCCATCGCCTTCGCCGTCGGAGTGGTCAGGCTGGGCCGACGCAACGTCCTGGTCCAGGAGCTGCCCGCAGTCGAAGGCCTGGCCAGGGTCGACATCATCTGCTTCGACAAGACCGGGACCATCACCGAAGGCCGGCTCACCGTCGAAGAGATAGTCGAGCTGGCACATGACGACTACCAGGGTGCCCTGGCCACCATCGCCGCCGCCGAGCCCCACCCAAACGCCACGCTGGCGGCGGTGGCCGCAGCCTTCCCCCAGCCCCCCCAGTGGCTGGTCGAGATGGCGGTCCCCTTCTCCGCCGCCCGGAAGTGGAGCGGGGCCACCATCGTCGGACGGGGGACCTGGGTGATGGGCGCCCCGGACATCGTCGGCGCCGAACACCCCGAAGTGGTCGACCGGGCCAGCCAAGCCTCGGCGACCGGGAGCAGAGTCCTCCTCGTCTCCACCACCGACGAGCCCCTGGCAGAAGCGAGGCTGCCCGCAGGGCTGCGGCCCGTCGCCCTGCTCATCCTCTCCGACCAGGTCAGACCGGACGCCGCCGAGACTCTCCGCTACTTCGCAGAGCAAGGCGTGGCCATCAAGGTCATCTCCGGAGACCACCCCGAGACGGTCGCCGCGGTAGCCCGGCAGGCGGGGATCGTCGGCAATGCCGTCGACGCCAGGAGCCTCCCCACCCACAAGGGCCAGCTCGCCGAGATCATGGAGCGTTACACCATCTTCGGAAGGGTCGACCCTCATCAGAAGCGGGACATGATCAAAGCCCTCCAGTCGCGGGGCCACGTCGTCGCCATGGCCGGAGACGGGGTCAACGACGTCCTCGCCCTCAAGGAGTCCGACATCGGGGTGGCCATCGGCGACGGGGCACCGGCATCCAGGGCGGTCGCCCAGCTGGTCCTCATCGACAGCCGGTTCTCCAACATGCCCGGCATCGTCGGAGAAGGGCGGCGGGTCACCTCCAACGTGGAGCGGGTCGCCAACCTGTTCATCACCAGCACCGTCTACGCCCTCGGGCTCTCCCTGGCCATCATCATCTCCGCCCTGCCCTTCCCCTTCCTGCCCAGGCATCTGACCCTGGTCGGCAGCCTCACAATCGGGATCCCCGCCTTCTTCCTCGCCCTGGCGCCCTCACGGCAGCGGGTGCGGTCCGGGTTCGTCGGGAGGGTGCTCCGTTTCGCCATACCCACCGGCACCATTGCCACCATGGCCACGTTCAGTGCCTACTGGCTGGCCGAAGCCGAAGGGTCGACCATCGAACAGTCCCGGACCACCGCAACGCTGGTCCTCGCCGCCATCGGCATGTTCGCCCTGGCCATCGTCAGCCGACCCCTCGTCCCGTGGAAGAAGGGGCTCATCGCGACGATGATCGGGTTCCTCGCCCTGGCCATGCTCAGTCCTGGTGCAAGAGAGTTCTTCGCCCTCGAGCTTCCCCGGCTGGCGGTGTTCCTTGCGGCCATGGGCATCGCCGGCCTGACCGGAGCCCTCATGATCCTCGCCCTCCGCGCCCTCGGTTGGGCCCGGCTAGTCCCCGAACTGCTCCGTGAGGTGCCCCCCATGGAGAGGGGAGCCTGGCGCAGGTTCAGCGAGCGGGTGGTCGACCGGTCCGGGTGGAACCGGTCGTTCCCCACCACCGCCGAGATGGAGGTGGTCAAACCGGCTGCGAAGCCCGACGACGGGCCTGTCGAGCGGTCCTCCGACAAGGAGGGGTAGGGGTTGGCCCTTCCTCCGGGCGTGTGCACCAGGTGACGGTTTCGGTAGCGGTCTGCACACGCTCTGGGTTCGTGTGTGCACCGGGTGATGGTTTCGGTGGCGCTGTGCACACGCCCCGGGGTCGTGTGCACCGGGTGATGGTTTCGGTGGCGCTGTGCACACGCCCTGAGGCGCTGTGTGCACCGGGTGA
>CAYVTP010000028.1:0-11182 GCA_964454615.1 uncultured Acidimicrobiaceae bacterium | reverse complement strand
GGTTTCGGTGGCGCTGTGCACACGCCCTGAGGCGCTGTGTGCACCGGGTGATGGTTTCGGTTGCCCTGTGCACACGCCCTGGGGTGCTGTGTGCACGAGGTGACGGTTTCGGTTGCCCTTTGCACACGCCCTGGGGTGTTGTGTGCACCAGGTGATGGATTCGGTAGCCCTTTGCACACGCTTGGGGATCGTGTGCAGAAGGCGGCTCAGCCGCCGTCGGTCATAGCGTGGGTCAAGACCGCGTCGAGAGGCCGGGGGACACGGTCCAGGTCAAGGGCGTCGACCAGTAGCGCCCCGTAGCGCGCCTTCCTCCCCGAACGGACCCCGATGAACCGGTGCAGGTGTTGTTCCACCGTGCGGTCCCGCTGGGCGGGTTGGGCCTGGAGCCTTCGTAGCGATGCCAGCTCTCCCTCCGCTTCGATGACTTCGATCACTTGGTCCACCCCCAGGGCCCGAATCAGTTCGTCTTCCAGGTCGACGACACAGACGAAGAAGCCGGCCGACTCCAGGGTCTGGCGGTCGGGCCCGGCTTCGATGCCGGAACGCTGAAGGTGGCGGCCGAACACCCCCATCTCACCAACGTCGCACAACCCGGAGAGGTGCAGTCCGCGTCCTGTTGGCCCGTAGCGGCCCAGGTGGGTGGCCAGGTTGGTGGCGCCACCCATCGCCACGACGCCCACGCCATCGAGCCGCAGACTCCGTCGATGGGCCAGGGCGAGGAGGGCGGCGCGGTCGCTCTCCCCCTCCACCAGGATCACCGAGCGCCACCGGGAGTCATTAGGTCTCATCGGTGAGGATGGTTGCACGAAGACTGTCCGGGCCACCCCCGAATACTCGGTAACGGTTCCGTGGCAAACCCGTTCCACCACGTACCGGATGCGTAACCGATCAGGCCACGGAGCCGTAGCCGCCGTCTCCGACTGTCGGGGGCATGAGTGCGATACAGCAGAACTCCCGAAGCCGGCTCCGTCGGGTTGCGATGGCGATGTTGGTGGCTTCGGCAATGTTCACGGGTCTGGTCCTGGCCCCTCCAACGGCCGGAGCCGGCCCGACCGGCCCTGCGTCCGACCTGTCACACCTGACCACCGAACAGGCGCGGGTCGTGGTCTGGGCCGAAGGCAGATTCGCCGAGGCGGGGCTCGAACTGCCGACCATCCCCTACCGGTTCCACGACCACGAGGACGGATGCGACGGGCAACGGGGCATCTACAGGATCAGGACCGGCATGGTTGAGATGTGCACCACCCTCGAGAAGGTGATGCTCCACGAGATGGCCCATGCCTGGGCCGAGGCCAACATGACCGCCCGGGACAAGGCCGAGTTCGTCGCCCGGCGGGGACTCCCCACCTGGGGGAGCAGGAAGTTCCCCTGGGAGGAGCGGGGGACCGAGCACGTCGCCGAGATCCTCGCCTGGGGTCTGGTCAGCGAGAACATCCTGGTGAGGTGGGTCGACGAGGCCGACGGGAACGACACCCGCCTCCGGCTGCTCACCATCCCCAACACCTACCTGGAGGACCTGCTGGTCGAGTATCGGCTGATCACCGGGCTCGATCCTGTACTCAGGGATCCGTCCGAGTGGGACCTGGCACTGGCCGTTCCGGACCAGCTCTCCCCGGAGCGGAACCGATACGGGACGAGTGGGTGACGACGCTCGCCGGTCCTCGACTCACGACCACTCCCGATCGGTAGAGACCTGGGGAGATCCTTGAAATACCGGGATCGAAATCGTCTACGGCGACGTTGCATCCGCGGTGCGAAAGATCTCGATCCTGAAAAGAGGGGTATTTGTGGTGCCGGCCCTGGCCCTTGCAGCCTATGGGGTGTTAGAGATCTCTCCCGGTACGACGGTCCCCACTTCGATCCCGACGACTTCGACCTCCACGACCGCTCCCGTCACGAGCACCACCACAACGCCGACCCCGAGCACCACCACCGTGCCGGCAACCACGACGACCGTCGATGCCCGCCCCCTGGCCGGTCGGGTGGTGGTCATCGACCCGGGCCACAACGGGCACAACTACCTGCACAAAGGGGAGATCAACCGGCTTGTCGACATCGGCACCGGGACGAAGGCGTGCAACACCACCGGCACCTCGGCCGACGGCTACGCCGAGGCACTGTTCAACTGGGAGGTGGCCCAACTGGTCGTCCCGCTCCTCGAAGAGGCCGGTGCCACGGTCATCCTCACCCGCCACGACAACGAAGGTTGGGGGCCGTGTATCGACCAGCGGGCCGCGGTCGGCAACGAGGCCGGGGCCGATGCGGTCATCTCCATCCACGCCGACGGAGGCCGGGAAGACGGGCGGGGCTTTCACGTCATCCACCCGACCTCCATACCCGGTCTGACCGAGGCAATCTACGAGGAGTCATACCGTCTCGCAGTCTCCCTCCACACCGCTTTCCAGGCGACAGGCATGCCCATCGCCGACTACATCGCCCGTGGCGGGTTCTCGGAGCGGGGCGACCTGGGAGGGCTCAACCTGTCGAAGGTGCCTGCCGTCTTCCTCGAGGCGGGGAACATGCGCAACGCCGAAGACCTGGCGTTGCTACGTAGCCCCGCCTACCAGGAGAAGATCGCCCGGTCGATCCTGGCCGCCCTGATCGACTTCCTAACCGACTGAAACCTCTCCTCTGTGTAGGAGGCGGTGTGCAGGCAACCCCTGTGACGGGGGACCGGTTGCACGAGCCATCGTGTTCAGGGCAGCGAACCGTCCCCGGGGTATGGTGCGGATCCGATGCGGATCGGGCTGATCAACGAGTTGCACGGTCGTCCCAACGGAGGGCCGCCCCCACCATCATGGGCTTCGATCTCGGAGCGGGCCCGGGTTGCGGAAGCAGTCGGATTCGACATCTTCGTCTTCGAAGACGCTCTCCTCTACCGGGGCGAAAACCACACAGATGGCGTGTGGGAGTCGGTGTCGATAGCCGCGGCCCTGGCTGCCACCACCGACACGATCCTGATCGGGCAATCGGTGGTGAACTCGCCGTACCGGTCTCCGGCGATGACCGCCAGCATCGCCACAACCCTGGACGAGATCTCGGGGGGTCGGTACGTCCTGGGGATCGGGGCCGGTAACACTGCCGACTCCGACTATCAAGCGTTCGGGTTTCCCACCGATCGGCGCTACTCGAGGTTCGCCGAGGCGATCGAGATCATCCACACCCTCCTCAAGACCGGCCAAGCCGACTTCACCGGTCAGTTCTATTCCGTGGAGCGATCCGAACTCGTGCTTCGTGGTCCCGGCCGGAACGGACCACCGATCAACATCGCCGCAGGAGGCGAGAAGATGATGACCCTGGTCGCCCGTTACGCCGACCAATGGAACTGGTGGGCGTGGGACCAGACCATCCCCGAGACCGTGGAGCGCTTCCAGCCCCTGATCGAGACACTGGAGCGAGCCTGTGGGTCAGAGGGTCGCGACCCGGCGACTTTGACTCGCACCTTCGACCTCTACAGCGTCCTGGCTCCCGGTCTCGACGCCGAACACGGGATGGCGCAGCCGGTCGCCGGGAGCCCGGAGCAGATCGCCGAATACATACTCGCTCTCGGAGATCTGGGCTTCGAGGAGGTCCGCTGTGATCTTTGGCCCCGGACTCCCGAAGCGATCGCCGCGATGGAGCCCGTCGTGGCCCTGGTGCATAGGGGGTAGGACCTACCGCCGCGTGAATCTCAGCCCGGCAGTGGGAGGGGTGACAGAATATGTGGCTCTGCTCACGGAGGGCTCTCCGGGTTCCGGTGGGTCAGCTGGGGTCGACGACCTGGCCGATGAACAGGATCTCCCCGGTCGAGCGGTGCTCGATGAAGAACAGGAACGGACGGTCGACCACCACGGTTGCCGGCATCGGCATCGAAGTGACTCCGAAGATGATTGCGGTGGCAGCGGCCGCCTCGGTCCCTTCCTCGTCGACCGAGATGAAAGCCTGGTGGATCACGTCGGTGATGTAGAGCTCCCGTTCGGCGGTGATACCGGTGAAGTCGGCTCCGGCGGGCATGCGGGGATCCGCGAACGCAGCCTCCATCCCCAGCTGCTGGAGGAGGGGCACCAGTGCGACGTTGGAGCGGAACTCGAAACGGGGGAATGTGAGCTGCACCTGGTAGTCCCCGAACGACTGTCTGACACGGGCCAGCTCGGCCCCGTCGAAGCTCGAGGCCACCTCGGCGAAGCGACCCTCGTTGGGGAGGACCACGATCATGGCGGCGTCACCGGCGTAAGGGAGGCGGAAGGCCTGGTATCCGTCGCCGCCGGTGTAACCGGTCCGGATGCTTCCCTGCATGAGGGAGGCGGTCACCTGTGAGCCGTCGAGCAGGTTGAACGGGCCGGAGATGGTGGCATCCGGGTTGAATGGCTCGGCCCAGTTCGCCTTGAACCAAATTGCGTTGACCAACACCAGCCGGGTCATGTCGTCGACCGCCCCTTCGGGGATCAGGTTGACGATCCGGCCTTCGGTCTGCTCCTCGACCCAAGCGTTGATCGACTGTCTGGCGTCCTCGGCGGCGGTGACGAAGTCGACCAGGCGCATCCCGGCGTCGTAGTTCGAAGCGAGCTGGTTCAGGAAATCCTCCAGGAAGGGGTATCCGGCCTGGCCCCATATGGAGTTGGCCACCCTGAGGTTGAACGGTTCCCGCTCGTCCTCCTCGAGGCGCTCCGGGATGGCGCTGATCAGCAGGTCGAGCTGGTTGCGGGCGGAGTGGAGGCGGTTATCGGATAGACCGAAGGAGAGGGCGTCCCTCATCTCGGCGGCGGTGTCGCCCCGTGCCCCGGCGTAGGCCATGGTGAGGGCGGCGGCGATGCTGTAAGGGGAGAGGATCAGGTTGCCCCCGTCGGCGGCGGCGATCCGGAAGATGTCGAAGGCGAGAGCGGTGTTGGTGTCGACGAGGAGGGCAAGCTCCGTATCGGAGATGTCGGTCGTGGTGTCCCTGGGCAGATTCGCTTTGAGGAGTGTGCCTTGGGGTATCGAAGGGTCAGGCATTGGTGTGGTGGTGGTAGTGGGGGTGGCTGCCGCCCCGCAGGCGGCGACTATCAGGATAAGGGCCATGGTGGCCGCCACGGTTCTGGTGGGTCCGGTCATGGCGTTTGGACGTTCGACGGTAGTTGCCCGGTTCCTGGGACGACCCGGGCGTGTGCAGCGACTGACGCATTCGGTAGCCCTCTGCACACACATCCTCATGGCGTGTGCAAGGAGTGATGGAATCGGTCGTCCTGTGCACACGCCGGGATCTGGAAACCCTCCCCGGGCCCTGCCGAAGTGGCTTCTTTCGGGAGTGTCACCCGAAACGCCCCCCGGATACGTCTAATGGTCATGAAGAGAGTCGTACTGCCCCTACTCATCACCGTGCTGGTCGCGGCATGCGGGATCGAGCCCGGCGCCATCACCCCCACCACCGCCCCGGACACGACCACCACCACCGCCCCGGACCCGACCACCACCACTGCCCCGACCACGACGACCACCACTGCCCCAACCACGACGACCACCGCACCCACGACGACCACCACAACCACCCTCCCCGGAGAGCCGACCGACGTCGGGCCCCGTGCCGGAGACACGTTGATGGTGATCGGCGTTCGGCACGACGACGTCCTCAACTTGAGGGCCGCCCCGGGAGCCACCCAGCCGATCGTCACCACCATTCCGCCCACGGAGATGGGATTGGAAGCATTGGGCGAGACCCGGGTGGTGGGAACCTCGCACTGGACCAAAGTCGAGCACGGCAGCCACATCGGATGGGTGCACATGGGGTACGTCGGCTACTCCGGATCCGTCGTCGACGGGACCGCCGCTGTGGTCGACCAGCTCCACGAATATCCGGTGGCGCCGACCATGCTCGAGCTCGGCCAGATCATCGCCGCAGTCTTCGCCTCCGACGACCCCCAGGTGACATCTCGGGTGGTCCAGGTGACCCCGGCCACCAGCGGAAGCCTCGCCGAGGTGACCATGGATGTCATCGGCTATGCCGACGACGCCATCGCAGGAGTCCGCATCCACGTCTTCGGCGAGAAGGTGTCCGACGGATACTCCCTCAAGTCGGTCGAAGTGATGCTGATCTGCCTCCGGGGAGTGGCCGACGGCGTCTGCAGCTGAAGCCTCTGGCATAGATAGGCGGGACGGAGCCGACCACCACCCAGTGCCGCGGCGGCGGAGGTGGTTTGCCTTGGATCACAATCGGGTACCGACTCCAGATGAGCAGCAGCCAAGAACATGTCGACCCGAGCGACTGGAATCGCTGGATCGAAGAGGCCACGGACGATGAGGTCCTCCATCTCTACCTGAAGACCAAGGAAGAGGACATCGGTCTCGAACTGGAGAACCCCCGCGGGAAGTCGGTTACGAGCGAGATGCTGGAAGAGGAGTTAGAACGACGGGGACTCGAGGCCCCGGACACCGAGATCCTGTTGGACAACGACCTGGAAGACCCCGACGCGGTGTGAGGGCTCGACCCCGCCGCTAGAAGCGTGACCGTGTGCATTCGGCCGGGGGCGCAGGCTTGCACGGGACATGGCGTGCAGCCTGAGGTCCGTCCCACTTAGCATCCTCTGATGGACCCCGGTCTGGAAGTCGCCATTGCCGAAGCGCGGGCCGGCCTCTCGGAAGGAGGCATCCCCATCGGTTCTGCCCTGGTGGTCGACGGCCAAGTGGTCGGTCGGGGACACAACAGGAGGGTTCAGCAGGGCTCGGTGGTGTTCCACGCCGAGATGGACGCCCTGGAGGCAGCGGGACGGCTCCCCGCCTCGACCTACCGCCGGTCGACCATCTACACCACCCTCTCGCCCTGTGACATGTGCACAGGGGCGGTCCTCCTCTACGGGATCCCCCGGGTGGTGATCGGGGAGAACCGGACGTTCATGGGCGGCGAGGACCTGCTCCGTTCGCGGGGTGTGACCGTCGAATTGGTCGACGACCCGACTTGTCTGTCCCTGATGGAGGAGTTCATCGCCGCCAACCCCGACCTGTGGAACGAGGACATCGGCGAGGAGTGAACCGCCCGTCTGGCCCCGTCTGGCCGCAAGACCCGCAGCGTGTGCATGGAGCAACGGAATCGGTAGCCCTGTGCACACGCCAAGTGAGAGTGTGTGCATCAAATAGCGGATTCGGTAGCCCTGTGCACACGCCGGGGAAATTTGTCACCCGGTCCACATAGGCTGGCCGTATGGCAGCACCGATCATCCTCGTTCCCGGCTACTGGCTGGGGGCATGGGCCTGGGACGAAGTCGTGGCGCACCTCGAGTCCGCCGGGCACCAGGCCACAGCACTGACATTGCCCGGACTCGAGTCGGTTGAGACAGACCGCTCCGGTGTCACCGCCGAAGACCATGTCACCGCGATAACCGACGCCATCGAAGCGGCCGGGTCGCCGGTTGTCCTGGTCATGCACAGTGGCGCCGGGTTCCCCGGGTACGCAGCCACCGACCGGTTACCCCACCTGGTCGCGGCGGCGGTCTACGTCGACACCGGCCCGGGGGTGGGGGCGATGAACCAGGAGTTCGAAGGCATCGACTTCCCGCTGCCCTCCTGGGAGGAGCTGGAGGAGGATCCGGGCAACAGCCTGGAAGGAGTCAGCGGCGAGAAGCGGGAGGAGTTCAGGAGGCGGTCGGTGCCCCAGCCGGGCGGGTCGATCCGCGCCGGCGTCGAGTTGACCAACCCGGCGAGACACGACATCCCGTCGACCATCATCTGCACCACCTTCACCGCCGACGACTACCGGGACGCGGTCGAAGAGGGCTACGCCTTCATCGCAGGAGCCAAGGACCTTCGCAACCTCGACTACGTGGAGATGCCCACCGGCCACTGGTCGATGTGGTCGAAGCCGGACGAGCTCGCCAGGTTGATCGGGTCGATCGCAGAGGCTTCCGGGTAGGGGAGGGGGCCGGTCGGGTCCCCACGAGATCCGGCCGGTTCCCCAAGCCTGCGACACCCGATCGAAGGATCCTGTCCGGCGGAGGTCACCGCCCTTCAGACGAAAGGCGCCGGGTCCGAACGAGAATCGAGCACCCGAGACGGCGCGGGACTCGACCTTCCCCGACCGGGGAGAGCGCGATCAGTGGCATCCCGACGGCACCAGCCGGCCTTTGGGTACGGTGGAAGGATGTCGCATAGACAAGGGCGCATCCCGGTCGGCTCGACCAGCCTGTTCTACCGGGAAATCGGCGAGGGGAAGCCGCTTGTCGTCCTCCACGGTGGCCCCGCCTTCGACCACCACTACCTGGCCCCTGAGCTCGACTGGCTCGCCGGGAGGTTACGAGTGGTCCACTACGACGCCAGAGGTCGGGGGTGGTCTTCGGAAGGGGTCACACCCGAAGAGGTGACCATCGAAAGCGAGGTCGACGATCTCGCCTCAGTCCTCGAAACCCTCGACCTGCAAGATGTGGTCCTCCTGGGACACTCCTGGGGTGGCCTGCTCGCCGTCGAATACCTGCTCCGGGACGGCAGGCCGGTTTCGCACCTGGTCCTGATGAACACCGCCCCGGTGTCAAACCACGACTACCTGCACTTCGTTGAGCACCGTCGTGACATGCACAGTCTGGAAGACCGGGAGAAGATGGCCGAGCTGGCGGCAACACCCGAATTCCTGCGCGGCGAACCGGAAGGGGCCGTCCCGCTGCTCCGCATCAGCTTCGGGCTGACGTTGCCCCAACCGGACCTTCTCGACTCGCTGGTCTCCCGCATCACCGGGCACCACACCCGGGACACCTTGCTGAAGGCCCGCGAGATAGCCAACCGACTCGTCGAGACCACCCAGGAGGCACCCGACTACGACCTGATGGGACAGCTGGCACGCCTGGAAGTCCCCACCCTGGTCATCCACGGGGAGCACGACTTCGTTCCTCTCGAGATAGCAGAGTCGATCGCCGGGGCGATACCGGGAGCGCGGATGACCGTCTTCGAAGATCGCGGGCACTTCACCTACATGGAGGTTCCCGACCTGGTCACCTCCACTATCGCCGACTTCGTGCTCGGCAATGAGGCCGCACCGCAACGTATCAGCGGTTGAAGACCGGCGGCCCTTCACCGGCGAGACGCTCGATTAGCGGGACCACTTCCGTGGCCGGCGGCATGGCCTCGATCTCGGCCTGGAGACGTCGGGCGTTGAGAGTGAAGACCGGCTCGTCCAGCAGCCTCCGAATCGAAGGGGCCAGTCGGTCCTCCAAGGCCTCGCTGTCCACGGTCAGACCCGCCCCCACCGAGGCCAGGCGGGCGCCGTTGTGGAACTGGTCCGACCCGAGCGGGACCACCACCGCCGGTGTCCCGGTGTCCAGCCCGGCGATGGTCGACCCCCATCCGCCATGGTGGACGAACACGTCGCATTCGGGCAGCAGGCGGTCCATCGACGCCCACGCCACGGTGATCAGATTCGGATGGTCGATGCCGAGCTCGAAGCCGGTCACCGCCACCACGGTGGCCCCTGTCTCGAGCGCCGCCGCCACACTCCGTTCGTAGAGTTCCGGGCTGCCGAAGAGGGTGCCCAGGCTGACCGCCACGACCGGTCGGTCGCCAGCGAGGCGCCCGGCCCAGTCCTCGTCGGCGTCGGACCGGTGCGCCTCAGGACGGAGGGGGTGGGAGACGTGGGAGGTCCACTCCCGCGGCCATGCGGAGAGGCTCGGCGGCACCATGTCGAGGATGAAGGTGCGGTCGAAGGGGGTCTCACCCAGGATGCGCTCCGCCTCGGGGAGCCCGGCCCGTTCCCTCCAGGCCCGTTCCGGGCCGACGATCTTCTCCTCGATCATCGCCGACCTCTCTTCAGGGTCGAACGGGAACCGGCCGAACAGAAGACCCGGACGGAGGGCGTTTAGGACCACGCCCCAGGGAACCCCGGAAGCCTCCGCGGCGGCCATCCCGCCCCGTTCCCACGGGTCGAACAGCATGGCGTCGGGCTTGCCGGAACGGAACCGCTCCATGAGGTCGTCGACGATCACCGGAGGCGACTCGACGAACATCTTGTGGGCCACGGTGGAGTCCACCTCTCCCGGCTGGGTCGCATCCCCCTTGGCGCCCCCCTGGGTGTAGTCGAGGCCCACCGCCATCGACTCGAAGCCATGGTCCCGGATGGTCTTCTCATACGACTCCGACGAGCAGAAGGTCACCTCGTGGCCGGCCTCCTGGAGGGCCCGGCCCAACGGGACCATGGGGAAGAAGTGGCCGTGTCCGGGGATGATCGAAAACCAGACTCTCACTACGGGACCTCCACTCCTGAATCCGACCGCCCCCGGATCCTAGAAGGCCGAGGTCGTCACTTAGCTCTCGCGCGTGAGGTCTGGTGACGAGTTCGCCCCTGCGGGGCTCACGCCCCCCTCGACGCGCTCCCTTCGGTCGCTTGCGTCGGTCCCGCCACAGGTGGGGGGACATTGTGACGGGTTCGCTCCGCTCACGCCCCCCTCGACGCGCTCCCTTCGGTCGCTTGCGTCGGTCCCCCCACTGCGGTGGGGGGACACTGTGACGTGTCCGCCCCATACGTGTCCCCCCGCTTGCGGGGGGACCGATCGAACGGAGTGAGATCGAGGGGGGCCCGAGGCGAAGCCGAGGTCGTCACACACCTTACGCGCGGGCCTTGAATAGCCGTCCTTCGCTCGCGACCCTCAGGCATGCGAGATCAAGAGATGATCCACTACGCCAAGGGCAACCGCCAGGCAATGCCGAAAGGTGAGCGCATCCTCTAGTGGCATCTCCGGCACCGGCGGTACGGAGTCAAATTCAGGCGACAACACCCTGTTGGCACCAAGATCCTCGACTTCGCCTGCCTTCCGCTCAAGCTCAACATCGAAGCAGACGGGAGTCAGCACATCAGCGAAGTAGACCGCTTGCGAGATGACGAGTTGCGTGCGCGGGGTTGGACAGTCCTCCGATTCACCAACGAGCGGATCATGACGGACATCGACTCGGTGATGGCAACCATCGCCCGGACAATTGAACAGCTCCAGGTGCGGGAGAGGTGAGTGACGAGTTCGCCCCTGCGGGGCTCACGCCCCCCTCGACGCGCTCCCTTCGGTCGCTTGCGTCGGTCCCCCCGTTCCACGGGGGGACATTGTGACGGGCTCGCCCTATGCGTGTCCCCCCGCTTGCGGGGGGACCGATCGAACGCAGTGAGATCGAGGGGGGCCCGAGGCGAAGCCGAGGTCGTCACTTAGCTTTCGCGCGTGAGGCCTGGTGACGGGCTCGCACAGCTCGCACCCCCCTCGCCCTCGCC
>CAYVTP010000027.1:224-20439 GCA_964454615.1 uncultured Acidimicrobiaceae bacterium | reverse complement strand
AGTCGATGTCGTCGAGCGCGCCGCCACCCCCCCAAGTGGGAAGGGGCTTCTGGAGGACCCGCTTGTACGCCTTGAGCCGGAACTCGAGCATCCACTCGGGCTCGCCCTTGATCGTCGAGATGTCACGGATGACGTCCTCGTCGAGGCCCTTGCGCGGCGCGAACGCCAGGGCGACTTCGTCACGCCACCCCAGCTGGTATCCGCCTAGGTCCAGATCGACTGTTGCCACTGTGTCATCACCTCAGAACTCTTGCTTTGCCTCGCCTGTTACAACAAGACGGGCCGGGATGGAATTTCCACCATCCCGATAGGTGGATTGTACCCGAGGCTGCGATAGGGCAAAACCCCCGTCGGAGTATGGTCGCCACCATGCCGGTCATCGTGGTCGGGGCTGACACGCCCGATGGGATGAAACTGATCGAGGCGTTGGCCGACCCGGCCCGTGAGGTCAGGGCCTTCGTCAGCGACCCCGACACCGTCACACCGCTGAGGCGTTTGAGCGTCAAGGTCGCCCTCGGGGACGTGTCGGACGACAGCCATGTCGGCGCGGCCGCAATGACCAGCTTCTCCGCGGTCCTCATCGCCACGGCAGCAAGCGACGGCCGGGAGCGCTCATTTGCCTCCAGTCCCCAGGAGGTGATGGCCGGGTGGGCGAAGGCGGTCACCGAAGCCCGCGTCAGGCGAGCCATCTGGGTGATCGACGGGACCCCACCGTCCACACCCACCCCCGAGGTTGCCACTGTGGACCCGAACACAGAAGACTGGGTGCGACGGGTCGTCGAGCTCGACGAGGCTCAGACGATATAGAACATCGGATCGCTGTCCAGGCCGGGATGGGGGCCGAGGACCAGGCCATCCTCCGGGGAAACGCTGATTGCGGCAGCCGCCTCCAACCCCCGTTGATGGGCGGCGAGGAGGTAGGGGTACGGGTTGAGGTGCCGGCCCCGGTACTGGAGCTCGAAGTGGGTGTGCGGCGCCGACGTCTCGGCGTTGCCCGAGTTGCCCGACCACGCTACAAGCTGCCCGGCGCGGACCCGCACGCCCTCGCCTACGCCCGGCGCCACGGTCATGAACCAGGGGGCATTGTTCCCGTTGGTCCCGGGCCGGTCGTTGTTGAGGTGCATGTACCAGGTCGTCCAGCCCTCACCGTGGTCGATGACGAGGTAGCGACCGGCCAGCCTGCTCTCCCTGACATGGACGACAACACCATCGGCCACGGCGTAGACCTCTGTCATCTTCGGCGCCATGAGGTCGGTCCCGCGGTGCCGGCGGCCCCCCGACCGGGGATGCCCCCAGGTGTTCTGGAACTGGGTGACCACAGGGTCCTGCGGGAACACGACATCAAAAGGGAGCTCCCGTCCGGCCATCGCCGTGGGCACTTGCACCGGGGCCAACAGGAGAGCGGCGACAACCAGTGAGACGAGTGTGAACCTGGGCAACATGGACTCTCCATGGGACGAGGGAACCTGGACGATCCGTTGTGATCGCAGGAGGCTAAAGAAGTGATCGCGCTAAGCAAAAACCTCAGGCGATCAGTGGGGGAGCCGGGCGGGCCCTCACGGCAAATCTGAGCCGGGTGACCGGCTCACCTTCCACGGAGATCACGAAGGAGTACTCACCCTCCCGCTCGAACAGCAGGTTGTTCAAGGTGAACGAGCGAACCAGCCCGATGTCGGTCGATCCCGGTGGCCGGGCGGCGGCGGCCGGGATGGGCACATCGTGGGCCAGGGGGCCGGGCAGGATCGGCCGACCGTCGGCATCCTGGAGATCTACCGAAAGGTGGAGACGATCGCGGTCCCAGGAGACCGGCACCCGGAGCCGCAGACCTATGGCCAGGCTGGGGTGACGGGCCGGGAGTTGCTGAACCCAGAGGGTGTCCCAGCCGCCGCCCAGCACGAACAGCTTGCCCCGAACCGCCTGGACTGCGTCGGCGAGGAGCGCCACATCGACGGTGGGACCAATAGAGTCGGGGGATTCCACCCGGCCGAGCCTAACGCTCGACGATTGAGCCGATGACGGTCCAAACCGATATCGTCACCCCCATCCAGGAGGACACACTTGCCAGAACCAGCCCAGATAGTCCCCGCCGAGGGGAAGTTGGGCGTCCTTACCCCCGGCATGGGGGCGGTCGCCACCACCTTCATCTCAGGGGTGCTCGCCGCCCGTAAGGGATACACCCAGCCCACGGGCTCGCTGACCCAGACCGCACACATCCGACTGGGCAAGCGCACCGAGGAGCGCAACCCACTGATCAAGGAGTTCGTGCCGCTGGCCTCGCTCGACGATCTCGAGTTCGGCGGCTGGGACCCATTCTCCGACGATGCCTATGCGGCGGCCATGAAGGCCGGGGTGCTCGACTCCCGCCACATCGAGGGAATCGGAGACGAGCTGCGCGCGGTACGCCCGATGAGCGCCGTCTTCTCTCCCCGCTGGGTCAAGAAGCTGCCCGGCGTGGACCACCTCAAAGACGACGACGGCACCCACATGGACCACGCCGAGGCCCTGATGGAGGACATCGACCGATTTCGATCGGAGAAGAAGGTCGACCGGCTGGTCGCTGTTTGGTGCGGTTCCACCGAGGCCTACGAGGAAGCCTCAGAGGTGCACCAGGACCTGGCTGCCTTCGAAGCAGGGCTGAAGAGCAACCACCAGTCGATATCACCCTCCCAGATCTACGCCTACGCATGTCTGAAGATGGGTGTCCCCTATGCCAACGGTGCCCCCAACCTCTCCGTCGACATCCCGGCCATGGTCGAGCTGGCAGCCCGGGAGGGTGTGCCCATCGCAGGCAAAGACTTCAAGACCGGCCAGACGCTGATGAAGACCATGATCGCACCCGGCCTCAAAGCCCGCGTGCTGGGGATACGGGGTTGGTTCTCCACCAACATCCTGGGCAATCGCGACGGAGAAGTCCTCGACGATCCCGACAGCTTCCGCTCCAAGGAGGTGACCAAGGAGAGCGTCCTCGAAAGCATCCTCCAACCCGAGATCCACCCGGAGCTGTACGGGGATCTCTATCACAAGATCAGGATCAACTACTACCCGCCCAAGGGCGATGACAAGGAGAGCTGGGACAACATCGACATCTTCGGATGGATGGGCTACCCCATGCAGATCAAGATCGACTTCCAATGCAAGGACTCGATCCTGGCGGCCCCGATCGTGCTAGACCTCGCCCTGTTCATGGACCTGGCCGCCCGGGCCGGGCGCACCGGCGTCCAGGAGTGGTTGTCGTTCTACTTCAAGAGCCCGCAGACCGCCCCGGGCCTGCGCGCCGAGAACGACCTCTTCGTCCAGCAGAGCAAGCTGTACAACAACCTCAGGCACATGATGGGCGAGGACCTGATCACCCACCTGGGCACCGAGTACTACGACTGAAGGCTCGGCGGTGGAAGAGCTCGTCATCGGGAGCATCACCATCCCGGAGAACGATCTACAGGAGCGTTTCGACACCCCGGGGGGACCCGGAGGCCAGCACGCCAACCGGAGCAGCACCGCGGTCACCCTGAGATTCGACGTCGCCGCCTCCTCTCTTCCGGAGGATGTCAGGGAGAGGCTGACCCGACGGCTCGGAGCGGTGGTGGAGACGCGGGCGTCAGAGTCGAGGTCGCAGACGCGAAACAGGGAGATAGCCAGGCAGAGGATGGCGGACCTGATCGCCGGGGCCATGGTCGACCCCAAGCGGCGACGGAAGACCCGACCCACCAAGGCTTCCAAGGAGCGGCGTCTGGCGGCGAAACGCGCCCGCAGCGACCTGAAGCGAAATAGACGCACCCCACCTCCATCGGATTGAGTGGCCGTGGCGGACTACCCATATATATGGGCAGTCAGGTACACTGACCCATATGAAAACGACGGTGGAGATCTCCGACGAACTCCTAATGCGCGCCAAGCGTGTCGCCGCCGATGAGGGCTCTACCCTCCGTCAACTGATCGAGTCCGGCCTGCGAAACGAGCTCGGACGCCGCCAGGGTCACCGATACACGATGCAGGACGCCTCGTTCGGGGGCCAGGGTGTCCAACCGGGGGTGACAGAAGGCGACTGGGCCCAGATCCGGGATCTCATCTACGAAGGCCGTGGCGGGTGATCGCGGTCGACACCAACATCCTGGTCTACGCCCACCGATCGGACTCCGCCCTCCACGATCGGGCGTTCGATGCGGTCCGAGGGCTCGCCGAGGGCAGAAGCCCGTGGGCCATACCCTGGCCATGTCTCCATGAGTTCCTCGCGGTGACCACCCACCCCCGGATCTACGACCCACCGACTCCAATGGAGCATGCGATCGCACAGGTGGAGACCTGGCTCGAATCACCGTCTCTGATCCTCCTGGCCGAAGGGTTGACCCATTGGACGGAGATCAAGCACGAGTTGCTGGCGGGTGCTGCCGGCCCCAAAGTCCATGACGCCCGTGTGGCGGCAATGTGCCGAAGCGGTGGGGTGACCACGCTGTGGTCCGTCGACCGTGACTTCTCCCGACTCGACATATCGGTGGTCAACCCCCTCGCCACCAGGTGAACGGTGGGGGTCTAGTCTCGATCCCATGACGATGACGCCAGAACGGTGGGAGTTCCTCAACGGCTATGCCAGGGACCTGTTCGGAGACACGAGCGACCAACTGGCCACACTGATGGACCGGGCAGCCGAAGCCGGCCTCCCTCCCATCGCCGTCTCCCCGGACGTCGGGCGGCTCCTCCAGATCCTGGCCTCGCTGACCCCCGGACGGCTCGCCATAGAGCTGGGGACACTCGGCGGCTACTCCGGCATCTGGATCGCACGAGGGTTGTCACCGGAGGGCAAGCTGATCACCATCGAGTATGACGAAACCCACGCCGACTTCGCCGAGGCAGAGTTCGCCTCGGCCGGGCTGTCGGGGCAGGTCCAAGTGGTCCGCGGTGCTGCCCTCGATGTGCTTCCTGAGATCGCCGGGAGGGTCGGCCCGGAATCCGTCGACTTCGCCTTCCTCGATGCGGTGAAGACCGAGTATCCGGACTACTTCCGGGCCCTGAAGCCTCTGATGGCCCCGGGTGGGGTGCTTGTGGCGGACAACGTCTACGGGACCGGGCAAGGCTGGATCGACGAGGGTTACGGGACCGATCCGTTCAACCGCGCCGTCGCCGGCGACCCCGAGTTCATCTCCACGATCGTCCCGATGAGGGAAGGCATCCTCATAGCCCGCCGCCGGGCCTGAGCCTCCCGGCTGGCTGCCCACCCGAGCCCCTTTGAACCCTGGGTTCGGGACCGTCATATTGCTGGTCTGGAACCCTGGGTTCCCGGCCACCCTCGGTACGGGGGAACCCTGGGTTCGTGACGGTCATTTTGCTGGTCTGGAACCCTGGGGTCAGGACCCTCTCGCCGAGGTCATGGACCGGAGCCCGGCAAGGGTCGGCCCCACCGTTAGGGGTTACCATCGGGAGCCGCGTCTATGACCAGCTCTCCGCCCGAGGCCCCTGACTTCGAACGCAAGTGGTTCGTGATGACCGCGGTCGTTGCCGGGATCCTCCTGGCGACCATCGACGGCTCCATCGTGAACGTCGCCTTCCCGACGTTGGTCGACAGCCTGGACACCACTTTCCAGGTGGTCCAGTGGGTCTCCCTCGCCTACCTCCTGACGACGGCCACACTGACACTGGGGATGAGCCGGCTCGGGGATGTCTTCGGCAAGAGGAAGCTGTTCATCGCCGGCTTCGCCATCTTCACCGTCGCTTCGGGACTCTGCGGCCTGGCGCCCACAGTGGGATGGCTGATCGGCTTCAGGGTCCTCCAGGGGGTGGGCTCGGTGCTCATCCTCGCATTGGGGACCGCCCTCGTGGTCGAAGCCTTCCCGCCATCGGAGCGCGGTAGGGCTTTGGGATGGATCAGCGGGGCGGTGTCCTTCGGCGTCGTGACCGGACCGGTCGTCGGAGGCCTGATCATCTCCAGCTTCGGCTGGCGACCCATCTTCCTGGTGAACATCCCCGTCGGACTGGTCGGTACATGGCTGGCGGCACGGTTCGTGCCCTCGGTCCGACCACTTCCCGGTCAGAGGTTCGACCTGGCCGGAACCGTCCTGATGAGCATGGCACTGTTCTCGCTCTGCATCGCCATGACCATGGGTCAGGAGAGGGGCTTCACCGCCACTCCCATCCTGACCGGGTTCGCGGTGAGTGTGATGGCGATGGCGGCGTTCGTCTACATCGAGCTCAACGTCGAGTCGCCGATGCTCCAGCTGAGACTCTTCAAGAGTCCCATGCTGAGCGTCGGCGTGGTGTCCGCCTTCCTCGCCTTCGTGTGCCTGGCCGCCTCGTTCCTGCTCATGCCGTTCTACCTCCAGGGAGTCCTCGGGCTCCCCATCGGCGTCGTCGGGCTTCTCCTCGGGATCGGCCCGTTGACCATGGGCCTCCTCTCCCCGACCGTCGGCAGCCTCTCCGACCGAATCGGGGTCCGGAAGCTGACGGTCCTCGGCCTGGCCGTGCTGGTGGTGGCCTACGCCCTCCTCCTCGGTTTCGACACCACCACCACCATCGGGGAGTACGCCGTCTTCGCTGTGACCCTGGGACTCGGATTGGGCCTCTTCCAGTCCCCCAACAACAGCGCCATCATGGGCTCGGTACCCAGGGAGTACATGGGGATCGGGGGCGGGATCCTCACCATCACCCGAATACTCGGGGTGATCACCGGGGTGGCGGTGTTGGGCTCGGTCTGGGCTGCCGGAGTGGCCGCAGCTTCGGGCGGGGCCTTGCCCCCGGGAGGGGCCTCGGCGGGAACTCCCGAGGCGCAGGTGGCAGGTATGCACACCGCCTTCACCGTGGCTGTGTTCATCATGGCGCTCGCCCTGATCGTGGGACTGTTCGGGTTCTGGGAGGAGAGGAAGACCAGACTGGCCAGTCAGATGGCCCCCTCAGAGGCCTGAGAGGCGGGCGGCTGCAGCACGGTCCGGTTTTCCCAGGAGAGTGGTGGGGACCTCATCCACCCTGATGTAGCGTTTGGGGACCATGTGTCCCGGTAGTTCCGACCGGGCCCATCCCGAAAGGACTTCGGTCGAGGCCGAGCCGCTGTAGAGGCACACCACCGACTCACCCCACTCGTCGTCGGGAACCCCGACCACCACGACGGCCTCCACCCCGGGATGTCGGGCCAGCTGCCCTTCGACGGCCTCAGGACTGACGTTGTGACCGCCGGTGATGATCATCGAGTCGGCCCGCCCGATGATCCGCAACGCACCGTCGGGCTCGATCACCCCCAGGTCGTTGGTCTTGAGCCAGCGGTCGGCCCTGTCGGGTTCCCCCAGGTAGCCCGGTGACACTTGCCTTCCGGCCACGGCCACACATCCGTCGCCTTCTATCCGCAACTCGATCCCGGGCAACGGGTGGGCCTTCCTGTCCGGCGGGGACCCGGGGCGCAAGGTGGCCACCTGCCCGAAGGTCTCGGTCATCCCGTAGCTGGGGAGAAGCGGGAGGCCGGCGTCGACTCCACGCTCCAGGAGTCCGGACGGGATCGGGCCACCTCCCAGAACCACCGCCCTCAGCCCGGTGAAACCACCGGGCCCGAGGTCGAGCACCCGGGTGACCATGGTCGATACCAGGGATGCCAAAGTCACCCTCTCGCGAAGGGCCCGGGCTATCCCGTGGGAGTCCGGGGCCGGCAGCAGGTAGACGGCACCCCCGGCGAAGGCCGACCGGAGCAGTATGGAGAGCCCTCCAACATGGCGCAGGGGCAAGGCCAGCAGCCAGACATCCGAGGATCCGTGGCCGAGGTGCTGCATCGAGGCAGAACAGGCCGCCTCCAGATTGTCGAAGGTGAGCCGGACTCCCCTGGCCCGGCCGGTGGTGCCCGACGTGTACACCGTCAGCAGAGGCCAATCGCCATCGCCTGGTGACTGTGTCGGCCCGGCAGCGGGCCCTCCCGGCGGCGGGAGGGCGAGACTACCCCCCGACAGTCCGGCGAGCAGGTCGAAGACCGAATCGGGCGACATCGTGGGGTCGACCTCGGCCCGGCCGGTGACGGTCCGGGCCTCGACCTCGTCGGCCGTCTCCGAATAGGACCAGACACGGTCCTCGGTAATGAGGAAGGGGCTCGACCCGGGATGGCGGCGCAGCCATTCGATCACCGGGCCATTCTGGCCGTATCCTGCAGCCTCGTGGTATCTGAGATCTTCGACGCCTCCGCCTGGGAACCGGTGCCGGGCTTCGACCTGACGGACATCACCTATCACCGGGCGAAGGAGGTGGGGGCGGTCCGGGTCGCTTTCGACCGCCCCGAGGTGAGGAACGCCTTCCGTCCACAAACCGTCGACGAGTTGTACGCGGTCCTCGACCATGCCCGTCAGACCACCGACGTCGGCTGCGTCCTGCTCACCGGCAACGGCCCCTCCCCCAAGGACGGGGGCTGGGCCTTCTGCTCCGGCGGTGACCAACGGATCAGGGGCCGCGACGGGTACAAGTACGCCGACGGAGCGGAGGTCGATCCGGGACGGGTCGGTCGTCTCCACATCCTCGAGGTGCAGCGTCTGATCAGGTTCATGCCCAAGATCGTCATTGCAGTCGTCCCCGGCTGGGCGGTGGGGGGTGGGCACAGCCTCCACGTGGTCTGCGATCTCACTCTCGCCTCCGCCGAGCACGCCATCTTCAAGCAGACCGACGCCGATGTCGCCTCCTACGACGCCGGATACGGCTCTGCCTACCTGACCCGCCAAGTAGGACAGAAGAAGGCCCGGGAGATCTTCTTCCTGGGGCGCAACTACACGTCAGCCGAGGCGGAGGCGATGGGGATGGTCAACGCTTCGGTGCCGCACGCCGATCTCGAGAAGGTGGCCCTCGAGTGGGCCGGGGAGATCTGCGCCAAGAGCCCCATGGCCCAGCGAATGCTCAAGTACGCCTTCAACATGATCGACGACGGCCTGGTCGGGCAGCAGCTGTTCGCCGGGGAGGCCACCAGGCTCGGCTACATGACAGACGAGGCAGCGGAGGGGCGGGACGCATTCCTGGAGAAGCGCGACCCCGACTTCCAACGTTTTCCCTGGCACTACTGATCTCCATGAGCGGCCTATCCGCCTGGTTGACGGCTGCACGGGTCCACACTCTGCCGGCGGCCGTCGTCCCCGTCCTGGTCGGGTCGGCTCTGGCCGCGGGCGACGGGGTCTTCAGGTGGGACGCCTTCCTCTGGGCCCTGAGTGGGGCCCTCGCCATCCAGGTTGCGGCCAACTTCGCCAACGACGCCTCCGACGCCCGGAGGGGGGCCGACACACCAGACCGGCTGGGCCCTCCCCGCATGGTCTCCCTGGGGGTCATCGACCCCCGATCCATGTGGGCAGCCACCTGGATCGCCGTCGGGGTGGCGGCCATCGCCGCCCTCGCCCTCACCGCCATCGCAGGCCCCCTGGTCCTGGTGATCGGGGTGGCCGCGGTGGCGGCGATGCTGGGTTACGTCGGAGGTCCGTTCCCCTACGGCTACCGCGCCCTCGGCGAGGTCTTCGTCTTCGTCTTCTTCGGGCTGGTGGCCACCGTCGGGTCGCGATTCGTCCACGACGGGACCGCTCCGCTAGCTGCTTGGTTGCTTGCAGTTCCCATCGGGTTCCTGGTGACGGCGATCCTCGTGGCCAACAACTACCGCGACCGGAGGAGCGACGGGGCCGTCGCCAAGAAGACACTCGCCGTGGTCCTCGGCGAACGCCGGACCCGGGTGCTCTTCGCCGCCCTGGTGTACGGGGCATTCCTGTTGATCGCGGTCTTTGCGGCGGTCGGCGTCACACCGCGTTGGACTGCCCTCGCCTTGCTGGCCGTGCTCACCGTTCCCCTACCGGTGCGGCTCATGCGGCCGGACAGCACCGGGCCGGAGATGGTCAGGGCCTTGAAGGCCACCGCGGCCACCCACCTCTTTGCCGGGACCCTTCTTGCAATCGGGTCGATCATCTGATCGTCGGATTCGGTGGGGAACCGGCCGCCGCCGCGGCACATCTAAGGGAAATGAAGAGATCGATTGTTCTGGCTGCTGTGACCCTGGCAATAGCAGCCTGCGGGGCGCCGGCCGCCAGCAACCACGGAGCACCGTCGAATGCCGACGTCGACGGACACTGGACCCTCGACTCGGCGACCATCGATGGGACCGACTTCGAAACCCCCGCCGACTACCCGATCACGATGACCCTCAACGGGGACCGGATCGGTGGCAGGGCTGCCTGCAACAGCTACGGAGGCCACTTCGGCATCTCCAACGGCACCTTCTCGATCAGGGATGGGCTGGCAGTCACCGAGATGTGGTGCTCGCCGGATGAGATCATGGACGCCGAGGCCACATTCCTTGGCGCCCTGGCACGGGTGACCACCATCACCAGGACCGACTCTGGCCTGGTGCTCGGAGGTGTCGACGTCGAGCTCCGCTTCGCACCGGACCCAGACGCCGGACCCCTGCCCCCGAACGAGTCGGAAAACCCCGATGAGCCTGTCGACAGCGAGTTCTTCCCAGCCCGAACCCACGGGTCCTGGATCCTGGTCAGGGGCGAGATCGATGGTCGAGTCGTGCCCATCGTCGATGGCCATCCGATCCTCCTGGTACTGGGACCGAACAGCTTTGGCGGGACGGTTTGCAACAGCTTCGGTTTCGCCGAGCCTTTCCCGGAGGATGGTTCGTTTCCTGAGATAGTCCAGACCTTGATGGCCTGCCAGAACGATGTCATGGAGTCGGAGGAGGTATTCCTGGAGGCGTTGAGCCGCTATCAGGGGGCCGAGGTCCATGGCGGCCAACTGACGATCAGGGGCGAAGGCATGGTTCTCGTGTTCGACCCGGTCCCCACACAGGGATCAGAAGACACCGGAGACGGGAACGGAAGCTCTGGCTCGAGCGCCATCTTCCCCGCCGAGACATACGGCGACTGGGTCCTCATCGAAGGCGAACTGGACGCCGAGACGATCCCGACGGGCCACCCCATCACGTTGACCGTTTCCGGGACACGGTTGAGCGGCAAGGTTTGCAACGAGTACTGGGCTGACGTGGATCCGTCCGGCGGACTGACCGACTTTGTCACCACGAGAATGGCATGCGCCCAGCCGATCATGGACTCGGAGATCAGGCTTCTCGCGGCCCTCTCCCAGGCTCGAATCGCGGTGGTGGTCGACGGTCGGCTGGTGGTCAGGGGCGCCTCTAGCTTCCTGGTCTTCGACCCCGCCTAGGCGCGAGCCGCCAGCCTCGCTTAACCTGCTCCGGCAGGTGCCTTACCTATATCACTTCGCCGAGGGCGACGGCTCCGACCGGGATCTCCTGTGAGGCAAGGGAGCCGGACTGGCCAGGATGACGCGTCTGGGTCTCCCGGTGCCTCCCGGCTTCACCATCACCACCGAGGTCTCGAGGTGGACAATGGACCACGGCTCCCTACCCGGTGACCTGTGGGGCGAGGTCGACGACGCCGTGAAGGCCCTCGAAGACTCCACCGGTCGCTCTTTCGGAGGAGGCCCGGTCCCGTTGCTCCTCTCGGTGCGGTCGGGTTCCAAGTTCAGCATGCCCGGAATGATGGACACCGTGCTCAACATCGGCATCAACGACCGGTTGGTGGGCCATCTGATCGAATGGTCCGGCGACTCTCACTTCGCCTGGGACGCCTACCGGAGATTCGTTCAGATGTACGGAAAGGTGGTCCTCGGAGTCGACGAGCACCTGTTCCAGGAGGTCCTCGCCGAACTTCGGGAGGGACGGGGCGTCGAGGACGACTCGAGGCTGACCTCCGACGACCTGGAGACGGCGGTGGCCCGCTTTCGCCAAATCGTCGAGACCCATGCGCCCGGAGCGTTCACCGAAGACCCTGGCGAGCAACTCCGCCGCTCGATCGCCGCGGTGTTCGACTCCTGGGGCAACCGGAGGGCGGCCGACTACCGGAGGCTCAACCGCATTCCCGACGACCTGGGCACCGCGGCCAACGTCCAAATGATGGTGTTCGGTGACCTGGGGAGCGATTCCGGGACCGGAGTCTGTTTCACCAGGGACCCATCGACCGGGGCCAGCAGCCCCTACGGGGATTATCTCCCCCAGGCCCAGGGCGAGGACGTGGTATCAGGCGCCCGCAACACGCTCGGCCTGGACGACCTCGCCGAGCTTCATCCGGGGTGCCACAAGGAGCTGCTCGGCTACATGGACCTGCTGGAGCGGGAATACAGGGACATGATGGACATCGAGTTCACCATCGAGAGCGGTGTCCTATACGTCCTCCAGGCGCGTGTCGGGAAGCGCACCGCCGAGGCCGCGGTCCGGCTGGCGGTCGGGATGGCCGGAGAGGGGCTCATCTCCCGCGACGAAGCCATGATGAGGGTCGACCCAGCAGCACTCGAACAGCTGCGACGGCCGAGGATCGCCCCGGGCCAGTCGGTGGAACCGATTGCAACCGGGGTGGCGGCCTCGCCGGGTGCTGCCTCCGGTCGGGCGGTGTTCGGCGCAGACGAGGCGGTGGAGCAGGCCAAGAACGGTGAGACGGTGATCCTGGTCAGGGAGGAGACCACCCCTGACGACATTCACGGGATGGCGGCCGCCGTCGGCATACTGACCAGCCGTGGCGGGAAGACGTCCCACGCCGCCGTGGTCGCAAGGGGCATGGGCAAGCCTGCGGTCACAGGCGCGGCCCGTCTCCTGGTCGACGCCGAGGGAGGGGTGGCGATCGCCTCCGGAGTGGAGATCTCCAAAGGCGACGTGGTGACTATCGACGGGACCACCGGGGCGGTCTATGCCGGCGAGATCGAGTTACAGGCTCCAGAAGAGGTCCCTGAGCTGGGCGAGCTGCTCGCCTGGGCCGACCAGGTCCGCCAGCTCGGTGTCCTGGCGAATGCCGACACTCCGGAGGACGCGGCCGAGGCCAGGGCCCGGGGGGCCGAGGGGATCGGGTTGGCCCGGACCGAGCACATGTTCATGGGGGAGCGTCTCGGGGTGGTGAGGAGGATCATCCTCTCCACGGACGAGGAAGAGAGCCGGTCTGCACTCGAAGAGCTCGAAAGGTCGCAGGTGGAAGACTTCGACGGTCTGCTCGAGGCCATGGACGGCCTGCCGGTGGTCATCCGCCTCCTCGACCCTCCCTTGCACGAGTTCCTCCCGTCCAGACTCGAGCTCGAGCAGGAAGCGCTGCGGCGGGTGCGGGCAGGCAAGCCGATCGACGACCTCCGCGCCATGTCCGATGTGGTGGGGCGTTGGGAGGAGGACAACCCGATGCTTGGGCTGCGAGGGGTCCGACTCGGGCTGATGGTGGTTGACCTCTACCGGATGCAGGCACGGGCGGCGGTGTCGGCCATGTGCCGGCGTCTGGATGCAGGGGGTGACCCCAGGCTCGAGATCATGATCCCGCTGGTGTCCGTCGCCGAAGAGCTACGCCGGATGCGCACCATCATCGAGGAGGAGGTGGCCGTGGCTGCCGAGGCCACGGGCCACGACTTGAAGGTCCCTGTGGGGACCATGATCGAACTGCCCAGGGCCGCCCTGACCGCTGCTGAGATCGCCGGGGCCGCCGACTTCTTCTCGTTCGGCACCAACGACCTGACCCAGATGACGTTCGGGTTGAGCCGCGACGACGCAGAAGGCCTCTTCCTCGGGGACTACCTGGAACAGGGAATCCTCACCGCCGACCCGTTCCAGACCCTGGACCAGGCGGGCGTTGGACGCCTGATACGGGTGGCCTGCGAAGAGGGACGCCAGGCCAACCCGCGACTGACGCTCGGGCTCTGTGGTGAACACGGTGGAGACCCGGCTTCGATCGCCTTCGTCAGGTCCCTCGGCCTCGACTACGTGTCATGCAGCCCACCCAGGGTGGAGGGGGCTCGTCTCGCTGCGGCCCAGGCAGAACTGGCCGACACGGCAAAGTCCGACAGCCGCTGAATTCCCCGGACCTAGCCGGCCAGCCGCCTGTCCAACACCTCCAGCAAGTCGCCCACTCCCTCCCCTGTGGTGGCTGAGGTGAGGATGACCTCCCGGTCCCCGGCTACCTCGGACAGGGCACGTCTCACCTCTTCGACGCCGGGCCTGTCCAACTTGTTGACCACGAAGATGTCTGCAATCTCCACCACCCCGGCCTTGTCAGCCTGGATCTGGTCTCCCCAGGATGGCCCGACGACCAGCACGACGATGTCGGCCACGTCCATGACCTCCACCTCCGACTGCCCTATCCCCACGGTCTCCACCACCACCAGGTCGAAGCCGGCCTGGGCCATCAACGCCACCGCCCCTTCCGAGGCCTCGGCCAGGCCCCCCAGGTGCCCACGGGCAGCCATCGATCGGATGAAGACCCCCTCGTCGTCGATGTGGTCCTGCATCCTGATCCGGTCGCCGAGGAGGGCGCCGCCGGTGAGCGGGCTCGACGGGTCCACCGCGAGCACCGCGATGCTCCGCCCGGAGGCCCGGACCGGACTGATGAGGGCCGAGATGAGTGTGGACTTGCCCGCCCCTGGGGGCCCGGTGATGCCGATGACCTTTGATCCGGCGGGACGAACCGGTTGTCCGCCTTCTCCCGCCTCGAACCGGCTGATGGCCCTGGCCAGGGCCTTGCGATCTCCCCGAAGTGGCCGGTCTGTCAGTTCTCGAGCCACGGCGCCGGGGCGTCGGCGCTGGCGATGACTTCCTCGACGCCGGGAACCCGGTCCTTGAGGATCCGCTCAATGCCTGCCTTGAGGGTCATCATCGACAGCGGGCATCCCCCGCATGCACCCACCATCTCGATACTCACCTTGCCGTCCTCCGCTCCCAGCAGGACGATGTCGCCACCGTCGGCCTGGACAGCAGGGCGGATGTAGTCGAGGGCCGCCTCGAGCTCGCCCATGTCGATGTCACCGGGCTGGGAGGGCGAGATGGAGACTGGTGTGGTGTTGGTCATCTGGTCTTGATCAACCGGTGGCGAAGGCTGAATGTTCCGATTCTAAGCGGTCCCGTCTCTCTCCACGGCGGCGCCGAGCGAGGCAAGATGACCGACGAAGTCCTCGTAGCCCCGATCGACGTGCAACGTGTCGCCCACCTCGGTCACGCCATCGGCTCTGAGGCCGGCTATCACGAGTGCAGCCCCGGCCCGGATGTCCGGTGCAAGGACCGGGCACCCGGAGAGGTTGTCGACCCCGCGGATGACGGCATGGTGCCCCTCGATGGTGATGTCCGCTCCCATCCGCCCAAGCTCTCCCACATACCGGAAGCGGGAGTCATAGAGGTTCTCGGTTATCACCGACGTCCCGGAGGCCACCGACAGGAGGGCGACCATCTGGGGGTGCATGTCTGTGTGGAATCCCGGGTAGGGAAGCGTGGCGAAATCGACCGGCGCCGGCCTCTCGGGACCTCGCACCCGCAGCCATCCGTTGCCACGCTCGACCTCGCAACCGGCCTCCTCCAGCTTGCGCAGCTCCATCCTCAGATGGCCCGGATTGCATCCGGTGACGGTCACGTCTCCTCCCGTGATGGCCCCCGCCACCACGTAGGTGCCGGCCTCCAGCCGGTCGGCGACCACCGTATGGTCGGTGGGTGTCAGGCCCTCCACTCCTTCGATGTCGATGATCGAGGTCCCGGTCCCCTCGATTCGGGCGCCCATGGCGGTCAGGTGAGCGGCGAGATCCTCTATCTCTGGCTCGCGGGCGGCGTTGACGATGGTGGTCCGCCCTTCGGCGAGGACCCCCGCCAGCAGCACGTTCACCGTCGCCCCGACCGAAGGGAAGGGAAGCTCGATCTCGGCCCCGGACAACCGGCCATCGACCCGGCCTTCGAGGACCCCATGGACCAGCTCGAACGACGCCCCCAACTTCTCCAAACCCTCGAGGTGCCACTCGATCGGCCTCGACCCCAGGTCATCGCCACCCGGCAAGGCGACGCGGGCCTCGCCACACCTGGCGAGGAGAGGGCCCAGCACCACGATCGAGTCTCTCATCTGCCTGACCAACTCGAGAGGCGCCTCGGGGCGCACCGCATCAGGAACCACCACCCACAGCTCGTGGTCGCCCCACTCGACCCGGCAACCGATGTGCCCCAGTACCTTGGTCATGATCTCCACGTCGAGTATCGAAGGGACGTTCCCTATCCGGTGCCTCCCCGGGGCCAGGATGGTGGCCACCATCTCCTTGAGCACCGCGTTCTTGGCACCGCGCACCCCGACGGTCCCGGACAGGGGGTGACCGCCTTCGACCCGGATCGTGGACATCGGATCGAATGTAGTTGTCGGCATCGGCAACGCCGGTAGTTACAGAACACGGTGCGTGGTGGCTACCCTCGCCCGAGCATGAGGATCGCCGTCGGCTCAGACCACGCCGGGTACGAACTGAAGGAGCACCTGGCCTCGTGGCTGGCGGAGTCCGGTCACGCGGTGTACGACCTGGGCACTCACTCGAACGACCCTGTCGACTATCCCGACTACTCGGCGGCCGTCGCCCAGGCAGTCCTCGACGGCAGGGCCGACCGCGGGGTGATCGTGTGCGGCTCCGGGGCGGGGGCCTGCATGGTGGCCAACAAGTTCAACGGGATCCGGGCGTCGGTGGCCCACGACTCCTACACCGCCCATCAGATGGTGGAGCACGACGATGCCAACATCCTCTGTCTCGGATCGCGTGTCGTCGGTCAGGCCCTGGCCGAAGACCTGGTCAGGGTGTTCATCGAGGCACGGTTCAGCCGGGAAGACCGGCACGTGCGACGCCTCGAGAAGATCAAGGCACTGGAGGGCTAAAGCCCCCGTTCAGTCGCCCAGCCCGGACCGAGCAACGGCGGCCAGAGCCTCGATCCCGGCGATGCCCATTCTCCCGGAGAGCCTCCCCAGGTTCCGGTTCTGACCGTCGAGGACGGCGTAGAACGGAGTGGCGTTAGCGCCGTAGGCGAGCTGCGCTTCTGCCTGCTGGCTGTCCATGAGCACCGGGAGGGTCCACCCCTCTCCTTGCAGCCAGTCCTGGGGGGGCCACAGGATCCGGTTGTGATCGTTCATGATCGTCACCGAGTAGAAGTCGACATCGGCGGGGAGACGCCCGGCGTTGATCCAGGCCTGGATCTCGGGCACCTCTGCCTGGCAGTGGGGGCACCAGTGGGCCAGGAAGATGAGCACTTTGGGGCGACCGTCCGGCTCTATGACCACCGGGTTGCCATCCCAGTCGGTGCCCCTCAACGTTGGCGCCACCGCCCCGACGGCCGGGTCGGGGACTCCCTGGACCATCATCGGGAGATTGGCCCCTTCGACGGTCACGTCACGGAAGGCGATGCTCGGGTCGGGTGGCTCTTCACTTGCGATTGCCCAGGCCATGGCGACGATCAGGCCCAGCCCGAGCACGCCGCCTCCGATCCACATCAACTTCTTGTTCATTCCTTTGGCACTTTCACGTTGAGAAGAAGGAGTACGGCGATCAGGGTAAACCCGGCGCCGGCCATAAACGGGATGCTGATGAAGCCGAAGACCTCCACATAGCGGAGGGCGCAGGGGGCGATCGGGTCGCATGCCGAGCCCTCGAGCTGGGGGTAGAGCTGCACCACGTAATGCCAGACGGATATTCCGAGGCCGATGATGGCCAGGGGCAGTGCGTAGTACTTGGCCTGCAACTCCTTGCGCCAAGCCCCGACCAGCAGGACCACCGCAATCGGGTACATGGCGATCCGTTGGAACCAGCACAGCCGGCACGGGGTGAACCCGATCACCTCGGAGTAGATCAGCGACCCGACCGTGGCCACCGTGGCCACCGTCCAAGCGAACCACAGCCCGGTCGTGCCCAGGTTGGAAGCATCCTTGCCCCGCACCAGCCGGTGGATGACCAGGCCGGCGGCGATGGCCAGTGCCACCAGCGAGAGCATCGCCAGGAAAGTGTTGTAGATCTGCACCGATCGAAACGACATGGTTACCTGTTGACTAGACGATCGTCCCCAAACACGGAGGGAAGTGCCCCACCGTCGGCCCGGGGGCAGTCCCGACGGGATTCGAACCCGCGTTTCCGGCTTGAAAGGCCGGCGTCCTAGACCGCTGGACGACGGGACCCCGTTTCATGCCCAAGGTTACGACCCGCCGGGGATCAACCCAACTCACTGCTCGCACGATCCAACCGTTCCAGTGTCGGTTCCCTTCCCAGGGCGGCCATCGACTCGAACAGAGGCGGGCTCACCGACGATCCCGTCACCGCCACGCGGAGCGGCTGGAACACCTTGGCCGCTCCCACTCCCATTCGCTCGGGAAGGGCCCGAAGGGCTACCTCTATCGCTTCGGCCGACCAGTCCTCTAGTGACTCCAGGACCGACCGCCCCTCCCGCAGGGCCTCGGCGGCCCCCTCCTTGGTCATCACCTTGTCCCAGCTCGCCCGGTCGTACCGGTCGAAGTCACCGAAGAGGAAGGCGACCTGCTCCCCGGCCTCTGGGAGAAGCTTGGTCCTCTCCTGGACCAACGGGGCCACCAGCGCGAACCTGGCCCACTCCCCCTCGTTCAAGCCTCTCCCCACTGCCTGCTCGACGTGGGGCCGGACGAGCTCTACGAACCCGGCAGTGTTCATGGCCCTGATGTACTCGCCGTTCATCCAGGTCAGCTTCTCCGGATCGAAGGCAGCCGGGTTCCTGGACACATCGGCAAAGTCGAAGGCAGCGATGGCCTGCTCGCGGCTGAAGATCGTGGTCTCGGCGTCCAGCGACCAGCCGAGAAGCGCCAGATAGTTGAACATGGCGTCGGGGAGGAATCCGGCGTCCCGGTACCAGGAAAGGGCGGTCTCCCCGTGCCGCTTCGACAGCTTCTTCCCGTCAGGGCCGAACAGCAGCGGGAGATGGGCGTAGACCGGTGGAGCGTGCCCCATGGCCAGGGTGAGGACGATGTGCTTGGGTGTCGAAGGGAGAAGGTCCTCCCCTCGGGCGACGTGGGTGATCCCGTAGTCGACGTCGTCGACGGTGGAGGCGAGGTGATAGGTGGGCGTCCCGTCGCTCCTCACGATCACGAAGTCGTCGACGTCGTCAGCCTCGAACTTCATCGGCCCCCGCACCAGGTCGGCGAACTCGATGGTCGGGCCGGCCGGTACCGAGACCCTCACCGAACCACCGACTGCCTCCCTCTCGGGGCGTCTGATGTAGTGGCCGGGGTGCTTCTTCTCCGCCTGGGCCCTCTGTCTCAGGGCCTCCAGTTGCTCGGGGGAGCGGTCGTCGTAGTAGGCGGCCCCCGACTCGACGAGGGCGGCCGCCACCTCGGCGTAACGCTGGTACCGGTCGGATTGCCGATAGGTGCCGTGCGGGCCCCCCACGCCGACCCCCTCATCCCAGTCAAGGCCCAGCCAACGGAGCGACCCAAGAACGTCCTCCTCGTACTCCGATGTGGACCTCTCCAGGTCGGTGTCGTCGATGCGGACGATGAAGGTTCCGCCGTGGTGCCTGGCATACAGCCAGTTGAAGAGAGCGGAGCGGGCGTTGCCGACATGGAGCCTTCCGGTCGGGGCGGGAGCTATCCGGACCCTGACGCTCACTTGGCGACCACCGGGTTGGAGAGAGTGCCGATCCCATCGATCTCGACCTCCATCACATCGCCGGGGACCACCGGCCCGACACCCGAAGGGGTCCCGGTGAGCACCACGTCGCCTGGCAGGAGAGTGGTGAAGGCGGTCACATATTCGAGGATGTGGGCGACACCGAAGACCATGTCTGAGGTGAACCCCGCCTGGCGCACCTCGCCGTTCACCCGTCCTATGACGGCCAGCCTCTCCGAAGGGTCCAGCTCTGTCTCGATGGCCGGCCCCAAGGGGCAGAAGGTGTCGAAGCCCTTGGCCCGAGTCCACTGCCCGTCCTTTCTCTGGAGGTCCCGTGCAGTCACATCGTTGGCCGCGGTGTACCCGAAGATGTAGGGCCCCACGTCCTCGGCACGCAGGTTGCGGGCCGGGCGGCTCATCACCACCGCCAGCTCGGCCTCGTGATGGACCTCGGAGCTCTGGACGGGAAATACCACGTTGGCGTTGGGGCCGATCACCGAGGTCGCCGGCTTCATGAAGATCAGGGGCTCGTCGGGGACTTTGCCACCCATCTCGTCGGCATGATCCTCGTAGTTCTTCCCGACACAGATGACCTTGGTGGGGATGACCGGCGAGAGCAGGATGGCGCTGGGCCAGGGGACCACGATCTCGGTGGGCTCCCAGGCAACGAACGGCGAGCCGTTGTAGACCAAGACCCCTTCGGCGTCGGCCACCCCGTAGGCGATGTCGTCACCTGATCTGATCCGGACGATCTTCATCGAAACCGTACCTATGCCGACTCGGAGTGACGGTCGGCCCAGCGTATGCGCTCGGGTTTCTCGATGAGGAGCCGCCGGTC
>CAYVTP010000027.1:0-214 GCA_964454615.1 uncultured Acidimicrobiaceae bacterium | reverse complement strand
GACCTCGGCCACGGCCGTGGCGCCCGGACGGGTCTCATGTGCGGTCGCTTCCAGCCACCGCCTCCGCCTGGCGATCGAATCCGGTCGTTCTTCGCTCCCGTAACCGCACAGGGCCAGGGCCGCATCGACATCGCCGGGGACCGCGGCCCGTCCCAGTGCCGCCGCCCGGGCCATGACCAGGCCCACCAGGACCAGCCGCAGGCGTGGATCGTCG
>CAYVTP010000026.1:0-20564 GCA_964454615.1 uncultured Acidimicrobiaceae bacterium | reverse complement strand
GGCAGGACAGATCGGGGCAGCTCTCAGGCTCGGTGGTGGTCGAGGTGGGAGGCGGCGCCGTGGTCGGGGGGGTGGTCGTGGTGTCCACCGAGGAGTCTGCGATGCAGCCGGCGGCGACCAGCGCCACCAACATGGCCGACGCGGCGAGGCGCAGGCGTTTCACCCGGTTCCCGGCACGACGGACTCGGAGACGCCGTCCGAGGGGGCAGGCCCCTGGTCCACGTCGAGAATGGTGTCGTAGGAGCGGCGGGACTCGGAGATCAGTGCCTGGATGATGCCGGCCATGGGCAAGGCCAGGATGACACCGATCCCTCCCATCAGTGCCCCGCCGGCGAGAATCGCCGCCACGGAGACCGCGGGATGGATCTCCATCGTCCTCTTGGTGATCATCGGACCGAAGAAGTAGTTCTCGACCTGCTGATAGAGCACGAATATCAAGATCACCCAGATCATCGTGCCCAGCCCACTGAAGGTGACCGCCACCAACGCGGGCAGGATCATGGCCAGGTAGGTGCCGATCACCGGGATGAACTGGCTGATGACACCCACCCAGATCCCGAGCGACAGGGCGAACGGGACACCGAGCATGTACATGGCGAGAGCCGACACTGTGGCCGAGATCGCGGCCAGGACGAGACGGGAGTAGATGTAGGCACCCATGTTGTCGACGGCCACGTCCCAGATCCTCATCGCCCGGCGTTGTCGGCTCTCCGGCATCGTCGAGAGGACGGTGCGCTGCATCTTGGGCAGTTCGGCGACCATGAAGAAGGAGAAGAGGATCACCGTCGTCGCGAACACAAGGAACCCTGCGATCGTGGCGGTCAACCCTATTACTCCCCCGAGGATGCTCCCGCCAAGGCCCTCTATGGCCTCGATGATCTCACCTCCGACGTCATCGGGGTCGAAGTCGACATCGATCCCGATGGTGGCCAGGGCCCGGGCGATCGACTCCACATATCCCGGGATGCCTTCGACTATCGATTGGATCTGGGAGACGAACAGCGGTGCCAGGGCAGCTCCGAACCCCACCAGGACGAGGAAGGCCGCCAGAAAGACCACACCCGTGGCTGCCCCGCGTTTCCAGCCACGGCGCTCCAGCCACTGGACGGGCGGAGCGAACGCCACCGCGACGAACAGGGACACGAAAACCATGAACAGGAGGTTTCGCAGCCGGAAGGCAAGCCACAGGGCTCCGGCAGCGAGCACCACGATGGCCACCACCGTGATCACCCGTATGCGGAAGTCCCTTCTCGACGCCTGTTGGTCGTCTCGCTGCATGGGCGCAGATTAGGAGGCGGTTTCAGGAGCGGAGCGTTCTCCGATACTCTGCTCATCGGCCAATGGAGAGGTTCGACGTCGTCTGGGTCCCCGATGAGGAGACCGCGGCAGGCTCCAACACAGCCCGCTTCATGAGCGCCCACAGCATCCCCTCATACCCGGAGCTCGTGGCGCGCTCGACCGCCGACCCGGAGTGGTTTTGGGAGGCAGTCGTCGAGTTCCTCGGCCTCCCATTCGAACGCCGGCCGACCATCGTCAGGGACACCACGCGGGGCCACCCCTGGGCCACATGGTTCCCGGATGGGCGTTTCAACATGGCTCGGGCGTGCCTGGACCGCTGGGCGGATGACGGGCCCGATCGCCTCGCCGTCAGATCCCACCGCGAGTCGGGTGCCACCACCGACACCACCTTCGGGGAGCTCCTCGATCTGGTGTCCAGCCTCGCCGGCGGGCTCCAGTCGCTGGGGGTGAGGCGCGGGGAAGCGGTGGCCGTGTTCCTCCCCATGTCGACCGAGGCCGTGGCCGCCTTCCTGGCGGTGGCCCGGATCGGTGCCATCTTCGTCCCGGTGTTCTCCGGCTATGCCGAGACGGCAGTCGCCACCAGACTGGAGGATCCCAGACCCAGAGTCCTCATCTGCGCCGACGGGTTCCACCGGCGGGGCCGTCTGGTCAAGGCAAAGGAGGTGGCCGACGCCGCCTGCGACCGGGCGGGAGGTGTCGATGCCGTCGTCGTGGTGGACTACACGGGTCGGGAAGACACCCCTTTCGCCGACGGCAGGGACATCTGGTGGCACGAGCTGGTCTCGGAGCGTCACCAGGAGACCCCGGTGACCACCTACGCCGAGGACCCGGTCATGATCGCCTACACCTCGGGGACCACCGGGCGCCCCAAGGGAGCAGTTCACGTGCATGCCGGGTTCACGGTGAAAGTGGCCGCCGAGGGCGCCTTTCAGCTCGACGTCAAGAGAGACGACCTGCTCATGTGGTTCACCGACATGGGCTGGATCATGGGCCCGTGGATGGTGGTCGCCGGCCTGGCAAACGGGTCGGCCATCGCGACCTACGACGGTGCTCCCGACCATCCCGGGCCAGGACGGATATGGGACGTGGCAGCCGGGCTGGAGGTGACCCTCATGGGGATCTCCCCCACCCTGGTCCGGTCGCTTCAGCCCCATGGAAGGCCGGAGGCGGACCTGTCGGCCCTCAGGCTCTTCGGCTCCACCGGGGAGCCGTGGAACACCGGCCCCTGGACATGGCTGTTCGAGGAGGTGGGTGATCGCCGGGTTCCCATAATCAACATCTCGGGAGGCACCGAGATCGGCGCCTGCATCCTCTCGGCCAACCTCCTCCAGGGGATCAAGCCGACGTCGCTGGGCGGCCCTGCTCTGGGGGTGGACGCCGACGTGTTCGACGAGTCGGGAAATCCGGTGAGGGGAGCCGTCGGCGAGCTGGTGATACGAGGGTCATGGCCCGGCATGACCAGGGGGTTCTGGGGCGAACCGGACCGCTATCTGGACACCTACTGGTCGAGATTCCCCGGTGTGTGGGCGCACGGCGATTGGGCATCGGTGGACGCCGACGGGTTCTGGTATCTGCACGGCCGTTCCGACGACACTCTCAACATCGCCGGCAAGCGGCTAGGGCCAGCAGAGGTGGAGACTGCAGCGGTGTCCTTGCCCGAAGTGACCATGGCGGCCGCCGTCGGGTTGCCGGACGAAGTGAAGGGCGAGACCATCGCCGTCTTCGCTGTGCCCGCCCCCGGGGTGACACCCGACGCCGACCTGGCCCGGAGGGTCGCAGATGCCGTGGTGGAGTCGCTGGGCAGGGCCTTCAGGCCAGGCCGAATCGAGTGGGTCCCGGATCTGCCCAGGACCCGGTCACAGAAGATCATGCGAAGGGTGGTCAAGGCGGTAGCACTGGGCGAGGACCCGGGCGACTTGAGCAGCCTGGAGAACCCGGAGAGCCTCCAGGCCCTTCGAGGGCCGGGCTAGGTGCTCACTTGGGGGGCATCCTGGCCGCCCCGTCGAGACGGATCACCTCTCCGTTGAGCATCGGGTTCTCGACAATCGCCTCGACCAGGTGGGCGAAGTCGTCGGGCGTCCCGAGCCTTCGCGGGAACACGCTGAGCCCTGCCAGGGCATCTTTCAACTCTTGTGGAGCGGTGGCGAGGAGCGGGGTGTCCATGATCCCGGGTGCGATGGTCACAACCCGGATACCGATACTCCCCAGATCGCGGGCGATGGGAAGTGTCATCCCCACAACTCCCCCCTTCGATGCGCTGTAGGCCGCCTGGCCGATCTGACCGTCGAAGGCCGCAATCGACGCCACGTTCACGATCACCCCGCGCTCGTCTCCTTCATCGGGTGGGTTCTGTGCCATCGCCCCGGCGACATTGCGGATCACGTCGAACATCCCGATCAGGTTGACCCCGATGGTGAATCTGAAGAGCTCGAGGTCGTGGAGGACCCCGTCTCTCGACACCACCCGCTGCGCCGGGGCCACCCCCGCCGCGTTGACCAGGATGTGGACCGCACCGAAGCTCTCCTTGGCTCCGGCCACGGCCGCGGCAACGTCATCCGGGTCGGAGACATCGCACTTGAAGAACCTCGCCGGGTCGCCGAGCTCGAGGGCGGCCTGCTTGCCTCTCTCCTCGTTGAGGTCCAGAAGGGCCACAGATCCGCCCCGGGACACGAGCCGCGTCGCCGCGCCGAGGCCCAGCCCTGATGCGCCGCCGGTGATGATCGCGACCTGCCCGTTGACCTTCATTCCCGCCTCCGTGGACCTTCCCCCGACGCTACCAGCGTTGTCGGGCCGAAAGTGGTGAGATAGGGACGTGATCGGCGTGTTCGACTCCGGTGTCGGCGGGTTGTCTGTTCTCCGGGAGATCCGAAACGAGATGCCCTCCGCCGACCTGGTCTATGTGGCCGACCGGGGGCGGGCGCCCTACGGGCCGAGAGGCCTGGAGGAGGTGCAGGGATTCTCACTGGAGATCTCGGGTTGGCTGCTGGACCAGGGCGCCGAGTGTCTGGTGGTGGCCTGCAACACTGCCTCTGCCGCTGCCCTCGACCAGATCAGGGAGGCACACCCGGGAGTGCCCGTCGTTGGGATGGAGCCAGCGGTGAAACCGGCCGCCGAGTCTACGAAGACAGGTGTGATCGCGGTGTTCGCCACTGCCACCACCTTTCAGGGTCGCCTGTTCGAGTCGGTGGTCAGCCGTTTCACAGAGGGTGTCACCGTGGTCGCCCGAGCCTGCCCTCGATGGGTCGAGCTCGTGGAGTTGGGCCAGGTCGCGGGTGCCGAGGTCGAGGCTGCCGTCGGCAGTGAGATCGAGGCTGTCCTGGAAGCCGGGGCTGACACGCTGGTCCTGGGATGCACCCATTTCTCATTTCTGGGCCACCTCATCCGGAGGCTCGCAGGGCCGGGGGTCCGCCTCATCGACCCGGCGGCGGCGGTCGGCCGACAGACCGCAAGGGTGACCCCGGCGAGGACCGGGGCTGGGTCCATGAGTTTCGCCGCCTCCGGCGACCATGCAGAGTTCGCGCGTGTCGGCAGGCTGCTCACCGGCCTCGCCATCGAGCCTCTGAGGGCATACCCATGACAGGAGCCTTCTGGTCGTCCCCACATGCCACCCTGGTCGGCGAAGGGGAGCTGGGACGAATCGAACCCGGCTCCGGTCCGGAACGCTACCGAAGGGCTTCGGAGGCCCTGGCCCGCTCTTCACGCGGAATGGGCTTCGCCTCCTTCACCTTCGACCCCTACCGGGACGGGTCGGTGGTGCTGACCCCGGAGAGTGTCCGGTCGAACTGGGCCCCGGAGCACGGCGACCTCCCCAGGGGAACGGTGACCGAAGATGGCCGGAGCGATTGGGAATCCGGCTTTGCCGAGGCGAGGAGCGCCCTTGCCTCGGGCCAGGTCGAAAAGGTGGTGCTGGCGAGACGGGTGATGGTCGAATTCGAGGACCTGGTGCCCGTGAACCGCCTCCTGGCAAGGCTGACGGCCCTCAACCCTTCCACCTACGTATTCGCCGTGGACGGTCTCGTCGGCGCCAGCCCCGAACTCCTGATCCGGGTCTCGGCGGGCCGGGTCGAGTCCCTGGTGCTGGCCGGCACTGCGCCCGACCCCTCTCGTCTCGTCGGGGACAAGCTGTCCAGAGAGCACGAGTTGGCCGCGGTGGCCGTGGAAGCTGCTCTTCGCCCCCTCACATTGGACCTCCACTCCGAGCAAGCTCCGATCGTCTTCGGCGGGATCAGCCACCTCGCCACGCGTTTCGACGGGTTGGCCCGATCAGGGCTCGGGGTACTCGACTTCGTTGCTGCGCTACATCCCACCCCGGCCGTGTGCGGCACGCCCACCGGGGCCGCCCTCCAACTCATACGGCGGATCGAGCCGGGTTCGCGGGGGCGTTACGCCGGGCCAATCGGCTGGTTCGACCTGATGGGCGATGGAGAGTTCGCTCTCGCCCTCAGATGCGGTCTGGTGGCAGGCCGACAGGTGACGCTCCATGCGGGAGGGGGTCTGGTCGCGGAATCTGTCGAGGAGTCCGAGTGGGAGGAGACCGGCCTAAAGCTCGTCCCCATGCTCCGTTCTCTAGGGATCGATCCGCCCCAGAGCTGAGCGCGCCGCCTCATCCAGGCGCTCGCCCATCTCCAAGTCGCTGACCCGGTCGACCTTCACCTCGATCAGGTGCCTGCCGCCCTCATCCAGGGCGTTCGCCAGTCCGGATACCAGCTCTCCCGACGCCGAGGCTCTCCTGTGCGCTAGACCGTGAAGACGGGCCAGGTCGGAGAAGTCGCGTCCCTGGTCGGCGATGAAGAGCCTCTCGAAATCCGGTGCGTGCCGGCGCTGGGGCAGACGGTCGAACAGACCCCCTCCACCGTTGTCGATGACCACCACCACCAGGTCGTGGTCGCCGTCGTTGAGGAAGCCGTTGCTGTCGTGCAGCAGGGAGAGGTCCCCCGCCAGCGCCACCGTCCGCGGTACAGCCGATGCGATCCCGAGCGCGGTCCCCACGAAACCGTCGATGCCCGAGGCCCCCCTGTTGCCGAGCACGCGCCCTCCCCCATCGAGGTGGGCATCGACCTCCCTGATGGGCAACGACGACCCCGCCACCAGCGCCCCGAAGGAAACCTGGCCCAACGCCCGCGCCACTCCGGCTCCGGTCATGTCCTTGCTGGCTCCGAGGACATCGTCCAGCACCTCCCTGATCGACTGCCCCGCCGCGAACCACGACTCGACCCACTCCGGGTCGGGCGAGGCGGCCGGAACGACGCGCTCGAGCAGCTCCACCGGGTCGCCTTGAATGAGGTGAGTGGCGGTCCTCGTCGGGTCGAGGACACGGCCCCATCGATCCACGCGGACCCGGACCGCGGCCTCGCCTGCCAGTGACTCCAGGCGGTGGCTGGGCCCGATAGCACCCACCGCCACCGTCATCTCCGGCCTCAGCCCGGGGGGAGTGCCTCCGGCGAGGAGATGGTGGTAGCTGCTCACGGTGCGGGACGACCGCGCCCCCGACAGTGCTGTCGCCAATACCGGCCACCCCAGCAGCCCCGCCACTTCCAGAAGACGTCCGCGGTCGTAGTCGCCGTCTCCCGCCAGAACCAGCCCCCGCGAGCGATACGGAAGGTCGGGTAACGGGGCGCCGGCGCCCGGGGAGGGAAGCGACCGGGGAGGCTCACCCCCGTCCAGGTCATGCGAATAGGGATCGGCCCGGGACCGCCCGTCGTCAGAGACCGGGACGGTCGGCTCACGAAAGGCGACGTTCAGGTGGACCGGCCCCGGTGGGCCCTCCCTGCCGCGTGCGGCCGTGAGGGCCTCGGCCACCGTGCTCCGCCACGAACCAGAACGATCCTCCCTGTCGGGGGCCGGAATGTCGGCGAAAAAACGCACCTTGTCGCCAAACAGCTCCACCTGGTCGATGGTCTGATTGGCACCGACACCCCTCAGCTCCGCCGGGCGATCCGCAGAGACCATCACCACGGCGGTGCCCGACATGTCCGCCTCGATCAGGGCAGGAAACCAGTTAGCCACGGCAGTGCCCGACGTCGCCACCACCGCCGCCGGCGACCCGGATGCCTTGGCCCGGCCCAGAGCGAAGAAGGCTGCCGATCTCTCATCGAGGAAAACGACGGTCTCCAGGTCGGCATGCTCGCTGGCAGCGATCGCCAGGGCACCTGACCGCGATCCCGGTGATAATGCGAGGGCTGACACCCCGCCATCGACGAGGGAGGCGATGACCGCTCGGGCCAGGGCCGTGCTCGGGTTGGGGGCGCTCACGCCAGCACCTCGGCTGCCGACCGGAGCCTTCTCAGCATTGCCGCTGAGGTGTCCCGATCGGGCCGCCATCGTTCGAGGAGAGCCGGGTCGGGCTCTGGACGGCGCACTTTCAGCCTCCCACCCGAGGGGATCAGGGGGTCAGAGGTCGGGTCGCCGCCCAGCAACGAGACCGTTCCCAGACCGAATGCGTAGGGAGAGTCGATGTGGGATGCCGCAAGGAGCCCGCCGTACATCCCTACAGATGTCTCCAGAGCTGACGAGATGACGACCGGAAGCGGACAGCGGGCAGCCAGGTCCAGGACTCTGGCGACGCCCCCCATCGGCTGCACCTTCATCACCACCACGTCGGCGGCCTCCTGCTCGATCACCTCGAAGGGGTGCGGATTGAGCCGGAATGCCTCATCGGCTGCCAGGGGGACCGGGACTCGTCGCTTCAGCTCCTTCATCTCCTCGATGGTCGCCACCGGCTGTTCGACATACTCCAGGTCGAAGGCGATGAGAGACCCCAACCTCCTGGTCGCAGTCTCCAGGTCCCATGCCGCGTTGACGTCCACCCTCAGCCGCCCGCCGGGCCCGAGGGCCTCCGCCACAGCCTCGAGACGGGCCATGTCAGCTGCCTCGTCCTCTCCCGCGTCGGCGATCTTGACCTTGGCAGTTCCCGCTCCCGAGTCACGAACCAGCGAGGCGGCTGTCTCCGGATCGACGGCCGGGACCGTCACGTTGACCTCCACCTCGGCACGGCCCGGCTCCGGCAGCGCGGCGCAGGCCAACTCCAGGGCGGCGGCCAGCCAACGAGTGGTCACCCTGGTCGGATAGTCAGAGAACGGTGAGAACTCGCCCCAGCCGCCGGGGCCCCTGATCAGGACCACATGCCTGAAGTCGACCCCCCGGAACCTGTGTCTCATCGGAATCCGCAACGGATACAACTCGAGGGCGTCTATTCGGGTGTTCAACCCGCCTGGACCTCGCGTATGTAATCCACGACAGCGCGGATCTGCTCGTCGGTGAGGGTCCTGGAGAAGGACGGCATCCTGCTCCCCCGTCCCAGGCTGATCGTCGCTATCAGGTACTCGTCGGTCTGGGCAGCGGCATGGGAACCGGGTCCGAGGGGGGGCCCGATACCCCCGGACAGGTCTGGGGCGTGGCACGCGGCGCAGATCTGACCGAAGATCTCCGCTCCTGTGGCGCTCTCATCGGGCCGGTCGGTGCAGGCCACCGCCAGCAGGACGAGGATCACCGCGGGGACGACTCGTCTCATTGCCCGGGATCGTACGATCGGCCGTCGCCCAATCGTCAACTCCCTGACATCCGCTCGCCGAGCGAGCGAACATCCTGCGACCGCTCCAGGGGGATGACGAGCACCGCCTCGTCTGTCTCAACCACCACCAGGTCGGACACCCCTGAGACCACCACCTTCCGTGAGGTTGCATGCACCAGGGAACCTGTGACCCCTTCCAGGAGGACTTCCCCCGCGGTCGAGTTCCCGTCCCGGTCCTTGTCGGCGGTCTGGTAGAGGGCGAGGAACGAGCCGATGTCGTCCCACCCGACGTCAATGGGGAGCACGACTGCGTGTCTTGTGTGCTCCATCACGGCGTGGTCGAACGAGATCCGGGGGGCCGAGGAGAACCGGTCGCCGAGATCGTTGACCGGCCCCACCTGCGCCGGAAGGCTGTCGCGGGCCGGTTCGAGCACATCCGGGGAGTGAGTGGCCATCTCCTCGATGATGAGCCCTGCGGCTGCCGCGAACATCCCAGAGTTCCAGAGGTGCCCGCCCTCGGCGATGAGACGCTGCGCCTCCTCCCGATCCGGCTTCTCCTTGAACCGGGCCAGCCGTCGCGACGGCCCGACCGGCTCCTCCCCCAACTCGATGTACCCATACCCGGTGTCGGGACGGGTTGGCACCACACCGAAGGTGACCAGCCAGCCATCAGCGGCGAGGGAGGCTCCTTCGACGACCCGCGCCAGGAACGCCTCGCGGTCGGAGATGAGGTGGTCCGACGGGAGTATCAGGAGAATCTCACCAGGATCGACGCAAAGTGCGGCGGCGGCGACAGCCGGTGCCGTGTTCCGGCCCTCAGGCTCCAGCAGGACCGGGCCTGGTTGGACGCCCGCCTGCTCGGCGGCATCGAGGACATGGCCGAGATGGCCCCTGCCCGCCACCACGATTGGGGGGAGGGCGCCGGGGATCTTCGAGGCCCTGACCAGCGTGGCCGCGAACAGGGAAGAGCCCTCGAGGATGGCAGCGAACTGTTTGGGGCGCTCGGCCGTCGACAGGGGCCACAGTCGGGTTCCGGAGCCACCGGAGAGGATCACGGGTCGAATTGGAGGCACCGACCAGAGAGTACCTATGGCGTCCCATGAGCCTTGCCATCGAGGCCGTTGGGCTGAGCAAGAGCTCTGGCTGCACCACCGCAGCGGACGACCTCTCCTTGCGGGTCGCGGTCAGTCCACAGAGCCGATCGACACGAATCCACACTCCGAGCAGATCGAGCGCCGTAGCCCCATGCCGGCGGGAGCATCCACGAAGTCATGCTCGTGCTCCTTGGCGTCACGAGTGAAGGCCGCTCGGACAGTTCCCATGAACCCGGACTTCTTCTGACCGCCGGCCGGATCCTGAATCTCCTCCCCTGGGAGTGGGACATCGACCATGGCCTGCTGGCCGTCCGACGGCACAGCGGGCTCCTCCGGCAATTCGGTCCCGGCGAGGTCTGTTGGGGAGGGTCCTTCATCGTCCGTGGACCGCAAGGGCTCGTCCGGTACTCCGACCTCGGTCTCCCCGGCGACGGGCTCGTCCGACACCAAGTCACCGGCCTCAATCGCATCAGGCTCGTCGGGGCCGGGCTCCCCTCTGTCGGGTTCCCCGGGCTCCGGATCCTGGATAGCCTGCGCCGAGTCCACATCCAGGGCTACTTGCTCTCGTTTCTCCAGCGCCTCGAGCTCCAACCTCAGACGCTCCATGTCGCGTCGGTGGGCCAGCCAGCGATCGGCTTCCCTACGCTCCAATTCGGCCCGCTTCGCCTGCACGGCTTCTCTCAGGCTGTCGGCGGCGGACTTCCGCTCCTCTTCCAGGAGCTCGAGACGCCGGCGCTCGGCGTCGATCCGCTTCGCCTGCGCTCGCACATTTGCCTGATCCTCCTTGGAGGCCTCCTCGCGGACCTCGGCCTCCTTCAGGGCGCGCATCGCCTTCTTCAGCCGCTCCATCTCCTCGTGAAACTCGGCCAGCTGTTCGGCTTCCTGACGCTGAGCCTCGGCTTGCTCGGACTCGAGTCGGGCCATCTCCATCCTGAAGGCGTCGATACGCTTGGCGTTCCGGGCCGCGGCTTCCTCGCCGAGGCGCTCGAGGCGGGCCCGCTCCGTCCTCGGAGGCTGATCGTCCTGGGTGGAGCTGCGTCTTCCAGCAGGTCTGTCCTCGCCTTCACGAGCTGCCGGGACCGTTGAACGCGCCGAAGGACGGCGCGTCGGTGGCGGGGCTGGTTCGGGTGCTGAGGTCGGGCTCTCCTGGGGCTCGGGATGGACCACCCGCGAAGGGGGCCGCCGTTGGGCTTCCAGGTTCGCCTCCATTGCCTGACGGAGCTCCTCCACCCGGGAGACCTTGGTGCCGGAACGGGACTTCCTGACAGCCAGCAAACGTTGAGGAGCGCGCATTGTCTTGAACCGGGCCCATGCCTCTGCCATCCGCTCTACCCCCCGGTATGCGAAGTCGACCGGCTCCTCGGCGAGAAAAGTGACATCCTCACCTGCCAGCTCCAAGGAGAACGCCTTGGAGATCAGGCGTCTCGCCTGCACGTCGTAGAGGGACCATCTGCCCAGGGACTCACCCTCGAGGACGATCTCGATGTGGGTGTCGTCCACTATGACCATGGCCGGGACTCCGGGATGGTCGACGTCAGGCAGGCGTACCTCGCCGGCAAACTTCATCGACACGCCTTCATGTCGCCCACTCTTCCCAAGATCGATTCCAATAAAGATCCCACCCTGCAGGGCTTTGTCAAGGTCTCGATTCGTAGGCCTCCAGAGGGGGACATGTGCACACCAGGTTGCGATCGCCGCCCGGGCCGTCGATCCGGCCTACCGGTGGCCAGTACTTCGAATCCCGCAGCGATGCGACAGGATAGGCGGCCTGCTCCCTGCTGTAGGACCGGTCCCATCCGTCCGACGCTGTGTCGACCGATGTGTGAGGAGCGTTCCTCAGTGGATTGTCGTCTAACGGCCACTCCCCCGACCCGACCCGTTCGGCTTCTCCGCGTATCGCGATCATCGCCTCGCAGAAGCGATCGAGCTCGGCGAGGCTCTCCGACTCGGTTGGCTCGACCATCAGTGTCCCCGGCACCGGGAATGAGAGCGTCGGGGCGTGGAAGCCGTAGTCGGCAAGCCTCTTAGCCACATCCTCGGCCGTGATCCCGGTCTCCTTGGTCATTGGCCTGAGGTCGAGAATGCACTCATGCGCCACCCGCCCGCCATCCCCGGTGTACAGGACGGGGAAGTACGGATCGAGACGCCTGGCCAGGTAGTTGGCCGACAGGATCGCCATCTCCGTGGCCCGCCTCAGTCCCGGTGAGCCCATGAGCCGGATGTAGGCGTAGGGGATTGGAAGTATCCCGGCTGAGCCGAAGGGGGCGCCGGATATCGGGCCGATCCCGGACTCCGGGCCGGCCTCGGCCACCAAAGGGTGGTTGGGGAGGAATGGGGCGAGATGAGCCTTCACCCCGATCGGGCCGACACCGGGCCCTCCGCCGCCATGGGGGATGGTGAAGGTCTTGTGCAAGTTGAGGTGCCCGCAGTCGGCGCCGAAGTCGCCTGGTCGGGCCAGGCCCACCATGGCATTGAGATTGGCGCCGTCGATGTACACCTGGCCACCATGCCTGTGGACCGTCTCGGCCAGCCTCCTTATCCCCGGCTCGAACACCCCGTGAGTCGACGGGTAGGTGATCATGACAGCGGCCAGGTCGTCCGAGTTCTCCGAGGCCTTGCGCTCCAGGTCGTCGAGGTCGACATTGCCCCGCTCGTCGGTGGCCACCACCACGACCCGCATCCCGGCCATGACAGCCGAGGCGGCATTGGTGCCATGCGCCGAGGCCGGAATCAGACAGACAGACCGCTCGTCGCCCCGCGACCGGTGATATGCCGCGATGGCGAGTAGCCCGGCCAGCTCACCCTGCGACCCGGCGTTGGGCTGGAGCGATACCGCGTCGTACCCGGTGATGCGGGCCAGGTAGCCCTCCAGATCGGCGATCAGCTCCAGGTAACCGGCAGCCTGGTCCACCGGTGCGTAGGGATGCAGGCCCGAGAACTGGCGCCAGGTCATGGGGATCATCTCCGAGGTGGCGTTCAGTTTCATGGTGCAGGACCCCAGCGGGATCATGGTCCGGTCGAGTGCAAGGTCTTTGTCGGAGAGCCGGCGGAGGTAACGGAGCATCTCGTGCTCCGACCGGTGGGCGGTGAAGACCGGGTGGGTCATGAAAGGCGACCGGCGGGCAAGAGCCTCCGGTATCCCCGTGGCCGGACCGGAGTCCGAGGCCCCGAACACTCCCAACAGCTGCTCCACGACAGAGTCGTCGCAGGTCTCGTCGAAGGCCACCCTGACGTGGTCGCGGTCCACCCGCCCCAAGTTGATGCCCTCCTCCAGTGCGGCCAACAGGACCTCGTCGGCGCGGCCGGGCACCTCGATGGTGAGGGTGTCGAACCAGGTCTGGTTCACCAAATTCAGACCTGATGCCACCAATGCTGCGGCCAGCCGGCCGGTCAACCGGTTCACCTCGCCGGCCATCGCCTTCAGCCCGTCGGGGCCGTGCCAGCAGCCATAGAAACCGGACACCACGGCAAGCAGGACCTGGGCGGTGCACACATTGGAGGTGGCCTTCTCGCGTCGGATGTGCTGCTCCCTGGTCTGCAGGGCCAGCCGGTAGGCAGGCCTGCCTGCCATGTCGGAGGACACCCCGACGAGACGGCCGGGAAGGGCTCTCACGTGACTCTCGCTACAGGCGACGAACCCGGCGTGCGGGCCCCCGTACCCCAGCGGGACCCCGAACCGTTGGGCGGAGCCCACGGCGATGTCGGCGCCCCACTCCCCCGGGGGCACCAGGGAGGTCAAGGCCAGCAGATCGGTCGTTGCCACCACAAGGGCCCCGGCCTCCCGGAACCTGGCCGCAGTCTCGGTGTGATCGACGATCGCGCCCGAGCTGCCCGGATAGGCGAGGAGCACTCCGAAGGGCCCGGTCGGGTCGAAGTCGCTCTCCAGTTCCCGAACCTCGATGCCGAGGGCCCCGGCCCGGGTCCTGACGACGGCCAGAGTGGCCGGATGACAGTCCGGGTCGACGTAGAACACCGAGCTACCGCCCCGATGGAGACGGCTGGCCATCGCCATGCCTTCGGCCGCCGCCGTCGGCTCGTCGAGAAGCGACGCGTTGGCGACGTCGAGGCCGGTCAGGTCGGAGACCATCGTCTGGAAGTTGAGAAGGGCCTCGAGGCGGCCTTGAGATATCTCAGGCTGGTATGGGGTGTAGGCGGTGTACCACGCCGGGCTCTCGAGCACGTTTCTCAGGATGACGCCGGGTGTGCGGGTGTCGTGATAGCCCAGCCCGATCATCGAACGGAGGATCGTGTTCTTGGCGGCGAGGCCCTCCAAGTGCTCCATCAGCTCGGCCTCGGTGAGGGCGTCGGGAAGGTCGAGCCTGGTGTCGAGAATCGACGACGGCACGGTGGACTCGATCAAGTCGGACATGGACGCTGCACCCACCGTGGCCAGCATCTTGTCCACGTCCTCGGGACCTGGCCCGATGTGTCGGTCGGCGAAAGAGGTGCTCAGGGGTTCGGGCATCGGCTCTCCGTTGGCTGGCTCACCCTCCCCCGCTGTCGTTCCCTCCAGCGATGCCTCAGCCGTTCGGTCCGCTGCGCCTGAGAGTTTCCGGGAAGGTGTTGCCCCTTCGGCGCCTCCATCGAGGGCTCTCCCGACGGCTTCTGTGGCAAGGGCATTGTAACCCGGCTACGGATGGACCTCCACAGCGGTCAGATGTTGAAGCGGAACTCGACGACGTCGTCGGGCTGCATCACGTATGCCTTGCCCTCGGAGCGGACCATGCCCTTTGCCCGAGCCGCGTTCCATGACCCTGCAGCCACCAGCTTGTCGAATGCCACCACCTCGGCAGCGATGAACCCGCGTTGGAAGTCGGTGTGAATCACTCCGGCGGCCTCGGGCGCAGTGGAGCCGGCCCTGATCGTCCACGCCCGCGACTCCTTCGGCCCGGCGGTGAGAAAGCTCTGCAGTCCAAGGGCCCTGTAGGCAGCCCTTATGACCTTGTGGAGGCCGGGCTCACCGGCGTCTCCCAGGATCTCGGTCTGATCGTCAGGCTCCAGGCGGGCCAGCTCGGCCTCCAGCTGGGCGTCGATGAGCACCGCCTCGGCGGGAGCCACCATCGACATCAGCCGATCGACCCGTGCTGGGTCGGCCAGGGTCTCGGGGTCGCAGTTGAACACGTAGATGACCGGCTTGGCGGTGAGCAGGTGCAGGTCGGCGAACTCTCCCTGCCGGGCGATCAGATCCGGCCGGGAACTCACCATCCGGCCTGACGCGACCACCTGTCGAACCTCCGCGAGCAGGGCGACCTGCGGGGCCAGGGACCGGTCGACGGTGGACTCCCTCTCCATCCGGGGAAGCCGCTTGTCGATGGTGTCGAGGTCGGCCAATGCGAGCTCGGCCTCCACGGTGGAGATGTCCCTGAGCGGGTCGATCCCTTGGTCCACGTGGGCGACACGCGACGAGCCGAAGACCCTGACCACGTGACAAACGGCGCTCACATCCCTGATGTTCCCCAGGAACTGGTTCCCCAGCCCCTCCCCGGCGCTGGCACCGCGCACCAGTCCCGCTATGTCTACGAAACGGACCGTCGCCGGCACGACCCTGGCCGAGCCGAACATCCGGGCGAGAGCCGGGAGGCGGGGGTCGGGTATAGGAACCACGCCCACGTTTGGGTCGATGGTGGCGAACGGGTAGTTGGCGGCGAGCGCGGCGGCACCGGTCACCGCGTTGAACAGGGTGGACTTCCCCACGTTGGGTAGTCCGACGATGCCGATGGAGAGGCTCACAGGCAGCGGCAGGTTAGAGAGGAGCCGCCCCTATGTGGCTAGCGTTCCGACGATGGAGAAGATCGCGGTCATCGGGGCAGGCTCCTGGGGCACTACTGTCGCCACCCTTGCCGCAGGGAGCACCCCAACGGTGCTGTGGGCCCGACGCTCGGAGGTTGTGGAGGAGATCTCGACCCAACGGACCAACTCCAGGTATCTGCCGGACCGCAGGCTTCCCGACAGCCTATCCGCCACCGCCTCCCTTGCTGATGCCGCCTCCGACGCCGACCTGTTGGTCATCGCAGTCCCGTCCCACGGCTTCAGATCGGTCTTCGCCGACCTTGCCCCCGCCATCCCGGCCACGACCCCGATCCTCTCGCTCACCAAGGGAATCGAGCAGGAGACCCTGGCCACCATGACCAGGGTGATTGCCGAGGAAGCGCCCGGTCACGACCCCTCACTGGTCGGGGTGATGACCGGACCGAACCTGTCCGTCGAGATCGCCGCCGGACATCCCACCGCAGCGGTGGTCGCAATGAGGGACCACGAGGCGGCCCAGGAGATCCAGGAGTTGTTCATGAGCCCCGGGTTCCGGGTCTACACCAACGAGGACGTGGTCGGTTGCGAGCTCGGAGGCGCCATCAAGAACGTGATGGCGATCGCCGCCGGGATGTCCGACGGACTCGGGTTTGGAGACAACACGAGGGCGACCCTGATCACCAGGGCGCTCCATGAGCTGACCCGATTGGGCATCGCGCTGGGCGGCCAGCCCACCACCTTCGCCGGGCTTGCCGGGATGGGTGACCTGATTGCCACGTGCAGTTCCACCCGGAGCCGGAACCACCAGGTCGGCTTCCATCTCGCATCCGGGAAGTCGTTGGCGAACATCGTCGATGAGATGAAGATGGTGGCGGAAGGGATCAAGACCACCACCTCGGTTCTCGGTCTCGCAGCCTCGGTCGATGTCGAGATGCCCATCGCCGACCACGTCTCGATGGTCCTCCATGAGGGAGTCCACCCACGTGAGGCCGTCCTCAGCCTGATGACCCGACAGGCCAAGGCCGAAGTCTGAAGAACGCCGGGATTAATCCCGCCCACCGAGAGGTTGACGGTTGGCCGGTCCGATGAGTGACATCGAAATGGGCAACCGACTGCTGACCACCTCGCGAGGGACCAACCTGGGCAACTTCTCCGCCGTCGATTGGGCCCTGTTCGGCTCGGTGGGGCTCATCTGGGGCTCATCTTTCCTGTTCATGGCGATCGGGCTCGACTCCTTCCACCCGGGACTGGTCACCTCGCTCCGTGTTTGGGCAGCCGCCCTCTTCTTCGCAGGCATCCGGCGGGTCCGGGCGACCACCATCGAGCCCGGTGACCGGGGCCGCATCCTCTTCCTCAGTTTCACATGGGTCGCCCTACCCTTCACCCTCTTCCCTCTGGCCCAGCAGTGGATCGACTCCGGTGTCGCCGGAATGCTCAACGGGACGACACCGATCTTCGCGGCAGTCCTATCCGGCTTTTTGCTGCGGAGCCTTCCGACCCGGTTCCAGATGGCAGGCCTGGCTTTGGGATTGACGGGAGTGGCCCTGATCACCCTGCCGGGTGCCGACCAGGATGTGACTCACATGCTCGGGGTGATGCTCGCCCTGATCGCCGCCTTCAGCTACGGGGTCTCTGTGACCCTGGCGATACCGGTACTGCAGAAGTACGGGTCACTGCCGGTGATGGGGCGGATGATGTGGTACGCCACGCCGGTGATGGTCCCATACGGGTCGTTCGCCATCACACGGTCGTCGTTCTCCTGGCCATCCCTCTCGGCCACCCTCGCCGTCGGCCTGCTGGGGACGGGCCTGGCCTTCATGCTCGCCGGAAAGCTCGCTGGCAGCGTGGGAAGCACGCGCTCGGCGATGGTCGCCTACCTGATCCCCGTTGTCGCCATCGTACTGGGAACGGTCGTCCGCTCCGAAGCACTGGCGGCCTCGGCACTGGCAGGCGTTGCCTTGGTGATCCTTGGAGCGGTTCTCGCCTCGCGCCGCGAGGCCAGAGGTATGCCACCATTGCCGGGTTGAGCCTCGTCGTATTCCCGTTCAAGTCGGAGCCGGCTTCTGTGGTACTGGCGAACATTGCCATCGCAGCAAGCCACGAGAGGGTGGGCGAGGTCTGGGCTGTGGGTGCCGCCGACGAAGCCGACCTGCCCGGAGTGGCTGACGGAGCCGCAGCTATCGCCGCCGCGGGCGACGCCGGCATCATGGTGTTCTCCCAGGAGCGAATCGGCGACCTGAGACCGGGGAAAGGCGATGGCATGAACACTGCACTTCGACGCGCCGCTACGGCGGGCCACGCCAGGGTCCACTTCTACGACGCCGACATCACAAACTTCGACCACGGCTGGATCGACGGCGCCGAGAGGGCGGCCGATCGCGGTTACACCGTGGTCCGCCACAGGTTCCCGAGGGCGGCCACCGACGGCATGATCACCTGGATGGTCACCCGTCCGATGCTGGCCTTCCTCTTCCCGGGCACCCTCCTCCCTCGCCTCGGCCAACCCCTGGGAGGGGAGATCCTCCTCACCCTCCCGGTGGTGGAGAGCCTGGTGGCCGATCCGGCGGTCACCCGGCGTTCTGATTGGGGCATCGACACGATGCTCACCTATGCCACCAGCCTCGGAAACCATTCCCTCTATGAGCACCACGTCGCAGACGGGAAGCGCCACGCCCTCTACGGGTCGCTCGGAGAGCTCCGGACGATGTTCGTCGAGTGCCTCGACGCGGCGTGCTCCCTGCAGCATCTCAGACAGCCCCTGGCCCACTTCGATGCCGACCCCCCGGCCCCGGTACCCGACGACCTGAAGGCGACCTCGGGGTACGACCCGCAACGCACTCTGGGGCTTCTCGCCGAGGACTGGCAGGAGGCTGAGATCGAACTGGCGCTCACCCTCCCGGTAGCGGCCGAGGAGGTCCTTGCCAATCGCCGGCACCCCAACTTCGAGTTCATGGACGAAGCGGTCTGGGGTGCCACTCTGCGCCACCTCCTGGAGCAGTTCCGGCTCGGCGAGCCGGCGTGGGAGTCCCTCGCCTTCCGGCTCTGGGCGATGCGCGTGCTCCATTACACCGAGAGCCATGCTTCGCTCGGGTACGACCACGCAATCGGATATCTGGAGGAGACGATCGGCGACTACGAGACGCAGGCGGGCTAGGCCCCCGCCCCGGTACCGGCTCCGAGCAACCCCAGGCGGTCACGCTCGCCGAGGGACTCCCTGGCCCAAGCCAGCACGTCCTGCTCCTGGGTGAACAAGACGACTTGATGGTCGGCGCTCACCTCATGGAGCACGTCGAGCACCGCCAGGGTCCGGTCGCTGTCGGAGTGGACCGTGGTGTCGTCGAGGAGTAGCGGACAGCTGGCGCCGACGGGGGTGAGGACCTCTGCCATGGCCACCCTGAGCAGCAGATAGATCTGCTCCGCGGTTCCGTGCGAGAGGACGGAAGCGTCCCTCCAGCGCCCTTCCGCATCCCTGACCTGGACGTGAAGGCTCTCGGGGTCTACGGTGACCTCCCGGTAACGCCCATCGGTGATCTGCGCCAGCCGGATCTGCAACTTCTCTGCGAGAAGGGGGGCGATGGTTCGGTGGACCCTCTCCTGGGCGTCGACCAGGAAGCCGCGTGTGGTGTCCAGCACCTCCTCCAGTCGCTCGAGGCGGTCGAGCTCCGCCCGGGCGTGGGCAAGGGCCTCCTCGGCGGCGGCGACGCCGATGATGTTTTCCTGACGCACCTCGAGCTCACGGCGGGCCTCCGCTGTCCGCCGTTCCAGGAATTCGGCCTGCTGGCGCAGGTCCCGTACCGTCGCTTCGGGCTCGTCTCCCAGGTTGACCGGTCCCACTTCGGGGAGCTCGGCCACGATCCGGGACGCCCTCTCGGCGAGGCGTCGGGCCCTGGCCTCGAGGTCCTCGAGAGTGTCTCCACCGAGGATTGCCTCCAGCCGGGCCCAACCGGCCCGCGCCCTGTCCGCCGCCTCGGAACGGCGCCTGTGCTCGGCCTGCCAACCGACCAGCTGTGCCTCCAACTCCTCCTCGGGCAGAACTGCATCACCGCCGATCAGGGTCACCGCCTCGGCCAGCGTCGACCGCAGCGACTCGAGGCGCCGCCGATCGGCGTCCAGCTTCTCCTCGGTGCGTCGCTGCTGCGAGAGGGCTTGTTCGATCCCCGGCCGGGCGGCGGCCTCGACCGCCAGCGCCCGCCGACGGCGACAGGCGTCCTCGTACTCGGCTACCCGGGCCTCGAGATCCTCCGTGGTTGCATCGGACGGCACTTCGACCCCCCTTCCGGCGAGGGCCCCGGCGAGGACGGTGACGGCCTGTTCGACCTCTTCTGCCAGGGCCCGCCCCCGCTCCTCCCAGCGTTGGCGGCTGGCCGCCGAGGTGGCGATCTGTTCTGCGACCATGCTCCGCAGGTTCGACCGTTGTGCGGCCACCGCAGCGGAAGAGCCGAAGATCGCCCCCAACCCCACCAAAACGGCCCCCACAGCGGTCGCACCCGAGGCCAGGAGCAGAGAGCCGGAGGCCAGGGCGACCACCGAAAGAGCGGCAAGCCTGTAGACCGCAGGGTCTCTCCGACGCGGCACTTCGTGGACGTTCTCCCCCTCTGCCGTCACGTCCAATTCGGGCTGGCTGTGGGCTTTGTGGCGATCTCTGGCCAGAAGAAGCCTTCGGTGGGCGACCACCACCGACTCGTCCGGCTCGAGGTCGCCGGTGGGTGGTGGAGGGAGGGATGCAAGCCTTCTCTCCAGCTCGACGGTGTCGGGGCCGTCGACCTCCACAGGACTGGGACGGGCCCTCCACTCGTGGACCGCTGCGGCGACCTGCTCTGCCAGCGCCGGATCGGGCTCGACCGGCGGAGGCTCGGAGGGCAGCGCCGCGGCGAGCTCGGAGGCCTCCCGATGGCGATTGGCCTCGTGCTCGG
>CAYVTP010000025.1:0-21346 GCA_964454615.1 uncultured Acidimicrobiaceae bacterium | reverse complement strand
GAGAAGGGCCACCCCGACGTGTTCAACACCCTGCTCCAGATCCTCGAGGGCGGACCCCTGGCCGATGCCCAGGGCCGGACCGTCGACTTCAAGAACACGGTGATCATCATGACCTCCAACCTCGGTACCCGCGACCTCCACAAGAAGGCCGTGGGATTCCACAAGGAAGATCAGGAGGTCTCCTACGAGTACATGAAGGAAAAGGTCACCGAGGAGCTGAAGAAGCACTTCCGGCCGGAGTTCATCAACCGCCTCGACGAGATCATCGTGTTCCACGAGCTCACCATGGATGAGATCAAGTCGATCGTCGACCTGATGCTGGTGCGTGTCCGTGAGCAGCTGAAGAGCCAACACCTCGACCTGGTGCTCACCGACGAGACCAAGGAGTACCTCGGCCGCAAGGGATACGACCCCGAGCTCGGGGCGCGACCCCTCCGCCGTGCCATCCAGCGTCTCCTCGAAGACCCCCTGTCCGAGCGGGTCCTGCTCGGCGAGTTCAAGGCCGGGATGACGATCCTGGTGGGCCTCGACGCCGAGAACGACGAGCTCACCTTCGAAGGGATCGTCCCGTCGGACGATCCCCATCCGGTGGCCCTCGCCGGCCAGGACTGACAGAGCGGGGCCCCTGGTGCTCCAGCCTCCAGAAGAGCCTGCAGTTCGGATCCCCGTTCGCCTTCAGGATGCCGTGCATTGGAGGAAGCACTAACGTTGGGCCGGCCGGCGGAGCACCGCCGGCGCACAGCCAAACGGAGGAAATCAAGCGTGAAGCGCAAACTGCGGTTCCTAGCCGCGATCTCAGCCTTCGCCCTCGTCCTCGCCGCCTGCGGCGATGCCGGCGACGGTGATGGTGACCAAGTAAGGGTGGGCCTCGTCTTCGACGTAGGCGGTAGAGGCGACCAGTCGTTCAACGACTCGGCCGCAGCCGGCCTCGACCGTGCCGCCGCCGAGCTCGGGGTGATTACCAGCGAGGCATCACCCAACCAGGACGGTTCCAACCGGGCAGAGCTCCTCCAGCTGGCCGCCAACACCAGCGACATCGTCCTGGCCATCGGCTTCCTGTTCCAGGGTGAGGCGGCCACCGTCGGAGGGGAGAACCCGGACGTCAACTTCGCAGTGGTCGACTCGCCCATGCTCGACTTCGATCAGAGTCCGCCGGTCCCATTCGGATCCAACATCGCCGGGTTGGTGTTCGCCGAGGAGCAGGGCTCGTTCCTGGTCGGCGCCGCCGCCGCCTTGAAGTCCGACACAGGGGTCATCGGGTTCATCGGTGGCGTGAGCGGAGTGGGAGGTCTGATCGAGAAGTTCGAGGCAGGCTTCAACGCCGGGGCCCGAGCGGTCAACCCCGACATCGAGATCGTGTCCTCATACATCAGCGCGGCTCCCGACTTCGCCGGGTTCAACGCGCCGGACCGCGCCAAGGACATCGCCCTCGCCATGTACCAGGACAGTGGGGCGGACATCGTCTACCACGCCGCCGGCGGCTCCGGAGCGGGACTGTTCGAGGCGGCGCGGGAGCACAGCACCGCCACCGGCACCAAGGTGTGGGCAATCGGGGTCGACTCCGACCAGTACAACACCGCCGACGCCGGGGTGCGTGAGTACATCCTCACATCGATGCTCAAGCGTGTCGACGTCGCCGTGTTCGAGATCGTCCAGGCCCACATCGATGGCACCTTCCAGGCCGGTCCGGTCGAGTACGACCTGTCTGTCGGCGGGGTGGGCTACTCGACCACCGGCGGTTTCATCGACGACATCGTCGACCAGCTGGAGGCGTTCAAGGCCCAGATCGTCAGCGGCGCCATCGTGGTGCCCACCGTGCCGTGATCGGTCGGATCGCACGGTTCGGTTGAACCAGCGAGATCTGAGCGGGACCGGATAGTCTCCGGTCCCGCTCTCTTCAGGTGGAACAAATGACCCGGGCTATCGAGCTCCTCGGCATAACAAAGAGATTTCCCGGAGTCGTGGCCAACGATCGCGTCGACCTGACCGTCGAGGAAGGCGAGATCCATGCCATCTGCGGGGAGAACGGCGCGGGCAAATCGACGCTGATGAAGATCCTCTACGGGATGCAGCAGCCCGACGAGGGTGTGATGAAGGTGTTCGGGCGGGAGGTGCGGTTCGGCTCACCCATCGAGGCCATCGCAGCCGGTATCGGGATGGTCCACCAGCACTTCATGCTGGCCGACCAGCTGACGGTCCTGGAGAACGTGATCATCGGAGCAGAGCCGGTCAAGGCTCTCGGGCGGATCGACTTCGAGGCCGCCCGGTCCCACCTGACACGAGTCGCCGGGTCCTACGGGCTCACGGTAGACCCCGACGATCCGGTGGAGACCCTGGAGGTCGGAGAGCAGCAGAGGGTGGAGATCATCAAGGTGCTGTTCCGGGGGGCCAAGATACTCATCCTGGACGAGCCGACTTCGCTCCTGGTCCCCCAGGAAGTGGAGGAGCTGTTCCGCAACATGCGAGAGCTGAAGGCGGACGGGGCGACCATCATCTTCATCGACCACAAGCTCGACGAGGTCCTGGAGATAGCCGACACCATCACCGTCCTCCGGCAGGGCCGGACGGTCGCCACGGTCAAGCCTGAGGACGTCGACGCCCACGACCTTGCCGAGCTCATGGTCGGCTCCGAGCTCCCCAGTCCGGAGACCACCACCTCCACCGTTCAGGAGGAGGTGGTGCTCGACGTCTCGAGCCTGACCGTGGTGGACGAGGACGAGCGGGTGGTGGTCGACGACGTCTCGTTCCAGGTCCGACGTGGCGAGGTCCTCGGGATCGCAGGCGTCGAGGGCAACGGCCAGACCGAGCTCATCCAGGCGATCATCGGCATCACCCCTGCGATAGCGGGCACCATCGAGCTCCACGGAGAAGACATCACCGGAGTCTCGGTGAGGAGGAGGCGTGAGGCGGGGATGGGGTACATCCCCCAGGATCGTCAGAGGGAGGGCCTGCTCCTCCCCTTCCCCCTGTGGGAGAACGCCGCCCTGGGGCACCAGACCAGACCTCCCTTCTCCAAGGGACTGTGGATCGACCGCGCCGGAGCACGGGAGCGCACCGAGCAGATCCGGAGGGAGTTCGATGTTCGTGCCCCCGACGTCGAGATCCCGGCCCACGCCCTGTCCGGTGGGAACCAGCAGAAACTCATAGTGGGGCGGGAGATGGTCGCCGGGCCGTCGGTTCTGATAGCCGCCCATCCGACACGGGGTATTGATGTCGGTGCCCAGGCGGCGGTCTGGGACGACATCCGCGCCGCCCGCAGGGCGGGTATGGCAACACTCCTGGTCTCCGCCGACCTGACCGAGTTGATCGGCCTCTCCGACACCATCGTGGTGATGCTCCGGGGTCGGTTGGTGGCCACCCTGGACCCCGGCTCGGTGACGCCCAGGGATCTCGGCGCCTACATGACCGGTGCTAGGAAGGCCGAGGCCGGATGAGCGTCATCCCCTTGTGGAAGCGCCTCGTCTTCGCTCTCGCCGCTCCGGTGGCGGCGGTGGCATTCGCCATCCTCATGTCTTCGATTGTGCTGGTCATAGCCGGGAGCAACCCCCTGGCCGCCTACTCCGACATGGTCCGCCACGCCAGCTCGCTGGAGACGATGATCGACATCCTCAACCGGGCCACACCTCTGTACATCTCGGGTATAGCCGCAGCCATCGGGTTCCGGATGGCCCTGTTAAACATCGGTGTCGAGGGCCAGTATCTCCTGGCGGCGATCATCGCCGCCCACATCGGCGCCTCGGTGATTCTCCCACCGGGGCTCCACATCATCTTCATCTTCGTGGTGGCCATGATGGTGGGCGCGGCCTACGCCGGGTTCGCTGGAATCCTCAAGGTGACCCGAGGCATCCACGAGGTGATCTCCACGATCATGCTCAACGCCATAGCAATCTCGGGGATAGTCGCCTACCTGGTACGCGCCTGGCAGGCGGGGGGATTCATCGACGCAGGCGTGCAGAGAGTCGGCACCGCCCCGATACCGGCCTCCGGCCGCATCCCCAACCTGAACCCCATCATCGAGTTCTTCACCAGGGACATCCGCCAGGGGAAGGCCCTCACCGGCATGCTCATCGTGGCCATCATCGTCGGCGTCGTCTTCCACTTGCTGGTCAACCGGAGCCGGTTCGGTTTCGATCTCCGTGCCAGCGGCATGAACCCGTTCGCCGCCCGGGTGGGTGGTGTCCCGCCGAAGCGGATGGTGCTCATGGCGATGTTGTTGTCAGGGGCGGTCGCCGGTCTGGTGGGCATGACCGAGGTGATGCATCTCGGGTTGTTCCCCTCCAACCCGATCCGGCTGCTCGGCTTCACCGGCATCGCGGTCGCCCTGCTCGGGCGAAACAACCCGATCGGTGCCGCTCTAGCCGCCCTGGTCTTTGCCTTCCTCGATGTGTCCTCCGGGGTCCTCCAGTTCACCGGGGCAGCATCTAGGGAGATCGTGGTGATCATGCAGGGGGTCATCATCCTCACCGCGGTGGTGGCCTACGAGATCGCCCGCCGGGCCAGGGAGCGTGAGGAGGCCCGGAGCGCGGCAGAGGCGATGATTGCGTTGGATCCCGACGTGGAGGGCAGGCCACTGTGACCCTGGCGTCCCTACCAACGTGGGCGCGGTGGGCCCTCTATGCGTTCTTCGGGGTGACCGTCCTCACCGTGGTCCAGTCCGTGAGCGGGACCGCCAGCTTGACCTCGGTGACATCCGCCCAGTCGATGCTGCGGTGGGCGGTGCCCATCCTCCTAGCCGGTCTCGGGGGGTTGTTCGCCGAGCGTGCCGGCGTGTTCAACATCGGCCTCGAGGGCATGATGATCCTGGGAACCTGGATGGGAGCATGGGGCGCCATCACCTATGGCCCCTGGTGGGGAGTAGTTGCCGGCTTGGTCGGCGGAGCCCTCGGGGGGGTGCTTCATGCTCTCGCCACGGTCACCTTCGGGGTCGATCACATCATCTCCGGTGTCGCCATCAACATCCTCGCCCCCGGTATCGCCAGGTTCCTGGCCTCGGAGGTGTTCACCCAGATCCCCGGCGGGTCGATCACCCAGTCGCCCCGTGTGCCAGGAGTGGGCAATTTCACCGTGCCGGTCCTCGCCGGCGGGGAGATCGGGGGTTGGACATCGCCCGACATCCTGGGCTGGCTGGGACGGCAACGGTGGTTGGTGGTCTCCGACATGGCCAACCTGGCCAAGGGCCTGATGACCAGGCTCTCCTGGGTCACCCTGATCGCATTGGTGCTGGTGCCTTTCGCCGCATGGCTGTTGTGGCGGACCAGGTTCGGGCTGCGACTGAGGATCTGCGGTGAGCATCCCCAGGCAGGTGAGGCCCAGGGGATCAACGTCTACCGGTACAAGTACTACGGAGTGATCATCAGCGGCGCTCTCGCCGGTCTCGGCGGGGCTTTCATCGTCAGCCCCGAGCTCTCCGGCATCTACCTCGAGGCCCAGACCCAGGGCCGGGGCTTCATAGGCCTCGCCGCCCTGATCTTCGGGAACTGGCGTCCCTTCGGCATCCTGGGAGGAGCCCTCCTCTTCGGGTATCCCTTCGGGATAGGCCTTCGTGACCTCGACGGTTCCGCCTCACACTCACTGATCCTGGTCAACGCGATCGGCCTGTTCCTGGTCGCTCTGTGGGCCCTGCGGCGGGAGAAGCGAGGCGACGCAGTCCTCGCGGGAGTCCTCGGAGGCGCCGCCCTTCTCTGGTATCTCGGCTCCGACACCGTGGATTCGGTGTGGATCAACATCTTCCCCTTCGTGATCGTCCTGGTGGTACTGGTGTTCTTCGCCCAAAGGCTCCGGATGCCCGCTGCCGGCGGGCAGCGTTACCGGAGGGGCGAGTCCTAGGGCTCTGCAGCGCGAGGGCATCGGTGTATGACCGGTTTCGACCCCTACCACCCCGGTTTTCTGGAAGACCCATACCCCTTCTATCGGGAGATCCTCGAAGCAAACCCGGTGTTCGACGACCCGAACTGGGGACTCACCTTCTTCGCCTCACACCGCGACGTGACCGGGATCCTCAAGGACCGCGAACGTTTCGGGCGGGACTTCCGCCACCGGATCGAAGTCGAGCAGGTCGACCCCGACTTGTACAGGCGGACCTACCCGCCGCAGTGGCCCATGTGGACCGACTACATCCGCGAGTCATTCCTCGACATGGAGCCACCCCGCCACACCCGGTTGCGGCGACTGGTGTCGGCGGCGTTCACCCGCCGGTCGTCCGAGGCCTTCCGTCCCAGACTCGAGGAGAGCGCCATCGCCCTGCTCGAGCGGGCCCTGGAGAGCCGCTCGATCGAGGTGATCTCCGGGTTCGCCACACCGATACCGATCGCCATGATCGCCGATCTGATGGGGATCCCCCGTGCCGACCACGACCAACTGCTCGACTGGAGCCATGCCATAGTCAAGGTGTTCGACCAGAGGGTCACTCCCGAGGAGGGGGCCGCCGCCGAAACCGCCACCAGGGACTTCGTCGCCTATCTCGAGTCGGTCCTCGCCGACAGGCGGTCTTCGCCCGGCGACGACCTGATCTCGGCGATGCTGGAGGTGAGCCATGAGGGGGACGCCCTCACCGACCCCGAGATAGTGGCCACATCGATCCTCACCCTCAATGCCGGCCACGAGGCCACCGTCCATGCCATCGGCAACGGGCTGCTTGCGCTGGCCAGGGATCCCGCTGCCTACCGGGCGCTGCGGGATGGCGAGGTCCCGGTGGCTTCGGCGGTGGACGAGCTGCTCAGGTTCGACTCGCCTCTGCAGATGTTCGAGCGTTGGGTCCTGGAGGACACCGAGGTGGCGGGTCATCCTCTGGTGGCGGGGACCAAGGTGGGCCTGCTCTTCGGCGCTGCCAACCACGACCCCGCGGTGTTCGCCGGCCCTCAGCGTCTCGATCTGGGCCGAGAGCCCAACCCCCATGTCTCCTTCGGTGCCGGGCTCCACTTCTGCGTCGGTGCTCCGCTGGCCCGTGTCGAGCTCGAGGCGGCCTTCGGCACCTGGGCGAGGATGGTCAGGTCGATGGACCTGGCCGACCTTGGGGACCGCATCGAGAGCCTGGTGTTCAGAGGGGTGGGCCGACTGGGCCTGGAGCTCGAGGCGGTTTGAGCTCAGCCGCCCTCGGTGGGGCGACCCCAGACCACGATCTCGTCTATGGCCAGGTCAGGCCACACGTTCCCACCAACCAGCTGGGACCTCCATGTGCTCAGCACCTCGATGTCGATGTAGTGGGCCCCCACCGCGGCGAAGTCGATGGTCTGCATGTTCGGTGTGTCGAGCAGCTCCCATATCAGTGGCGATATGGCGCGATCCCCCTGGATGCGCAATCCCCGTGCCCGATGATTCTGGAGGAACCGGTCCCCGTCGCTGATGTTGGTCCACTCGATCCGGTTGACCGTCATCGCCTGGGCGAAGTGCAGCCTGATGGTCAGGGTCTCCTCGTTGGCCTCGAGCTGCTCCCAGTTGACCTGGAACTCGCTGCCCAGACCGGCGGAGAGGTTCTCGCACACCAGTGACCCCAGGCCCGCGGGGTTGCAGTCGTGGCGGAGGATGGGGATGGGCTGGTTCTCGGCCTGTGCGGAGGTGGTGGTGGTCCCCTCGGTGGTCGTGGTCGTCGTGGCCTCGCCGTTGCCCAGGAAATTGAAGAGCAGGGCGATGATGATCACGCCGAAGAGAAGGGCGGTGATGGCGAATGCCGCCCTGACCCCGGCGGTGGCCTGGACCGCCGGCCGCGGCGCCTTGGGCAGCGGCCCTTGGTTGAGACGTGCCCCGCATTGCTGGCAGTGCCGGTTCCCGGAGGGGTTGGGGGCGCCGCACGAGGGACACGACGCCGGGATGCCGTTGCCCTGCCCGCCGGCCTGGGCCGGCCGCGGCCGGGCCTCGACCGGGGACTGCTCCAGGGAGAACTCCTCGTAGTCCCCTCCATCGGAGGAGATGCTGATGACGTTCCCGGCCCGGGCCTGGCTTCTCACCGGACGCGGTGCAGGGGCCAGCTGGGCGGCCAGGGGATCTATGAAGGTGCCGCAGGATGGGCAGAATTGTTCGTCGGCGGCGACGCTAGTGCCGCACTGCTCGCAGGTTACGGAGACCACTGTCCTCCTTCGGCGTTATTGTGCCACGGGATGGCCGCGATGACCGTGTTGGCGATACGAACCTATGAACCCTGGTCGGTTCCGATGGTCCTGGCGGGTCTCGCTCTGCTCGCGGTCACCATGGTGCTGTTGATTCTCGCAGCCCAGCAGGACAACGAATAATCCCGAGGTGGGGGGCTCTACCGCGTTCCAGTGCGACGCCTGCGGGTTTCGATCGGGCAAGTGGATGGGCTTCTGCCCCCAGTGCGGGGTCTCGGCGCCCCTCACCGAGACTTCGGGGGGAGGGCCCCGGGCCGGCGCGAGGACTGCCCGTGGGGTCTCCCTGGGGGAGGTCGGGGCCTGGAGATCGGACCGCCTCCCCACCGGCTGGGCCGAGGTGGACAGGGTGCTGGGGGGTGGCCTGGTGGCCGGTTCCGCCATCCTCCTCGGGGGAGAGCCCGGAGTTGGCAAGTCGACGCTCCTCCTCCAGGTCGCCGGCGCCCTCGCCGGCCGGGGCATCCCGACGATCGTGGCCAGCGGTGAGGAGTCGGTCGAACAGGTGGGAATGAGGGCCACCCGGATGGGTCTTGACGCCTCCGGTCTCACCCTCGTCTCCGACGACGACGTCGACGCGATCGTGGCCCTGGCCGAGGCAACCGGGCCGTCCCTGCTGGTGGTCGACTCGATCCAGGCTGTCGGGGTGGCCGAGATCCCTTCGGTCCCCGGGAGCGTGGCCCAGGTCAGGGAGAGTGCCGCCAGGCTGATCCGCCTCGCCAAGACCAGCGGCATGGGCTTGTTCCTGGTCGGCCATGTCACCAAGGACGGCGGCATCGCCGGGCCCAAGCTCCTCGAGCACATGGTCGACGTGGTCCTCTACCTCGAGGGCGACCCGGACCGTGGGTTCCGGGTGCTGCGCAGCCACAAGAACCGCTTCGGTGCCACGCACGTCGCCGGGATGTTCGACATGACCGGCGAAGGCCTGACCGAGATCGAGGACCCTTCGAAGGTGTTCCTCGACGGCTGGGAGTCCGAAGTGCCCGGGACGGTCGTCTATCCGGCAGTGGAGGGCCGACGGTCGGTCCTGGTCGAGGTCCAGGCGCTGGTGGCGACGACCGGGGCAGCCCAGCCGCGCAGGTCGGTCCAGGGGGTGGACCACGCCAGAGTGAACCAGACCATCGCCGTGCTGCAGCGGCACGGGGGCCTCGGCCTCGACTTCGGGGACAAGGAGGTCTACGTCAACGTGGTCGGCGGGTGGCGCCTGGACGAGCCGGGGTGCGACCTGGCTGTGGCCCTGGCGGTCGCCTCCTCCGCGACGAATGTTCCCTTGGGCCGGCTGGCAGCGTGGGGGGAGATCGGCCTCGCCGGCGAGGTGAGGGCGATCCCCATGCAGGCGCGGCGGGTCGAAGAGCTGGACCGCATGGGAGTGACGCGGAGGGTGGCCCCGGAGTCCGGTGAGCCGCTCCGGCTGTCGCGTGCACTCTCCCTCGCCGGCATCGGTGAGGCTGGCCATGGCGGAGGCAGGTAGTAGCCTGCCCTCGACGTGGGTGGCCTGTCGATCAACGAGACTCTGGAGCGCCTGGCACCGGGCACGCCGATGCGGCGCGGCATCGACCGCATCATCCAACAGGGGATGGGCGGCCTGGTGGTGCTGGGCAGCAGCCCGAAGGTGTCTGCTGCGAGTACCGGGGGGTTCAGGCTGTCGGGTGCCTCCTACACGCCGGCCCGCCTGTCGGAACTGGCGAAGATGGACGGTGGCATAGTCCTCGACGACACCTGGGGAACCATCCTCGAGGCGAATGTGCACTTTGTGCCCGACGGGTCACTCCCGACCGACGAGACCGGCGCCAGGCACCGGAGCGCCGAGCGCCTGGCCATCGAGACCGGCAAACCGGTGCTTGCGGTCTCCGAGGGCCGTCGGGTTGCCACCCTCTACTACGAGGGACAGAAGATCGAGCTGGCCTCACCGTCCGAGGTGGCGGCGCAGGTCAACCAGGACCTTCAGAGCCTCGATCGGCTTCGGGCCCGTCTCGACGACGCCGAAAAGCGCCTCACCCGGCTCGAAGTCATCGGAAGCGCCACCTACAGGGCGGCGGTGACCGTCATCCAGAGGGCAGTCCTGGTGGAGCTGCTCGGCCAGATGGTCTGGGCCCGGACCCTGACCCTCGGCGACGAGGGGCGGATGGTGGTGGTGCAGCTCAACGATCTGCTCGGGGGTGTCGACTACACCGTCAGACAGGTGCTCCTCGATTATGTCAAGCCGATGCGGTCGGGGTCGGTGGAGCGCGCCCTGGAGGCTCTGGACGGGCTGTCGGCCCACGACATCGAGGATCCCTCGCGGGTGGGCAAGGAGCTCGGGTTCCCGGATCTCGACGATCCCGCCGAGCCCCGGGGACACCGGATACTGTCCCAGGTGGGCCGGCTGCCCGACAGTGTCAGGGAGGACATCGTCCGGAGTTTCGGCTCGGTCTCCAAGCTGATGACGGCTTCGGTCGATGAGCTGATCACCGTGGAAGGGGTGGGGGAGACCCGGGCCGGCCAGCTGCGCGCATACTTCGACCGCCTCCAGAACTCGGTCCACGAAGTGGAGACCGTCCTGGATTGATCCTGTCGGCGGGTACACTCCTGGCCTCTCATGGCTCAGTCGAAGTACGCAGTAGGCGACAAGGTGGTCCACCCACAGCATGGTGCGGCCACCATCCTGAAGAAGGTCAAGCAGGAGTTCGACGGCAAGAAGAAGGACTACTTCCAGTTGGGCGTAGCCACCGAGCAGCTCACCGTCATGATCCCACTCGACCGGGTCGATGACCTGATCAGACCGGTGATCTCGAAGACCAAGTCCCGGGAGGTGCTCAAGTCGCTCAAGGGAGAGCCGGAAGAGGCTGGAGCCAATTGGAGCCGGTGGTACAAGGTCCTCAACGAGAAGATGACCTCGGGCGACATCTTCCAGGTCGCCGAGGTGGTGCGCGACCTCTCCTACGCCCAGCAGACCAAGGGAATCAGCCCGGCCCTGAAGCGGATGCTCTCCAAGGCGCGTCTCACCCTCAGCTCCGAGCTCGCCTTCAGCCTGGAGGTCGACGAGGAGGAGGCGGTCAAGAAGCTCGACCGCGCCCTGCCCAAGATCGATCCGATCGAGGAATGACCCGGCGTCGGTCCCGGACCGGTTGGGGATTTGACGCTCACAGGCTCAATGACAGCCCGCCCCTGATCCTCGGCGGCGTGGTCGTCTCCGACACCTTGGGGGTGGACGCCACCTCTGATGGCGATGTGGTGGCCCATGCCGTCACTGACGCGGTCCTCGGAGCATGCACCCTGGGCGACATGGGCGAGTGGTTTCCGTCGAGCGACCCCGTTTTCCACGGAGCCGACTCGATGGCCATGCTGGCCAAGGCCGTCGAGGAGGCCGATACGGCCGGATGGGTGGTCGAGCACGTCGACGTGACGGTCGTGGTCGAGGCTGTCAGGGTGGCTCCCCACCGTGATCGAATCCGGGAGGCCCTGGCCGCACGACTGGGGGTGGCGCCGGAGGCGGTGTCGGTGAAGGCCACGACCACCGACGGCCTGGGCTTCATCGGGGCCGGATCGGGGATCGCCGCGGTGGCGGTGGTGACCGTTGGAGGGGCGTGGTGATCCAGGTCTACGACACCATGAGCCGGTCGCTGACCCCGTTGGTCACCCGGGACGAGGGGCAGGTGGGGATGTACGTCTGCGGCCCCACGGTCCAGTCGGCCCCGCATGTCGGCCACGGTCGCTCCGCAGTCAATTTCGACGTGATGCGTCGCTACCTCGAATGGGGGGGATACACGGTCACCCTGGTCAGGAACGTGACCGACATCGAGGACAAGATCATCGCCGCCGCCGAGGCTGCCGGCGAGCCCGTGGAGGTTCTCGCAGCTCGAATGACAGACCAGTTCACCGCGGCCTACATCGCCCTGGGATGCGGCGACCCGGACGTCGAGCCGAAGGCATCGGAGCACATCCCCGAGATGATCGAACTCATCGAGCGGCTGATCGACCGTGGCCTGGCGTACGTGCGGGGGGCCGATGTGTGGTTCTCGGTCAGGTCCCTGGAAGGGTATGGGCGGCTGTCAGGGACCCGCCCGGAGGAGCTCCGGTCCGGGTATCGGATCGAGGTCGACGAATCGAAGGAGGACCCGCTCGACTTCGCCCTGTGGAAGTCGGCCAAGCCCGGCGAGCCGTTCTGGCCTTCGCCCTGGGGTGAAGGGCGGCCCGGTTGGCACATCGAGTGCTCGGCCATGGCCACCAGGTACCTGGGCATGGGCTTCGACATCCACGGCGGGGGCACCGATCTGGTCTTCCCCCACCACGAGAATGAGATCGCCCAGAGTGAGGGGGCATCCGGTGTCACTTTCGCCCGCTACTGGCTCCACAACGGGATGGTGAACCTCGGGGCGGCCAAGATGGCCAAGTCGACGGGCAATGTGGTCGATCTCGCCGAAGTCCTGCGGTCCCATGGTGGGCGGGCCCTGCGGATGCTCTTCCTGAGGGCCCACTACCGCTCGCCGATCGACTACTCGCCCGAGCTTCTCGGGGAGGCCGTCGAGGCCATGTCCAGGCTCGACCGGTTCAGGGGGAGGGCCACTCCCGGTGAGCCGGACCCCGACGCGATGAGCTCGTTCCGTCGGGTCATGGACGACGACTTCTCCACTCCGGAGGCGATCTCCTTGCTCTTCGACCTGGCCCGGGAGGGAAACCGCCGCCTGGACGAAGGTGCCGACGCTTCGGGCATCTCGGGCGCCGTCGAGGAGATCGTCGGTGTCCTCGGGCTGGACCGGGCCTCGCTCCCGGCCGCGGCGGCCCTCGACCTGAGCAGCGTCGCGGACAGGTTCGGTGTCACCGGTGAGGGCGATGAGGTCGTCTCACAACTGGTGGCGATGCGCGACCTGGCGCGATCGGAGGGGCGGTTCGACGATGCCGACACGATCAGGGCTGCCCTGGAGGAGGCCGGGATCACCCTGGAGGACGGGCCTGATGGGACCCGCTGGATACGGGGATAGGGTCGAGGGCTCTCACGCCGTGCTGGCCGCCGCCCGGGCCGGGCGGATAGTCCGGCTCAACGTCGACCGTCGCCGGAGGGATCGGCCGGAGGTCCAGGAGGTCGTCGACCTGCTTCCAGGCGGGGTCGTACGGTTGGTCGACGACATCAGGGCGATGGCGACCACTGACGCCCCGCAGGGATTGGTCGCCGAGTGCAAGCCCCTCGTCCCGCTGACCATCGACGACCTGGGATCGCAGTCGGACTCCGTCGTGGTTCTCGATCACGTGGAGGACCCCCACAATGTCGGGGCGGTGGCCCGCAGTGCGCTTGCTGCGGGGATCGGCGGCATGGTGGTCTCCTCGCGGAGGGCGGCTCCCCTCGCCGCGGCAGCCTTCAAGGCAGCCGCCGGGGCCTTGGAGCGGATGCCGGTGGCGATCGTGGGCTCGATCCCGGATGGCCTCCTCCGCCTCAAGAAGGCCGGGTTGTGGGTGGTGGGCCTCGACGCCTCCGCCGATCGCAGCCTGTTCGGTCTCGACCTGCTCGCCGAGCCGGTGGCGATCGTGGTCGGGGCGGAGGGAGCGGGCTTGAGCAGGCTGGCAAAGGACCGCTCCGATCTGCTGGTCTCTATCCCGATGGCCTCGGGGTCAGAGAGTCTGAACGCATCGGTGTCGGCGGCTCTTGCCGCCTTCGAGATCCTCCGAGTCCGCACCTCCCGGCCCGAAGGGAGCTCGTGACAGGGGCAGGAGCACCTGAAACAGGTTCTTGGGGCGTCGTGGCAACCAGTACAATCCCGTGTGTCGAGGCGTACCCAGTACCCGGTACCAAGTACCTGGTACGGGAGCGCAGCGACCTTCGCCGGGTTAGCTCAGTTGGCAGAGCGACTGACTTGTAATCAGTAGGTCATCGGTTCGATTCCGGTACCCGGCTCCGCAAATGCCTGGGGCGGCGTCCACTCCCAAATACGCTGGCGTTACATGCTGGACTTCGAGGACAGGGCGATCCTCGACTTCGAGCAGGGTTGGTGGGCCCTGCCGGGGCCGAAGGATCAGATGATCGAGTTCGTCCTCGGCTTGCCCGCGGCCACTTATTACGAAAGGCTCCGTACCCTTGTCCTCCAACCTCTAGCCAGGGACTACGACCCTCTGACAGTGAAACGCGTACTTTCCATGATCGAAGACCGCTCCGGCGGCGAGGTGGCGGTGTGACCGGGAGAGGCCGTCACGCGTCTTCCCAGACCAAGTTCTGGAAGGACCTCGCCATCATGATCGGAGGCATCGCGGTGATCGGCGCCATGGTCTTCGCCATCCTCGTCGCCCTGGCCGACAACCCGATCGACACCACCCCCACCACCGCTGCGCCGGTGCCGGACACGACCACCACCGTTGCCGAGCCCACTACCACCACCGACCCCACGACCACGGTGCCTGAACCGACGACGACCACCGTGGCCCTACGGCCGCCACAGGAGGTGACCGTACAGGTCCTCAACTCGGGTGATATCGCCGGCGCCGCGGGCCGGATGACCCAGCGTCTGGCCCAGGAGGGGTATCAGATAATCGCTGCCAGCGACTACTCCCCTCCCCAGGATCCTTCCCGTATCTGGTACAGGGATGGTTTCGCCGCCGAGGCAGCCGATCTGCTGCGGTTCATCCCGATCGCCACCGTGGAGGAGCTGCCCGACCCCAGCTTGAGTCCCGGGGCCGACGTGATCATCGTGCTCGGAACCGACTACCAGGAATGACCGGGCGGCCCGGGGTGGGAGCGGGCCTGGGCATGCCCCGCCTCTGGGTCGTCCCTCTCGGGATGATCGCCGGGGTGTCGTTCGCTGCTCTCACCGGGGTCGTCACCAAGGCCGTGTTCCTGGACATGGTCGCCTGGTGGCCGGTCTGGTTGGGCCTCGTTGGCGTGGGTGTGGCCCTTCGCTCCCGGGCGAACGGCCGGGTCCGCCCCGGAGGTGTGGTGGCTTTGCTGGCCGCGATCGTCTGCGGGGTCTTCCTGGTGGGCCACGTCGCCGGGTGGGGGCTGATGCCGTCGGCAGGCCAGAGGCTGGTCGGCCCGGAGTTGGGCGACGTCGAAGTGGCCTCCCTCGACGCGGTCATCCATGGCCGGCTGGTAGTGGGCTCGGGGGCCGACTTCCTCTACGTGGTCCACCCGGTGCGCTGGGGCGGGCAGTTCGGTGTCCCAAGGGCGATCGAGGAGGTGACCAACCCCGAGACGGTCCACGTGACGCTTGCCAACCCGGCCGACCCGGGGCTTCTGGCCTACGCAGGATGGGACATCGCCCTGGCCGTGGGCCCGATCTGGGAGCTCGACCTGGGCGGAGCGATCTCGGCCGACCTCTCGGGCCTGAGGGTCATCGGGCTCGTCCTCGCAGGGTCGGGCGAGGTGGTGCTCGGAGATGTCGACTTCAGGGGAGATGTCTTCGTCGATGGGGCTTTCCGCCTCGACTTCCCGATCGGGTCGGCGGTCCTGGTGGTGGGCGAGGCGGTCGTGCCGGACGGGTGGATCGTCGTCGACGGTGGGTGGAGGTCACCGGTCGAGGGGGACGGTTGGACGCTCTCCGTCGCACCGGGGGCGTCGGTGGAGATCGTCACCCGATAGGTACACTTGCCCCAGGTGCGAACCGAGCGACTCCGACAGAGTGCCCTTCTGGTCTGGACCTCCGTCGGGGTCCTGGCGCTCGCCTGGGCGCTGCTGAGAATCGCCGACACCATCAGAGTGATCTGGCTTCCCATGGCGTTCGCCTTCGGCATCGTCTTCCTCCTCGAGCCCTCTGTGAAGTGGATGGAGGATCGACGTATCCCCCGCCTGGTCGGAAGTCTGATCGCCTTCGCGGCCCTCGCCGGAGTGATCGTTGCCGCCGTGGCCCTCATCTACCCGACGGTGCAGGAGCAGGTGGTCGAGTTCGTGCAGCACCTTCCGGTACTGGTCGGCGTGATGGTCGATTGGGCCCGGGATCTGGCGGCCCGCTTCGGTGTCGACATCGACGGGTTCCTCAGCTGGGAGGGCCTCGAGGCCTGGCTCAACGACCCTGCCAACCAGGAGACGATCAGGGACATCCTCTTCGGTTTCGGTGCCGGTGCCGGCATCCTCATAAGGGGGGTCACCGAGACGTTCGTCATTCTCGTGCTCGCCCCGGTGTTGGCCATATACGTCCTCATGGACCTCAAGCGGTTCAAGACGAATGCAGTCGAGCTGACCCCTCCGGGCATCCGGGACGAGGCGATACACGTCGGGCAGGAAGTCGGGACCGCCATGGGCTCGTTCGTCCGGGGCCAACTGCTCGTGGCGACCATTGTCGGCGTTCTGTCCTCTGTCGGGATGTGGGCCATCGGGCTCCCGTTCTGGCTTCTCGTCGGAATCATCTCGGGGGTCCTCAACCTGATCCCCTTCCTGGGGCCGATCGTCGGCGGGGCTCTCGCCTTCCTGGTGGCCGTACTCAACGGAGATCCGTGGCTGGGGGTTTGGGCGGTGTTGATCTACACCGGCATCCAACAGATCGACAACAACATCATCACGCCGATAGTCCAGCGGGCCAGGGTGCACCTCTCCCCGTTCGTCATCATCCTCGCCCTGGTCATCGGGGGGTCCGTGGCAGGACTGCTCGGGGTTCTCGTCGCCGTTCCCGTCACCGCGGCTATAAGGATCATCTTCGGACACATCTGGAGGACCCGGGTGCTCGGCCAGTCCTGGAAGGAGGCGTCGGAGGCGATGATCGAGGTGACTCCCCCTCCGGAACGGTTTGCCAGGATCGCGGTCAAGGATCCCCGCGAGGGCCGGCTGTTCGACACCCACGAGCTGGAAGCCGTCTCGACCGACGGGGACGACTCCGGGGACTCCGGCGACAGGTCCGGGTGATGCCGGAGATCCATCTCCTCACCGCCGGATACATCATGCGAGGCGAGGACAACCGGGTTGGCTCGTCGGTGTCGCTGATCCGGGCCGACGGCGCCCTGATCGTGGTCGATCCCGGGATGGTGTCGAGCACCTCGGTCATCACCAATGCCCTGTCGGGGCTGGGGCACCAGCCCGATGACGTGACCGATGTGATCATCTCCCACCACCATCCCGACCACACCATGAACATCGCCCTCTTCCCGGGTGCGGCGGTCCACGACCACTGGGCCGTCTACCGAGGGGACATCTGGCAGAGCAGGCCCGCCGAGGGGTTCCAGGTCGCTCCCGGTGTCGGGCTGTGGGAGACACCTGGACACACCGAGCAGGACATCACCACGCTCGTGGAGACCGACGAGGGGGTGGTGGCCTTCACCCACCTGTGGTTCTCCGAGGACGGACCTGCGGAGGACCCGGTGGCGGTCGACCCCGAAGCCCTGCATTTGGGCCGTCGCCGCGTCCTCGAGGTCGCCGCGGTGGTCGTTCCCGGGCACGGGCCTGCCTTCGTCCCCGGGCCCGACACACCCCGCTGAGCCCAGGCTGTACGGGGTACGGAGTACGGGGTACTACAAGACCCTTATCCGCATCCGCTTGTTCTCCCTGCCCTTCGACTCGGTCTTGACCACCTCGATCCGACCGACCTCGAGGGTCGAGGCGACATGGGTGCCCCCGTCGGCCTGACGGTCGAGCCCGACAATGTCGACCACACGGATCAGCTTGACGAACTCGGGGATCAGATTGACCTTGGTGCGGATCAGGTCGGGGTCCTTGAGGGCCTCCTCGCGAGCCATCTCGATGATCTCCGTCGGGTAGCCCTTGAGGAGCTCCTGGTTGAGCTTCTCCTCCACCTCCTTTCCGAACTCCACGGAGATGGCGTCGAGCTCGAAATCCATTCGCGCCTCCCCTGGCACCATGTTGCCCCCGGTCACCTTGGCGCCAAAGTCCCTGAACACGACCCCGGAGAGGCCGTGCAGGGCGGTGTGCGTCCGCATGGTCAGGTAGCGTCGGTCCCAGTCGATGCGCCCTTCGACCGGGGTGCCCGGGTCCGGGACCTCCACACCGGGCGCCACCACGTGATACGGCATGCCGTCCTTGCGGACCGTGTCCACCACCTCCACGGATCCTCCATGCCAGGTGACCACCCCTGTGTCGCCTGGCTGGCCTCCGCCACGGGCATAGAAGACGGTGCGGTCGAGAAAGAAGCCCTGGTCGTCGACGGCCAGGACCGAGCCTTCTGCTGCCGCCAGGTAGGAGTCCTTGGGCGCCAGCTCCTCTGTTCGACCTTCACCGGCCATGTGGCGAGACAGTAACAAGTACCCCGTACCAAGTACCCCGTACCCCGACAGGTGTCCCCCCACTTGTGGGGGGACCGATCGAACGGAGTGAGATCGAGGGGGGCCCGAGGCGAAGCCGAGGTCGTCACTTAGGTCTCGCGCTGGAGGTGGGTCACGACTTCGGCCTTCGGCCTCAGGCCCCCTCGACGCGCTCTCTTCGGTCGCTTGCGTCGGTTTCCCCGCTTCCACGGGGGGACACGCCACGCCCCCGGTCCAAGTACCCAGTACCAAGTACCAAGCACGGAGGCGCAGCGCTCCTAGCTTGTCACCCACATGATCGACTTCGTGCTTGGCGCCGCCCTCGCCGCCCTGGCTGTCCGGGGCTGGATCAGGGGCCTGGTGAAGGAGCTCTTCGACCTGATCGGCCTGGTCCTCGGGATCTGGATCGCCTTCCGCCTCAGCGCGCCTATCGGCGACTTCCTCACCGACCACTTCGGTGTCACCCCCGAGGTGGCACGGATCGGTTCGGGTGTGGCGCTCTTCTTCCTCTTCGGCATCTCGCTGGCGGTTGCCGCCCGCTACCTGACAAGGGTGATGAATCTCCCCGGGTTGAACACGGCCAACCGCCTCGGGGGGTCGGTGGTGGCCCTTTCGTGGGGCCTGGTGCTGCTCCTTGTGGCGGTCAACGTGACCCGGGTGCTCCCGGCCGCCGGGGTGGTCGGTGATCGTTTCGAGGGGTCGGTGGTCGTCGAGGCTGTTGCCGGCCCGGACGCAGTCCCGCAGCAGCTGTTCGAGAGGTTCGTGGGGGATAGCGCCCTCATCGCCCTGCAGGCGATCCAGAGGTTCTTCGGGATGAACCGCATCGTCCCGGAGGGATCCGAGACAGTCGAGATCCCGCCGGCCGCTGCGGACGAGATCCGTCATGTGAGAAGCGAAGCCGACCGGGTGTTCACCGAGATCAACAGGCATCGCGCCGGGGTCGAGGTGCGAGCGGTGGCGATGAGCGAGGGCTTGCGCGCCATGGCCGAGGCCAGGGCGGAGGAGATCTACACCTCGGGCACGATGCAACGGGCACCCGACGGGTGTGTCCGCGCTGCGAGTAGGGAGTTTGGGGTCACCCTCGCTGTATGCGAGGAGCTGATGGCTTTGGCGGCCAGCGCCATGGGGGCCTTCGACGGGATCTCCTCATCTTCGACGGGTGAGCGGGTGTTGGGCGATCCGGTCTTCGACCGGGCCGGTGTGGCGGTTGTCGACGGCCCGACCGGTCGACTCCTGGTCATCGTCCTGGGCGGCTGAGAGACCACCAGATCAGCGTTGGAGGGGCACCGGTCGTCTCCGTGTGACCACCACCAGGCCGACTCCCAGGAGCACGATCGTGGCGCCGACTATCTGCACGAGAGACGGGCGCTCCCCGAAGATCCAGGCACCCCAGACCATCGTCAGGGCAGGCTGGAGGAGGACGATGGTGGCAGTCCTGGCGGCGGGGAGACGGGGCAGGGCGTATCCGATCAGGAGCCATGCCACCACCTGCGGGCCGAGTGCGAGGGCGAGGAGCCAGCCGTGGGCGGGGAAGGTCACCTCGAAGTCTATGGCTCCGGTGATGGCCCCGATCAGCGCCACGGTCGCCAGGCCGCCCAGGGTGATCTCCATCAGCGGTCCGGCAGTCGGGGCTCTGGAGGCGTTGGCGAACTTCATCACCAGTATGAAGAAGGCATAGAAGAAGGCGGCCATCAGCGCATAGATGGTGCCCCGGAGGGGGTCAGCCCCGAATGCCTGCTCCTGGCCAAGGCCGGACACCAGGGTCACCCCGAACAGCACCACCGGGATCGCCACCAGGATTCGCCGGTCGGGCCGTTCCTTGAAGATCAGCCAGGCCGCCAGGGCGACCAGCACCACCTGGGTGTTGGCGATGAGGGTGGCCAGTCCGGCGCCGATGTAGCCGATCGAGGTGTGCCACACGATCATGTCGAGCCCCAGGGCGACACCGGCCCCGACCGCCAGCCATCGCAGCCGTATCGGGCGGCGGTCCTGGTGGCGGCGGAACCACCAGATGACGAGCAGCACCGGGGCGGCGTAGGCCACCCGGAAGAAGGCCCCGGTCATGGCGTCTGCCCCGGAAAGGGTGAAGAAGATGGCCGAGAAGGAGATGATCACGGCCCCTATGAGGGCAGCCAGGACGGTCACGGCTCAGACGTCCCGGGTCAGTTCCCGAAGCTCTGCGAACGCAGTTTGTATGGCAGCCACGAACTCGTCCGAGTCGGGCAGGGTGTCGTAGTCGGCCTGGACACCCCAGAGCAGCCTGCCGTTGTAGGAGAAGAGGGCGACGCCGACACCATGTTGCGCCCATAGGGGCACCATCGGGTAGCTGGCCAGCATCTCCGAGTCGAGGAGGTACATGGGGAACTGCGGCCCGGGGATGTTGGTCACGGTCATGTTGAACGGCCGCATCTTCGGCCCGACCACCCGGTTGGCCAGCGAAAGGAGGGTTATCGGGGTCCCGGAGCTCATCTCGACCAGTGTCGCCGCTCCCAGAGCATGGTTGCTCCGCTTCAGGTCCGATGTCCGCTCCTTGATCGTCTCGTACCGGGATCGAGGGTCGGGCTCGTCGATGGGCAGGTCGATGAGCCACATCGCCACCTGGTTGCCGAGCTTGCCACGCTGGCGGGCGGTCCTGGTCGACACAGGGTTCATGACCCGGAATCCTCCCTCGACCGGGTCGTAGTCCCGATGCTCCAACAGGAAGTCTCTCAGGGCTCCGGTCACCGTGGCCAGGACCACGTCGTTGACCGACCCTCCGAGGGCGGTCTTCACCTCCTTGACCTGCTCCAGGGGGATCTCGGTCCAGTTGAACCGCCGGGCCGGGCCGATGTCGGGGTTGAGCGGGGTCCGCTCCGATGGGCTCAACCATCCCGACTTGAGGGATGTGAGCACTGCCGCGGATTTGTCCATGGCCCGATCGGCGACCGTCTTGCCTTCTTTGATCGTCTCGCTCAGGCTGCTGACCCGGTCGATGGCGCGTCGGGTCAGCTTGGCCGCTTCGGCCACCGCCAGCTGCGTCGGTGTCGGTGCAGGACGGGGCGACCACTCCGGGGAGTCCTCGATGGTCGAGTCGGGCGCCACATTGAGCAGGATGGTGGTCA
>CAYVTP010000024.1:0-21400 GCA_964454615.1 uncultured Acidimicrobiaceae bacterium | reverse complement strand
TCGAGCTTGTCGAGGGTGTCCTCGCCGACCGGCGGGAGCTCATCGCCAAAAGGCTTCAGGACAAGCTCAGGGAGACGGTTCGACTGCGCGTCGATGTCGAGGTGGGCATGCCGGGGAGCGTTCCCCGCAGCGACACGGGCAAGGCCAGGCGGGTATTCGAGCAGACCGACGATAGCGACCCTCTCCTCGGAGGTTGAGGAGTCCGTAGGCGCGGGTCACACCACGGGGCGCCCGCTCTTCCCCGGCCGCTCCTCTTTCTCCACGACCGGCGCCGGATGCTTCCGTTCGACGCCGATGTAGATCGGGGCGGCCACGAAGATCGACGAGTAGGCGCCGACCGCGGTCCCGATGAGGAGGGCCAGGGCAAAGTCGGCGAGTGTGTCACCACCGAGGAAAAGGAGTGCGGCGAGGACGAACCACGCCCCGAGCCCGGTGTTGATGGTCCGGGGAAGAGTCTGGAGGCAGGCGTCGTTGGCCAACACGCCGATGTCGCCCTCCAGGTCCTGTTGGCGATGCTCTCTGATCCTGTCGAAGATCACCACCGAGTCGTTGATCGAGTAGCCGATGACGGTGAGCACCGCAGCCAGGAAGACGCCGTCGATGGTCTTGCCCAGCCAGGTGAACACTCCGATGAGGATCGCGATGTCGTGGAACATGGCCGTGACCGAGGCCAGGCCCATGGTCCACCGGAACCGGATCGCCAGGTAGATGAGCTGCATCAGCAAGGCGACTCCCAAAGCGATCAGCGCCCTGTTGCGGAGCTCGGTGCCCAGGGACGGGCCGACGAACTGGTCCCGGAGCAGGGTGGAGTCCCCGGCCACGGCACGGACCGCTCCGGCGACCGCCATCTCGCCCTGCTCGGTCAGCTGCTCGGTGCGGATGATCAGGTGCCCTTCGCCGGAGAGCTGGACGATCGCCCTGGGGTATCCGACCGCGGCCAGCTCCGATCGGACCTCGTCGAGGTCGGGCTGGGTGGCGGTCTGGAACTCGAGCAGTCGGCCACCGGAGAACTCGACACCCAGGTTGAACCCGTTGACCACCATCCCCGCCAGGGCGACGATGACCACCACCACCGCCGTCCCCAGGATCAGCCGTGGCCGGCCGACCAGGTTGGGGTTGCGATCGGCCAGCCAGGCCCGGAAGTTCCGGCCGACGTGCATACCCATGAGCCCGGGACGGGCGGCCAGTGCCTGTACCCGGGACAGTGCCTCGATGATCACCCGGGAGACGACCAGGGCGGAGAACATCGACATGATGACGCCGATGGAGAGTGTGACGCCGAAACCGCGCACCGGCCCGGCCGCGAAGAAGAAGAGGAGGGTGGCTGCGAGGAGCGTCGAGACGTTCTGGTCGATGATCGCCGACCAGGCACGGGCGAAGCCCTCACCGGTCGCCTCGCGTAGGCCCAGCCCCGCCTGGAACTCCTCCTTGCTCCTCTCGTATACGAGGACGTTGGCGTCGATCGCCATCCCTATCGCCAGGACGAAGCCGGCGACGCCGGGCAGGGTGATCGTGGCGCCCATCCAGAGCAGGATCGCCGCGGTGGTCACGGCGTACGCCACCAGAGATATCGCCGCCACCACGCCGAGCAGCCTGTAATAGAGGAGCATGTAGATGATGGTCAGCGCCGCTCCGATCAGGGCCGCCTGAACGCTGGCGTCGATGGCCGCCTGGCCGAGGGTCGGCCCGACGGTGCCCTGCTCGATGATCTCCAAGGGGACGGGCAGAGCTCCCGCCTGGATCAGAAGGGCCAGCTCGGTCGCCGACCCCTGGTCGAAGTTGCCGGTGATGATGGTGGTGCCGCCCACGATCCCGATCCCGCATGCCACGTCGGTGGAGACCGACGGGCTCGAGATCACCGTTGTGTCTAGGACGATGGCCACCCGGCGGCGCGGGTCGCCGAAGGGGTGGCACGCCGCCTCGCCGGTTAGCGAAGCCCACAGGCCCGGGCCCTGGCGGCTGAAGTCGATCCGAACAACCCACCCGCCGAGCTGGGGCTCGAAGAAGGGGATGGCGTTGCCCACCTGCTCGCCGGTTATGACGGTCGGGCCGATGATCAGGGGGAACCCGACTTCATCGGAGATCAGTGTCTGACCCTGTCCCAGTTCCGGCTCGGTGCCCGGTGCCGGGGCGGCGATGACCGCGTGAAAGGTGAGTTGGGCGGTGCGCCCGATGATCTCGACCGCCTGGCGGGGGTCGGTCACTCCCGGGAGCTCGACGATGATGCGGCGTTCCCCGGACGCCTGGATGGTGGGCTCGGTCACTCCCAGCCCGTCCACCCGCAGACGCAGGACCTCGACCGTCCTCTCTATGACCTGCTGGTCAACGGTGACATCGGCGGTGTCTTGGGCCTCGAAGACGACCTGGGTGCCCCCGCGCAGGTCGAGGCCGAGGCGGGGCTCGGTGGTGGCGATGACATACGCCGAGCCGGCCAGGGCGAGGAGGGTCAGGATGAGGCGCCAGCGGAAGCCTTGGGACAAGAGTTCACCTTTGGGTGCGTAACCGCTGGGGAACGATAACCGGGCGGTCGGGGAATGCCGGGTCGGGTCCCCCGGGCCGCTCCAAGCCGCGTGGTTATGATCGCCCGCAGTGCGCCACTCTCAGCAGCGCGTGCCGGTGACTCCAGCCATCGCCGAATTCTCGGCTCCCGACCGGTCCGTCCGGCGCGCCCGATGGACTACCGCCTCGCCATGATCGCCCTGGTCTCAGCCCACTTTCTGGGGGCTCTGGCGGCGCCGCTGTTGGTGAGGAAGATCGGGAACCGGGCCTTTGGTGTGTTGGCGACGGTGCCTGCGGCGGGCCTGGTCTGGGCGCTGGGGCACACCGGGGCGGTTCGGGCCGGGACCGGCCCTACCTGGGAGGCCACCTGGATCTCCGCACTGGGCGTGGCCCTCCGGTTCCAGCTGGACACCCTCTCCTGGGTGCTGGCCCTGATGGTCTGTGGTATCGGGGCCCTGGTCCTGGTCTACTGCTGGCGCTACTTCTCGGCGGCTGCTTCGGGCTCCGGGAGGTTCGCCGCGGTGCTGGTCGCCTTCGCCGGCTCCATGCTCGGGCTCGTTCTCAGCGGGGACCTGATCCAGCTCTTCGTGTTCTGGGAGCTCACCACGGTCTTCTCCTTCCTTCTCATCGGCCACTACTCAGATCGGTCCAGCTCCCGGATGGCGGCCTCGAAGGCCATCCTGGTCACCACCGCCGGGGGCCTCGCCATGCTGGCCGGCTTGCTGCTGATCGGAGCGGCCGCAGGGACCTACGAGCTGAGGGCGATAATCGCCGATCCGCCTCCGGGGATGGAGGCTGCCCTGGTCCTGATCCTGGTCGGGGCGTTCAGCAAGTCGGCCCTGGTCCCCCTTCACTTCTGGCTGCCGGCTGCGATGGCTGCGCCGACACCGGTCAGCGCCTACCTGCACGCCGCCGCCATGGTCAAGGCGGGGGTGTACCTGGTGGGGCGGCTGGCACCGGCGTATGCCACCGTGCCCTCCTGGGAGATCATGGTGGGGGTGCTCGGGTGTGCGACCCTGCTCCTCGGAGGAGCCGTCGCCCTCCGACAGCACGACCTCAAGCTGATGCTCGCCTACGGGACGGTCAGCCAACTGGGGCTCCTCATGGTCCTGTTGGGCTCCCCGTTCAAGGCCACCGCACTCGCCGGCCTCGCTCTCCTATTGGCCCACTCATTGTTCAAGGCATGTTTGTTCCTGGTGGTCGGCATCATCGACGCCGCCACGGGTACCAGAGACATACGCCAGCTCTCGGGTGTGGGGCGGAGGCTGCCTCTCCTGGCAGTCGTCGCCGGTCTGGCGGTGGCCTCCATGATCGGGTTGGGGCCGGTGGTCGGGTTCGTGGCGAAGGAGGCGATCCTCGACTCGCTGTGGACTGCCGCCGCCGGAGGTGGTGTCGCCCAATGGGCCCTCCTCGGGGCCGTGATCCTCGGATCCACCCTCACCGTCGCCTACGGCCTACGGTTCTGGTGGGGAGCCTTCTCCACCAAGGTTGGACTGCAGGCCGCCGGGGTCGTCGGCCGCCCCGCCGTGCAGCTGGTCGCCCCTACGACCCTTCTGAGCGCGCTGGGAGTCGCACTGGCCTTCTCCCCCGGAGCCTTGGAGAGTCTCCTCTCACCCCATGCCGATCGGCTCCCTCTAGGTGATTCGGGGCACCTGGCCCTTTGGGCGGGCCCCAACGCCGCTTTCGCCACCACGCTCGGCGTCCTCCTCGTCGGCTACCTGCTGTTCGTCACCGCCGAGAGGAGGACCGGGCACCCGTCGCCCAGGAAGGTCGCGGTCTGGGATGCGGACCGAGTCTACCAGGGTGTCCTGCACGCCCTCGACCGGCTTGCCGGCAGGGTGACCGGGCTGCTGCAAAGAGGCTCGCTCTCCTTCTATCTGGGGACGATCATCCTTGTCTTCCTGGCGCTCCCCGGTGCTGCCCTGGCACGGACGGCGGCGGTGAGCCCGGAGCTTGTGGTGGGCACACCTCTAGCCGAAGTAGGCGTCGCCGTTCTCATCGTCTCCGCTGCTCTGATGGCGGCCCGTTCCCGCCGTCGCCTCAAGTCGGTGATCCTGGTGGGGATCACCGGCTACGGCACGGCCCTGCTCTTCCTCCTCTACGGAGGCCCCGATCTCGGTCTGACCCAGATCCTGGTCGAGACGGTCACCGTGCTGGCCTTCGTGCTGGTGTTGCGACGGCTTCCGGTCCAGTTCACCGCGGGCCCTTCCCGGGCCCGTCGCTGGCTGAGGGCCGCCGCCGCCGCCTCCGTCGGCTCGATCATCGGCCTGATGGCCCTCCTGGTCCCCGGTGCCCGGGTCCATCAGCCGGTGTCGGTGCTGCTGCCCGAAGAGGCCGTCACCTTCGGTGGCGGCAACAACATCGTCAACGTGATCCTGGTCGATGTCAGGGCGTGGGACACTATGGCCGAGCTGGCGGTCCTCCTCGCCGCGGCGACAGGGCTCGCATCCCTGGTCTTCCTCAGCGGGCGGGGCGGGCTGCCGGGTCGGGTCGACCTGGCCCGGTCGACCGGGATCGTGGGCCGGTTCGATCCCGACCCACTGGCCGCACTGCGCAGAGGAGGCATGACCGGCGCCCCGGTGAGCAGGTTCCTCACCGCAGGAGTGACACTCGCCCCGCAGAGGCGGTCCATCGTGCTCGAGATGGCGAGCCGGATCCTCTACCACACCATGCCGGTGTTCGCCCTGTTCCTCCTGTTCTCCGGCCACAACCTGCCGGGTGGCGGCTTCGCCGCCGGGATGGTCGCCGGGCTCGCCCTGACCGTCCGGTATCTGGCGGGGGGAAGGTACGAGTTCAGCGCGGCGGCCCCCCTTCAGCCCGGGGTGGTGCTCGGCTCGGGCCTCTTCCTGGCCGTCGCCGCCGGTCTCGCCGCCATGCTCCTGGGCGGGGAGTTCCTCCAATCCGCCATCGTCTATGTCCACCTTCCCGTCTTCGGCGAGGTCAAGGTGGTCACTTCGATCTTCTTCGACATAGGCGTCTTCCTGGTCGTCATAGGCCTGGTGCTCGACATCCTGCGGACCCTCGGGGCCGAGATCGACCGGCATGGTGAGCCCGCTCCACACGACGGCGACGTGCAGGGCCCGGTCCTCGACCATCGAAAGGCGGAGGCATGACCGAGTATTCGCCAGACCTGGTCCTGGTGGCGGTGATAGTGGTCCTCGCCTCGACCGGTCTCTACCTGCTCATGGAGCGAAGCCTCACCCGCGTGGCCCTGGGAGTGATCCTCCTCGGCAACGCGGTCAACCTCCTGCTCCTCGTGGTGGGGGGGCCGCCCGGGGGAGTGCCCGTCGTCGGGATGGGCCCGGTCGAGGAGATGACCGACCCTCTTCCCCAGGCCCTGGTCCTCACCGCCATCGTGATCACACTGGCACTCACCGCCTTCCTGCTGGCCCTCGCCTACCGGTCCTGGCAGCTCTACCAGCACGACGACGTCCAGGACGACGATGAAGACCGTCGGATCGCACGCCTGGCAGCGGCTGCTCTCCCCTCGGTGGAGGGTGAGGAGGAGGGTGCTCCGATCGAGCTCATAGCCCCCACCATGCGCGATGAGACGGCCTCGAGCCTCGAGGAGGGCCACCGGTGATGGAGTGGCTGGTCCCCCTCCCCGTGGCCGTCCCCCTCGCCGGCGCCGGCCTGGCCGTCGCCCTGTCGCGGAGGCCTAACGCGCAGCGGGCGATCAGCGTCATCGCCCTCACCGTGGCGCTGGTGGTTTCGGCCTTTCTCCTCGTGGCCGCAGACGGGGGGCCCCTGGTGGTCAACGTGGGGAGTTGGGCGGCTCCTCTAGGGATCTCCCTGGTGGTCGACCGCCTCTCGGCCCTGATGCACCTGGTCTCCGCCGTGGTGACCCTCGGCGTGCTCCTCTACTCCATGGCTCAAGGTCTGAGCGACCGCGAGGAGGGTGCTCCCGTAGCCATCTTCCATCCCACTTTCCTGGTCCTCGCCTCCGGGGTGGCCATCGCCTTCGTCAGTGGTGACCTGTTCAACCTGTACGTCGGGTTCGAGGTGCTGTTGGTGGCCAGCTATGTCCTCCTCACACTGGGCGGGACGGGTCCCCGGATTCGTGCGGCCACCATCTACGTCGTCGTCGCCATCTTCTCGTCGGTCCTCTTCCTGACCGGGATCGCCCTGGTCTACGGGGCCACTGGAACTCTCAACTTCGCACAGCTGGCTATCAGGCTGCCGGAGATCGACCCCGGGATCAGGCTGGTGCTGGAGCTGGTCCTGCTCATGGCCTTCGCCATCAAAGCGGCCATCTTCCCGCTGTCGGCCTGGCTGCCGGACGCCTACCCGACAGCACCCGCACCGGTGACCGCGGTGTTCGCAGGGCTCCTCACCAAAGTCGGCATCTACGCCATCATCCGCACCCAGATGCTGCTCTTCGGTGACGGCCGGCTCGATCAGCTGCTCATGTGGGCCGCCCTGGCCACCATGCTGGTCGGCGTGCTCGGGGCCATCGCCCAGACCGACCTCAAACGGATGCTGTCGTTCACCCTGGTCAGCCATATCGGCTACATGGTGTTCGGGGTGGCACTCGCCGACCACGGGGGGTTGAGCGGTTCCATCTTCTATGTGGCCCATCACATCACGGTCCAGACCTCGTTGTTCCTGGTGGTGGGACTGGTGGAGCGACACGGTGGGAGCACGTCACTGGCGCGGCTCGGCGGTCTGGCAAGGGCAACACCCGCTCTGGCGGTGCTCTATCTGGTGCCGGCGCTCAACCTGGCAGGGATCCCGCCGATGTCCGGATTCCTCGGAAAGCTGGGGTTGCTGCAGGCGGGAGTGTCGGCGGGCACCCCCGTTGCCCTGGTCCTGGTGGGAGGGGCGGTGGTCACCTCCCTGCTCACCCTCTATGTGGTCGTCAGAGCATGGACTCGGGCCTTCTGGCACCCCCCGGTCGAACCACCTCCCGTGGTGGCCACCTCGAGGGGGATGTACGGATCGGCGGCAGCGCTGGTGGCCGTGAGCCTCTCCCTGGCGGTCTTCGCCGCACCGCTCTACGACTACGTGGGCAGGGCTGCCGACGACCTCGGGGACGTCTCGAGCTACGTGGAGGCCGTGCTTCCGGATGGTGAACGGGGTGTCGGCAGGTCCGTCGGGGGAGGAGGGGGTTGATGATCCGCCGCCTCGCCGTCATCAGGTCCCGGGTCCCCTGGTTCACCATCGTTTGGATCACCACTGTGTGGGTGCTGCTCTGGGGCAACTTCCGGCCGGGCACTGTCGCCTCGGGGCTTCTGGTGGCGGTCCTCGTGCCGACGGTCCTGCCGCTGCCGGCTTTCGGTTACCGGGGCCGGGTCCGGCCACTGGCAACGCTCCACCTGGTGTTGCGTTTCGCCTTCGACCTCGTCGTGGCCAGCTTCCAGGTCGCCTTCCTGGCGATGATCCCCACCCGGCAACCCCGGGGTGCGGTGGTGCGAATCGCCCTCCGGACCAGGAACGACCTGTACATCGCCTACCTGGCCGAGCTCGCCTGCATGGTCCCCGGGTCGGTGACGCTCGAGGTGCTCCCCGACGACGGCATCCTCTACGTTCATGTCATCGACGTCGCCGCTCTCGGGGGCATCGAGAAGGTGCGGGCCGACCTCATCGGTCTGGAGGGGCGCTTGCTTCGCGCCATCGGCTCTGCCGAGGAGCTGGAGGAGGCCGGGATGGGGAGGCGCTCGGGATGACAGCGGTGGTGATCATCAGCGGCGCGATGCTGGCGGCGGGGGCAGTGCTTGCCATGTTCCGGGTGGCCCGGGGCGCGTCGATCCTGGATCGGGCGGTGGCCTTCGACATCATCACCAGTGTCCTGATCATCGCGGTGGCCCTGGAGGCAGCCTGGGATCTGCGCGTGGACACCATCCCGATGCTGGTGGCCCTTTCACTCGTCGGTTTCCTGGCCTCGGTGGCGATAGCCCGCTTTTCCTTCGGCAAGGAGGACCAGCGACGGTGACACTGGGTTCCTTCTTCGACGTCGCCGGCGCCGTCCTGATCCTGGGCGGGTCGTTCCTGACGCTGGCCGCCGGGGTGGGCGTTGTCAGGTTCCCCGACCTCCTCGCCCGGCTGCACGCCGCGGCGAAACCTCAGGTGCTTGGTGTGCTGCTCGCTCTCGCCGGGTTGGCGCTCCGGCTGCGGACCACTTCGGCGGTGGTGACGCTGGCGCTGATAGCCCTGTTCCAACTGCTCACCGCTCCCGTCGCAGCCCATCTCCTCGCCCGTGCCGGTTACAGGACGGGAAGGATCGATCCCGGATATCTGGTGGTCGACGAGTTGACCGCCGACCTGGAGGCAGCATTGGATGGGACCGATCCCGGCGGTGGCGGGCAGCCGCCGGTCGGTTCCGACTGAACCCGCCGGCGATGACGGGCGGATGGCGGCTCAGCCCCGACGCGACCCTTGGTTGGGCCTCGCCGCGCTCACCTTGATGGGTCGACCATGCAGGCTGGATCCACGGAGACCGTGGATGGCTGCGCGGGCCTCATCGTCTGCCATCCCCACGAAACCGAAGCCCCGGGATCGACCTCGTCGGTCCTTGGCGATGCTGGCGGCGGTCACCTTCCCGTAGTCGGCGAACACCTCCCTCAGGTCTTCGACCGTGGCGCTCCAGGGAAGGTTGTTGACGAAGATGCCATGAGACGGAAGATGACCCTCTGGCCGCGATCCCGCGTGATGCTCGGTTGCGTCGTGGCCGGTTGGGGGCCGGGCCTTGGCCTCCATCTTGTGGGGCCTGCCTATCGGGGATTGCATGTTGAGATCACGCTGTATTCGCTGAACGGCCCTGCGTTGGTCGTGGGTCACCAGGCTGAATACTTCGCCGCCTGCCCCCGCCCTGGCGGTCCGGCCCGAACGGTGGAGGTAGTCCTTCGAGTCGGCAGGGAGATCGAAGTGGATCACCGACTCGACAGCGTCGATGTGCAGGCCCCGTGCCGCCACGTCGGTGGCGATCAGGGCCGAGACCTTGCCCGACGAGAAAGACTTGAGCGACCGGGTGCGCTTCACCTGTGAGAGGCCTCCGTGGATCGCAGCCACCCTGGCTCCCCTGGTATCGAGTTGCTTGGCGAGACGATCGGCCCCACGTCGTGTTCGTGTGAAGACGATGGTCCGCTGGCCGGCGTCGATGATGTCGTGCGTGTGTGCCACCCGGTCGTCACGTCCCACCAGCCAGAAGTGATGTCGGGCGTCGCCGGATGTCTGCTCTATGGCCTCGGCTTCGTGGCGCACCGGATCGTTCTGGTACTTGCGGGTGAGTACTGCGACGTCACCGTCGAGAGTTGCCGAGAACAGCAGCGTCTGGCGGTCGGGGCGGGTCTGGTCGAGGATCCGTGTGACGGCCGGCAGGAAACCCCTGTCGGCCATGCGGTCGGCCTCGTCGACCACGACGATGGTGACATCTCCGAGAGCGACGTCCCGCTGCTCGATGAGGTCCTCGAGACGCCCGGGTGTGGCCACCAGGATGTCTACTCCCCGTCGGAGGGCCGAGCGCTGGTGGCCGTAGCCGACCCCGCCGTACACCACCGCCACGGTTCGGTCCATGGCCGATGCAATTGGGGTGAGCGCCTCCATGATCTGGTCGGCCAGCTCGCGGGTGGGTGCCAGCACCAGCGCACCGGGGCGACGCGGCTTCCCGCGTCCGACCCTGGAGACGAGGGGGATTCCGAAGGCCAGGGTCTTTCCGGACCCGGTGGGGGCCTTGCCGGAGATGTCCCTGCCGGCCAGGCCGTCGGGGATGGCGGCCGCCTGGACCGGGAAGGGTTCGGTTACGCCGGCGGCCTCGAGGGCGGCGACGATTCGGGCGTGTGTGCCCAGACGGGCGAAGGGGGTGGACATTGGACTGCTTTCCTGGTCTTCCTGAGACCGTCGATGTGGTTTGCCGATCTCGCTCGTCCCGCTCAGACCTTGGAGGCTGTCGATCGAGGGCGGCGGAAGAAGGCGGTCCTGCCGGGTGAGAATCAGAGCCGGTTTTCACACCGGGGGAGCGTTCGCTGCCTTCGCCTGGTGAGGCTCTGCGGCCATGGTAGCCGGTACGGTGCCCAAACCCCGAACCTGCCGCGGGAGGCGATGGTTGGTCCGCCAGGAAGTGTCGACAGAGTCGCGGTCCTCTGGCGTCGTGCAACACCGCCCCACGTCGATGCCGCCGCAGTGAGGATGCCGATGTTCCCGGTGATGGCGCCGGGGATCCGAAGGGCCTCCTCGGGCCTCTACCGGAGGCTGTCCTCGTGGGCCTGGTGTCCTGACCCGTCGCCCAGCGCCATCAGGTATCCGGTCGCTCGCTCCTGGAGCTCATACCTGGCGACCAGTTCGGCGAACTCCCTTCCGTGGCCCGGTACGAGCAGGTGGGCGAGCTCGTGGACGATCACCGAGTCGAGTACCCAGGTCGGGACGTTGGCCAGACGGCTCGAGATCCTGATCTTCCCGTCGTCCGGCGTGCATGAGCCCCATCGGCGCATTTGACGGTGTGACCACTCGACGGTGACCGGCTGGGGCAGGTGATACCTCCTGGCCAGGGACCGGGCCCTCTCCTCGAGGTCGATCTCGCCGGTGGCAAGTCTCGTTCTGAGCCTCCCCACCACCCGGTCGACCAGCTGGCTCTCGGTCGCCGGGTCCATACCGTCGGGGACGAGGACCCGGACCTTCCCATCCGAGACCTCGGCGTGGACCGTCCTCCGCCTTCGCCGGCTTCGGACCACCTCGACCGGCAGATCGCGCATGGGAGGTTGGGGCATGAACACGATCCTAAGTCGGGCATGCGACGGATTCGGCGCGACGGATCTCCCCAACGGTGGTTAGCTTTCGAGGATGGATGTCGACTCGTTCGCCCCCGGCCTGGATCGGATCCTCCGGTACGAGCGATCGTGGCTGCGGGCAGACCTCATCGGTGGTGTGACCGTGGCCTCCTACCTGATTCCCCAGGTGATGGCTTATGCCGAGGTGGCCGGCCTCCCCCCGGTCACCGGTTTGTGGAGCGCAGTCGGTGCGGCGACGGTCTATGCCGTCTTCGGCTCGTCACGCCAGCTGTCGGTTGGCCCCGAGACCACGACCGCCTTGATGACCGCGGCGGCCATCGCTCCCCTGGCCGCGGGGAGCCCCGGCCGGCACGCTGCCCTGGCCGCCCTCCTCGCCATCATGACCGGTCTCATCTTCCTGGTGGCCCGTCTCGCCCGGTTCGGCTTCCTCGCCGACCTGTTCTCCAAGCCGGTCCTGGTCGGGTACCTCGCCGGGGTGGCTGTGCTGATGATCCTCAGCCAGCTGACGGCCCTCATCGGGGTCGAGAGCGGCGCCACCTCGCATCTCGAGGAGATAACCGGCTTCGTCTCGTCGATCGGCCAGGCCCATCTGCCGACGGTGGCGCTGGGGGTGGTGGCCCTGTCGGCCCTGTTCCTCGGCGCCAGGCTGTTCCCCACCGCCCCCACCCCTCTCATCGTGGTTCTGGTGGCCGCCGCGGCGGTGGCCGTTTTCGGCCTCGGCGAGCGCGGTGTCGATGTGGTCGGGGCCATACCGTCGGGTCTGCCGGCTCCCAGTGTGCCCGCCTTGGGGCTGTCGGATGTGGCCATGCTGCTCCTCCCGGCGCTCGGCCTCACCATGGTGGCTTTCACCGACTCCTCCCTGAACGGGCGTGCCTTCGCCAATCGAGGCCGATACTCGATCGACTCGAATCAGGAGCTGCTCGCCCTCGGCGGAGCCAACCTGGCCGCAGGACTGCTCCAGGGTTTTCCGGTTTCGAGCTCGGGGACCCGGACCAGCATTGGAGCGGCTCTGGGCACCAGGAGCCAGCTCCACGCCCTGATCGCCGTGGGTGTGGTGGTGGGAGTCTTGCTCTTCTTGGGCCCGGTGCTGTCGGCATTTCCCCGCGTCGCCCTGGCAGCCCTGGTGGTGTGGGCGGCGACACGACTGGTCGATCTGAGCGAGCTTCGCCGGTTTGGCCGATTCCGGCGGAGCGAGCTCCAGCTCGCACTGGCCACCACCGCGGGTGTGCTTTTGGTGGGCATCTTGTACGGGATCGCCATCGCCATAGCGTTGTCTGTGATCGACATGCTGAGGAGGGCTGCCAGGCCGCACGACGGGGTCCTCGGTTACGTCCCCGGTGTCGCCGGGATGCATGACATCGAGGACTACCCCAATGCCCGTCAGGTGCCGGGGCTGGTGGTGTACCGGTATGACGCTCCCCTGTTCTTCGCCAACGCCGACGACTTCCGCCGTCGCGCCCTGGAGGCGGTCGACGCCGCCGGGGAGGGGGTGGAGTGGTTCCTGCTCAACTTCGAGGCCAACGTCCAGATCGATGTCACCGCCATCGATGCCCTAGACCAACTCCATGAGGAGCTCGATCGGAGGGGCATCGTGATGGCCCTGGCCCGGGTCAAGTTCAAGATGCGCTCGGAACTGGAGAAGACCGGTTTCGTGGACCGGGTCGGCTCCGAACGAGTCTTTGCCACCCTCCCCATCGCGGTCTCCGCCTACATCGAGGAGTACACCGCCAAACACGGAAGACCGCCTCCGGGAGTGGTGGCGCGGAGGCCGCCAGAACCCCCCATCCTCGAGTGGGACGAGCTTCCTTAGGATTGGCCGGCCACATATGGCCGGATACGGGGACAGAATGACTGATATGAGCAGTTTCCGAGTGTCTGTGCCGGATGGACCCTCCAGTAGAGAGCCCGGGCTGTCGACAATCGAGGGAATGTATGGGAGCTCCCGCTCCAGAATCTTGATGGCCGCCCTCATCCTGTTGGCCGCCTGTTCCGACGCGCCGCCCCCCCAGACCGGCCCCGGGACTACAGAGCCTCCGGTGACCACCGCTCCGCCCCAGGTGGAGCAGGCCAGCGAGGTGTTCGAGGTGCTCGGCCTGGCCGCCCACCCGAACGGCACCCAGATCACCGTCGAGCGGGTCGAGGTCTTGAGCAGCTCCATCGTGGTCTCCGGTGTCATCACGAACGGGTCGCCCTATTCGATCACCATCGGGCGGGGGGCGACGAAACTGCGAGCGGCCTCGGGCGAGGAGGCCGACCTGGTCAGCCCGTTCCCGGTTGTCGAGCTGCGGCCGGCCGAAGAGCTGGAGTTCTCGTTCGGCTTCGCCCGGATCGAAGCCGGGGGCTCGCTGACCCTCCTCATCAACCAGGGAGGAGGGTCTTCTCCGACCAACCCGGCGACGACCGTCCCGGCGCTCGAGGTGGGCCCTCTCGTCCTCCACGCCGCTGCCACCCGACCGAGCCTGCCCGACCCAATCGGCGTCCGCCGGGTGGTCGTCGACTCCATGGGCTCGGGAGTCGAACTGCGGGTCGAGGGGGTGAACGTGACCGAACACCGGATCGGGGTCTGGGTTCGCATCTCCAATCCGGGCAACGCCGAAGCGCGGATCGCTCCCAGCCTGGCCCTCAGCCTCATCGAGGACAACCTGGGCAACCGCTACCCCCTTGTCCTTCCGGAGGACCAGGGTGAGATCTCCATCCCCCCGGCGTCCGCCCGGGCCGGGACATTGTCTTTCGCCGGTCGCCTCCATCCCGACGCCACCAGCATCAACATCGGGTTGAATGCGGGAACCCAGGTGCACCAGTCGCTGGGGCGTGTGTTCCCGGAGTTCCTGGTCCGTGACATCCCCTTGTCCGGGGATGTCGCTCTGGCTCCGCTGCCGTTCCCGATCTCGGCCGTGTCGACCGTCGATCACCCGACCGGAGTCTCGGTGACCGTCTCGGGCATCGCCTTCTCCGAGTCGGGCGCCGAGGCCAGGGTGACCATGGTGAACGACCGCTCCGACGCGGTGACCCTGGCGTCGACACCACCCGCCCTGGTGGATGACATGGGGACCAGATACCTCATGGTGCCACCCGCCGAGAACCCACACCTGATCTTGGAACCGGGAACGACTGTCGATGCGACGTTGGTGTTCTCGGGGAGGATCGCAGGTGAAGCCGAGACGGTCTCCTTGGCTTTCAACACCGGCAGGTCCGCCACCGACCCGAACACGAGGCAGCCACGGATCGATCTCGGCCCGTTCCCTCTGAGTCGACCGGACACTCCCCCTGAGCCCATCGAGGCCATGGTGTTCGCGGTGCCGGACAGGAGTCGTCTGGTGGATGACGAGCTGGCCGTGTCTCAGGTTGACCGGATCACCCAGGCTCTGTCCCAGTTCGACGCCTCGGTGGTCGAGGGGGGATTCCAGTTGACCTTGCCGGACAGCATCCTCTTCGACTTCGGCAGTGCCGAGCTGCGCCCGGACGCCCGCCAGGCCCTTTCCCTCATCGCCGAGATCCTCGAGTACTTCGCCGATGACGCGGTGATCGTGATCGGACACACCGACTCGATCGGGAACCCGGCGTCGAATCAGACCCTTTCGGAGCGGCGGGCACAGACGGTGGTGGAAGCTCTGGCCAGGGACCACGGCATCCCGATGACCCGGCTCTCCTTTGAGGGGCGAGGGGCTTCGGAGCCGGTCGCCCCCAACACCACCGACACGGGAGACGACAACCCGGAGGGCCGCCAGCTGAACCGGCGGGTGGAGCTCGTCGTCCTGACGACCCGGCCTCTCCCGGGCTGAAAACCGCGTTCCTTAGGATTGGGCGGCCATATCTGGCCGCGAGCGCGCGCGGTATCGAGCCCGGATGAGTTCGCCACAGGCTCGTATGACCCTCAGAAGCCCTGGCTCTGGCCCTTCCAAGGTGGTGGGGTGCCGGCTTCGAACTCCTCGACCGAAGGGCCTCCGAGCTGTTCCAGTCGCCTCCGGCCGAGTGTGTAGGTCAGCACGGGTAGCAGCAGAAGGGCCGGCCACCCGGTCACCACCCGAGCCAGCCCCAAGGCGGTGGGCCGATCGGTGAGGTAGAGCCACCCCTGCCCGGCGGTGCGTAGGCCGAAGAAGGCCGCCCACATCCATGTCACCTGCAGGTATGCGGGCATGACCAGTGGGTGCCAGTACCAGTCGATCGGCCAGCCCTTGGTCAGCCAGCTGACCCACGCCACGAAGGGTCTACGGACAGCGATCGAGATCAGGATTGCCAGGGTGGTGGTAGTCCCGGTGATCAGACCCGGAAGGAAGTATCCGGTTGCGGTCCCGCTCCTGACGGCAATCAGTGCGGCGATGATGGTGCCGGCCAACCCGGCGACGGCGAATCGCAGGGGCTGGCGGCGGCCAGCCGCCACCCCGAGATGGCCAGGGCTGCCGTGACCCCTGCTGTGGCGGCGGGGGTCACACCCCAGACCGAGTTGACCGCCACGAACACCAGCGGGGGAATGATCCCGTCTGCGATGTTCACTCTCCCCGAGAACAGCGTTCGAAACTCGGTGGCGAGATCAGTCCGACGGGCCATCGGCCATTCTCTCACTCATACCCCTGGTTCGGAGCCGGGCCACATCCAGGATTGTCCTGCGCTGAGACGAGAGCACTTCCGCCTGGTTCACCATCCGAGCTGGTGGCCGGCATCGGCGGGCCCTATCACGATGAGTCTGGCCTTGGCCCTGCTCAACCCGACGTAGGCGAGGGCCCTGTCTCGGGGTCGGTTCATGGTTCGCAGGATGACGATGCAGGCATCGGCTTCCAGACCTTTGAACCTGTGGATCGTCTCGGCGACCACACCGCCGACAGTGCTCCCGAGCCCGACGATCTTCTGGCCGGCCGGCTTTGAGCGACGGAGACGTTGAGCGTCTTCTTTCCGCTGGCACAGGATCACCACCTGCGAAGGCTCCAATCCACCTTCGACGATCAGCCAGTGCAGCGCCTGGCGCACCTGGGTGTCGACCTCCTCGTCGGTGTCGGCCCGACGGAACTCGGGGTCGGGGCCGACGACCCCCATGGCAGAGGCTTCTTCGCCGGCCAATGCCGCCACCCGTTCGGCAATGGGGTTGCTGTTGCGTACGTTGCGCCTAAGACGGAAGGTGCGTCCTTCGAACGGTGGCTCCCAGTTGTCCCGATACAACGCCTGGTTGCGGTCGGCGAAGACGTAGAAGTGCGACATGAAGGGGTCGGCGAGGAGGAACTCGAGGGCCAGGAACCATTCCGGGGCGAAGTCCTGGCCCTCGTCGACGATGATGGCGTCATAGCGAAGGCCGAGGGCGCCGCCGGCGGCAACCAGGAGGTCTGCTGAGGTGCTGTCCCAAAAGTCCTGGTCCGGTACCGCCGGGAAGGTGTATTCGGCCGACTTGGCCTCGGGCACGACTTCGACTGCTCTGGCTGCCAGGTCGCGGACCAGTCCGTGGAAGTTGTCGACGGTGAGCCCGGGGATGCCTTCCAACTCGGCGGCCATGTAGTCGGCGAGAGGATTGTTGAAACAGGTGAGCAGCACCTGCTTTCCCTCGGAGGCCAGGCGTCGCGCCTTCTCCTTGGCCAGCACGGTCTTCCCGGTGCCGGCGCCGCCGAGGACCAGCTGTCGGTTGTTGCCGGCAAGGTCGTCGAGGTAGGCGATCTGCTCGTCGGTCCACACCTCGATTCGGGCTTTCACGTCGGCGACGATGTCTCGCTCCTTCCGGCGAAGGGCGACCTTGGGCGCCAGCAGCCTGGTGATCGCCTCGACCCTCTCGTTCCCGAGGTGGTGGCCCTCACCGGAGTTCCTGGTGAGGGCGGTCAGGAACATCTCGGGTTGTCGGAGTTCGGCGCGGGACATGATGATCCGGGCGGGTGCGCCCGGCCCGATTGCCACCGCCTCGGGCGCATCGGGCAGGGCGATGGCATGGGCCGCCGCGATGAACTGGTCCGATCGAAGTCCATCTTTCAGATACTCGATGAGAGCCTTCTTGGACACCATTGCCTGCTCGACAGGGTCTTTGATGGAGTGTCGCTGGCCCTTGCGGTCGACGCTGAACCATTGGCCGTCGTCGACGTCGATGTCTCCCCCCTTGACCTCGATGACGATCATCCCGGCAACCGGGTGCATCACCACGAAGTCGGCTTCACCGTCTCTTGCCTGACCGTCATCGCCACCCTGCCAGTTGAGACTGTGGAACACCCTCCAGACGTCCGGCAGCTTCATCAGGGCCAGCCACACCCGTGTCTCGGATGGTGGGGTCCCCGAGGGGAGCGATGACGGGTAGGAGATGGCCAACCGGACTTCCTCCAGGGTGGAGCGAGCAACGTGTCACAGTCTTCCTGGCAGCGACGCCGGTCGCAACCGCCGTCGAACCGATCCTTAGGATTGGTCGGCCACATCTGGCCGAGAACGCGCACAGTTGCGTCAAGCTAGACCGGGGGTTCCCCGCCGCAGCCACCGATACCGTCGGCCTTCACCTCGCGGGCGCAGGCTCCTCCTCGACGGGAAGGCATTCGGGCAGGCTCGAAACGGGGGACTTGGACACTCGGCCGGTGAAGAAGGCTCCGACATAGACGCCGGCGAACACGACCACGCTCCCGATGATGAAGGTAGGTGAGATGCGCTCGTCGAAGATGATGGCGGCGAGAACGACCGTGACCAACGGCATCAGGAGGGTCACGTAGGACACCGCCGACGCCGTCCAACGTTGGAGGGTGAAGATGTAGAGGGCGAACATCGCCACCGAGCCGAAGATCACCAGGTAGCCGGTGGCAAACCATGTGGCAGCCGATGCAGGTGCGGCCAGAGGCTCACCGGACACCAGGGACAGGACCAGCAGCACCCCCGCTCCTGTCAGCATCGCCACCGCGTTGGTGGCGAACGGGTCGCTGTTCGGAATCGACTTGGCAACCACTCCGGACTCGGCGATGGACACCGTAGCGAGAAGGACCAACAGCATGGATCCGATCGGTACATCGGCACCGATCTGGTCGGCGAACACGATGGCAACCCCGGCGACGGCGATCAGCCCACCGACCAGCCCTTGGAGCCTAAATGTCTCCTGTCGGTGTAGGAGGGCGAGTGCGAATGTGAGTAGCGGGGTCAAGGCCAGGAGCACCATGACGGTGCCGGCGGGTACATGCTGGATGGCGGTGTACAGGAACCCGTAGCTGGCGGCAAAGCCGAGCAAGCCATAGATGATCGCACCCCGGAGTGTCTTCCCTCTTCCGAACCTCCTTGAGGTTGTGAGGACGATGACGACGAGTATCAACCCGGCAGCGCCGAAGCGGATGCCGGCGCCCCAGAAGGGTGCTAGATCCTGGACCGTCTGTTTGACCGCGACCGCGTTGGCCCCACCCAGCAGAACTGTTGCAGCGAAGGCTGCGATAGCGATGTTGGAAGGAGAGACTGGTGATCGAGGAGCCGTCACGGCCGACGACCATATCAGACCGACGGTCCCTCCAGCCCTCGGATTGTCGCCGGTCGCATCGAGATTCGGCTGGCGCCCGAGGCACGTCCAAAAGAGACGATCAACTGGTCCTCTATCGACGGCTCGGCTCGGGCCGTTTGAGCTGGTCGAGAAGCCACTGGCCCTTTGATACCAGGGGTAACCGAGTAGATTGACAGATAGAACCTACAAGGACACCGAATTGAAGAAAGAGGCCAGGCGGCAACACCCCCTGGCCTCCGTGGGGCTCATCTCGGTCGCCGTGATGGTGGTCTTGTGGGTCTTGTTTGCTGTCGGCCCGGTGCTTCGAGCCCAGGAGTCATCGGTTGGGCTTGGAACAGCTGATCCCTTTGCTGTTCTTGCTGGTACGACCATCACCAATACTGGCCCGACGACTATCACCGGCGATGTCGGAATACATCCGGGTACTTCGGTGACCGGGTTCGAGTCGGTGACGTTGAACGGTGAACTGCACTTGGCCGATGGTGTTGCTGAGCAGGCCAAAGTCGATCTGGTCACTGCATATGACGATGCGGCTGGAAGGGGACCGACCACGATAGCGACCGAGCTCGGTGGGCAGACCTTGACCGCAGGCGTCTATGACTCGACTGCGGGGACCTTCGGGATAACCGGGACGGTGACCCTCGATGCTCAAGGCGACCCCAACGCGGTCTTCATCTTCCAGATGGAGAGCACTCTGATCACCGCCTCGGCAAGCGACGTGAACCTGATCAACGGCGCCCAAGCCTGCAACGTGTTCTGGCAGGTGGGCAGTTCAGCCACACTTGGAACGGACAGCACCTTCATGGGAAACATCCTGGCGTTGACTTCGATCACCCTCAACACTGGCGCAACCGTGGAGGGCCGCGTCCTGGCACGAAACGGTGCGGTCACATTGGACACCAACACCATCACCCGAGCAGTCTGCACCACCACCACCGACACCACGACAACCACGATCGACGACACCCCGACGACGACGATCGACGACACCCCGACGACGACGATCGACGACACCCCGACGACGACGATCGACGACACCTCGACCACCACGATCGACGACACCCCGACGACGACGATCGACGACACCTCGACCACCACCACTCCAGGAGCCACCACGACCACTGCCATTGTGGGAGCCGATACCACGATTGCCACCCTGGCGTCGCCCGTGGGTGGGGTCGACACCGGTGGTGGTTCGACCTCAGGTGGCCAGAACACGATCCTGGTCCTCGTCGGTTTGTCTCTCCTCGCTGCCGCTGTCGGAGCGTTAGAGGTTCGCCGACAGCTCAAGAACCGAAGGTCGGGCTAGTCAGGGCCGTGTCAAGAATGGGTGCCACACGTCACATCTCTCTCGCTCTGGCGGGTGTAGTTCCTGCGGCAGGTGGAGCGACAGCGATCGTATTGGCCGCGACACCCCACACTCCGCTGCAACCACCGCCGTCGGCGGGTTCGGGAGGACTCGGGTCGGTGGTGCACTCAGTTGAGCCTGATCCTGTGCCCCAAGCTCCGCCCGTCGAGTTCGACTATCGCGGACCGCAAACCACGTTCCCGGCGGCGCCCTACTGGGAGGAGCCACTTGTCCTGTCGTCGTCGGAGCCGGTCGCCATCGACATCCCGGTGATTGGGGTGCATTCGGAGATGCAGCAGGTTGGCCTGACCGCCAAGCACACCATGGAGGTGCCAGCACCCGGCCCGCACTACAACCACGCCGCCTGGTACAAGCACTCAGCTACGCCGGGCGCAATCGGGCCCGCCGTCATCGTGGGCCACGTCGACTCCGCCACCGACGGCCCCTCGGTCTTCTTCCTCCTGGGGACCATGCGTCCAGGCGACGAGGTCCTTGTTACCCGCCGGGACGGCATAGTGGCGATCTTCACGGTCGAATCGGTGCGCCAGTACCCCAAGGACGACTTCCCGACCGAACTTGTCTACGGCGAGACCGACCACGCCGCTCTGCGCCTGATCACCTGCGGTGGGTCGTTCGACCGCACCCAACGCAGCTACCGCGACAATGTCATTGTCTTCGCCACACTCACCGGCTTCCATCGACCTTCCCTTGAGGAGGGTCACATCGCTTCTCACACTCTCGCCCGAGACGAGGCTCGCGGCATAGATGACTTCAGCCTGCGAGGCGACTGAGCGAGAATGGTTGAGCCAGGTCCCGGCCTCCTAGGAGTCGGTGTCGGATGGGGCCGGGTCCCATGGGGGGCGGCACACTCCCCAACTGACGGATGTGGTCTCCAAGTACTCGTGTTCTGAGTAGCGCCGCCTCCAGTCAGCAATTGCGCTGCGTGGCGATCCGCTTGTAGTGGCCGATCTGCTCCTCAGCTTCTCTGAGTGCTTGTTCGTAGTCGGTCATCGCTTTCGCACTTCAATCCTTTCGCGGCCTTCAACCATGGTGGTCGTTGGGAGTGACAGAAACTCGTGCCGACGGGCCCTCCTGGGTTACCCCGACTGCGGGACCCTCTCACTTGCGAAGGGACATGTTCACCCCACAGCGCCTGGCATTCCATCTCGCGGGCCCCCGGGCGTGGTCCCTCAGACACCCCCTGCGACAGTCAGGGGCCCTCGTGCCCGTAGCCCAATTGGATCGAGCATATGAATGCGGAGTATCTGCCACCCGGTGTTGGGCGCCCCGTGTACGCCGGATTACCAACCGGTGGTCGGCTAGCCCTAGCCGTGAACGGCTGCGATACTTGTCGCCCTCGCGCCCGTAGCTCAATTGGATAGAGCGTCTGACTACGGA
>CAYVTP010000023.1:0-21440 GCA_964454615.1 uncultured Acidimicrobiaceae bacterium | reverse complement strand
CGGGCGGCCCGGATCATGTCGGTTGGCCATGGAGGCCAGGTCCTCCTCTCAGAGACGACCGCCGGACTGGTGCGCGACCTGATCGCCCATCCTTTGAGTCTGAAGGATCTGGGCGCCCACGACCTGAAGGGGCTGGATCGTCCCGAACATTTCTTCGAGGTCTGCCATCCCGCGCTCCCTGTAATCGAGGAGCCGTTGACCACCACATCACTTCGTCGGTCCCATCTGCCCGAGCCATTGACGACCTTCGTCGGTCGGGCTGCCGAGCTGGCCACGGTCTCCGACCTGATCGACTCTTCCCGGGTGGTCACGTTGACCGGGGTCGGTGGCACAGGGAAGACTCGCCTCGCCCTGGAGTCTGCGAGGAGGAAGGCAGGGGATTTCGGCGACGGGGTCTGGATGGCCGAATTGGCCTCCGTCACGAACCCGGACCTGGTCCTGACCCGGATCGCCGACGTGTGGGGTCTCAAGCCGGGTGAGAGCGCCGGCCTGATGAAGGTGATCTCGACCTTTCTCGCCACCCGCCAGCTCCTTCTAGTGGTGGACAATTGCGAGCACGTCCTCGATGCCGTTGCATCTATCGTCGCCGACCTCCTGGCGGTCTGCCCCGGCGTCAAGGTCCTGGCCACATCGCGTGAGTCGTTGGGTGTCCCCGGGGAAGCTGTCTACCGCGTGCCGTCGATGAGTCTTGGTGACGATAGAGGGGCGGAGATGGCGTCGGACGCTGTCGCCCTCTTCTTGGATAGGTTTGCCTCCACTAGACCCGACTACGAGCCTTCTGCCGCTGACCTGGAGGCGATCGTCCTCGTGTGCCGCCGGCTCGACGGCATTCCCCTGGGTCTCGAACTGGCCGCGGCCCGACTTCGCTCGATGAGCCCTTCGGAGCTGGCCGACCGCCTGGTCGAATCGTTCCGCATCCTCACCGGGGCCTCGAAAACTGCCCTTCCCCGCCAACGCACCCTCCAGGCGACCATCGACTGGTCGTACGATCTTCTCGACCCGACCGAACAGACCCTTTTCCGCTGGGCTTCCTGTTTCGTCGGGGGATTCGATCTCGACGCGGTTACCGCCCTGGCTGGCGACATCGGACTCGATGACTGGGTGGTGCTGGAGACCATGGATCAGCTGGTGGACAAGTCCCTGTTCACTCTTAGCGTTGGCGAGAAAGGGACCCGATTCCGCATGCTCGAGCCGATGCGCCAGTACGCCCAGGACCGGCTCGCCTCCGAGGGTGAGGCCGAGGGGGCCCATTCGGCCCACGCCGGGTACTACGCCCGGCTGGTCGCTCGAATCGAACCCGACCTGAGGGGACCTGAGCAGAAGGCGGCCCACGATCAACTCCTGGTGGAGCTCGACAACATTCGGTCTGCTCTCGCCGAGCTTCGTGACGCCGGGCGGATCGAGGAGTTCCTGCGAACGTCTTTCGACCTGGGGATCTTCTGGAGTCAGGCTTCGATGCAGATCGAAGCGCTCGAGTTGCTGCACACTGTCCTCGACACCGACCCCGACACGGACCGTTTACTGCTCACCAGGGGATGGTGGGTGGCCTGCTGGCTGGCCTTCAACCTCACCGATCCGAAGTCGGTCGACTACGGCTTGAAGGCGATCGCCGCTGCCGAAGCGTCCGGTGATGAAGCCTCCATCGCTTGGGCGTGCCTGATCACGGCGTTGGCGATTGCCGGGACCACGAGCCGCGACGATGCCAGCGAGCTGTTCGAGCGTGGCGAGCGCATCCTCGAGGCCAACCCGGATCTTGCGTGGTGGGATCCCGAGTGGGATCGGGCCTTCTGCGGCTGGACCCGTCTCTTCGTCAGTATCCGCTCGAAGGAGGCCAGGAGGGCAGACCTGTCCAGGACCGTCGAACTGGCCCGGGCTCGGGGAGACATGTTCACCGCCGCCGGGGCGATGACGGGGGCCTTCTTCCTCCGTGAGGGCGACGACGACGCCGAGGTCCTGGCCCTTCTCGAAGAATCGGTTCGCGTCCTGGAGAGCTTCGGGTGGCGACACGCCCTCGGGCACGCCTTGCTCTACTGGGGTTGGATGACCCGGGATAGGGACGACCCCGATGCCGGGGCTGCGGCCCTGGCGCGGGGGGCGACGATGCTGGCCGAGATCGGCGACCTGCCATGTGCGATCGGCAACACGGTGAGGATCGCAGAGCACTTCGTGGATGAAGCCATGGTCGACGCCGCTCTACCGCATCTGGCCTTTGCCAGCCGTCAGGCCAGGTCGGGGTCGCCCGGTTTCGTCACCCGTATCGCCGATGTGGCCTGTCGTGCTGCGGCCCTCTCCGGAGACGCAGGTCTGGCGTCCACCCTGGCCGCCTATTTGGAGGTGGAGGGGGAGGTCGTTCCTGTCGAGGTCACCGCTCTGGACACATCTACGTCGAAGCATCCCCTCCTCGGAGATCAGGATGTGCTGGACATGGTCCTGGCGTGGGCCTCGCCGGAACCTTGACAACCGAGCCGATTGTCTTGATGAGGAGTTGGCCGACTCCGCGTGTCGTTTTGCCGGACTTGGCGAAACCGGTCGGGCTCGAGCAGAGCGGACGTCCGGCGGGCCACGGGAAGCGAGCCGTCAACGGGGGACACGCTCATGCATTCGGTCCGCCAATGCGACGAGCTCGTCACATCCCTCGACCATGTGCCACCTGGGAGGGATCACCTCAAGTCCGAACCGGGCTCCGGCCTGTGCCCCGGCCATGGCGGCGATGGTGTCGGTGTCCCCTCCGACCCTGAGACACCTGCGCATGACATCTGTGAAGGTGTCACCGGTGAGGTAGCAGTAGAGCGCGGTGACAACCGACCGGTCGGCGGCGATCCCGTTGCCTAGGAGGCTGATGGCGCGCTCATCGTCGGGCTCTTCGACCAGGCCCGGCAGGGCTTTGAGCGTGTCGCCGAACTCCGGGGTGTGAACCAGCCGGTTGAGGTCGGTGAGGAGGCCGTCGACGTCTGGTTGGGCTCCGGGTTCGAGGGTCAGGGCATGGTGTGCTGCGACCGCCTGGACGACGGCTCCGTCGACACCGATGGGGTGGGTGTGGGTCACCCTCGAGGTCTGGGCGGCGAGGCGGGCGGTCTCCTCGACGTCGGGGTAGGCCCACAGGGCGACGGGAGCTACCCGCATCGCCGAGCCATTGCCGAACGACCCGAACCCTTCGAACTGGGAGCGGGAGGCCTCTTCCCAGTCGACACCGGAAAGGACCTGTTCGAAGATGCGTGTGATACCGCTCCCGTACCCCCGATGGGGGTTCTCCCGGTATTCGGTGGCGAACCGCATCGACATGTGGACTCCGTCGAACCCGCCGCACTCGAGCAACGACTCGGCGAGGCCGATGGTCATTGCGGTGTCGTCGGTGTAGATGAGCCGCGGCGATCCGCCACCCATCAGCCCTTCGATCTGCTCTTCGGTTGCCCGCCGTCCCTCGTACGGACGTCCCACACAGTCGCCTACCGCGGTGCCCGCCATCAGCCCCCGGAACCGGTCGGTCAGCACGTTGGCCATGTCACCATCCCGGGTGGTGGTCGGGTGAGGGGGCCGAACCGCTGACATAGGTGTCTGTGAAGTCGGCGGCGAGACGTTCGATGACATCCCGGAGCTCCAAGGGGCCCAGCCACTCCTCGGGGATGACCCCGGGCCCGTGGATGGCCCCGAGGATCTGTCCGGTGATCGACCCGGTCGAATCCGAGTCTCCGGAGTGGTTGACCGCCAGGAGAACCCCGGCATCGAAGGTGTCGGCCACCAGGGCACAGTAGAGGGAGATGGCCAGGGCCTCCTCTGCCACCCAGCCCTGGCCGAGCGTCTCGACTGCTTCCGCCGTGGGGGGCCCGGATTCGGCGAGTCTGAGGGCGGCGTCGATGGCAGCCACCGTCTCCGCCGAACCTCGTTCCCCGGCTACACGGTCACGGGCACCGGCCACCGCCGATTCGAGGCTTTCGCCCTGGGCGACGGAGGCGATCACCCGGGCCAAAGCTCCGGCCGCCAGGTACCCGGAGGGGTGTCCGTGGGTGAGGGCGGCCAGGTCGCGGCCCAGACCGAACACGTCCTCGTCGGACTGGAACCCGACGGGGGCGACCCGCATCACCCCGCCGCACCCTTTGGAGTCGTTGATCGGCTCTCCGGGTGTGCCCATTCCCCCTGCCCGCAGTGCGCTCAGACAGGTGTTGCCCGGGGCACGCCTCGCCCACAGGCCCCTCTCGGCGATCAGCCAACCCGATTCGATCCCCTCGGAGTTCCCTGCCACAGGTTGGCCCTGGGTGATGAGCCAGCGGAGATAGGCGCGGTTGACATGCCCGACAGGCTCCCACTCGCCTCCATCGGTCACGGCCCTTCGTGCACGGATCAGCCCTTCGACGGTCCACAAGGTCATCTGGGTGTCGTCGGTGAACAGGCCGGGCCGGCTGAAATCCCTCGGGAAGCCGGTCACCCCTCGAGGCCCGTGTTCGGTGCGGATGGTGTCGAGGCTCATGAACTCGACCGGCGCCCCGAGGGCGTCGCCCACGGCGCCACCGAGGAGACAGCCGAGCACCCGGTCCGCCATGGACGGCGGGCCGGTCCTCGGCGGCTGATCTCTCGTCATCGTCGATGCTGCCACGGGCGGGCAGCTCCGGGTCTCCGGGCCGCCCGGCGCCCAGTCGGGCATCTGCCGGTCTCCCTGGCGGATCCCGCAACCGTGTTCAGGGAAACAGGGGGTCCCATTGGTTGGCAACCACATTGAGGGCTTGGAGGAGGTCGGCATTGCCCTCAGGCTCGACACGAAGCACCGAATCGGGGAGCTTCACTTGGCCGAGGGTTCCATCGATGAGCCTGGCTGCCCTCGTCGCGGTGGAGAGAAAGATCTGCGCCCTGCTCTCGGTCACCATGTTGCTGTCGGGGTCTGGCACCAGAAGCTTGAAGCACGGGGTGAACTCCATCGAAAGGTCGCCGGAGACCCAGGCGACGTGGACCGGATGACCGTCTTTGGCGTCGAAACGGCCGCCGTTCTCATCACCCTCGATCTCGTAGGGAATCTCTTTGGTCTTTGCCCAGCCCTCGAGTAGGGGCCAAACCATGTCCATCCAGATCCGGGGGATCGAGCCCCCGCTGGAGTCCAGCATGAACCGGATCTTCGTGATCTCGGGGTTCTCCAAGGCGGGCTGGAGGAAGTTGCGGAACCCCTCCGGGTAGCAGACCCCGCCCAGCGGGACTTTGAACCAATACAACATCCCGGCCCCCTGTTCGGCAAAGTCGCGTCCGTCCCGGGCGACGAACTCCCAGGATCGAGCGAGACGCACGTTCTCGTGCTTCCTCCCGTCACCGGCGACCCGATCTGGAATGGCCTGCGGTGACGGATCGACTGTCACTCTTTCCCCGGTGAGGGCCGGCATCGGCTGGACCAGGTTGGCGTTGTACGGCTCGAATATGTCTATCGGAGGCTCGCCGTCTTTCAACCGATGCGGCCCATGGTCTTTCCAGGCGATCTTGCTCTTGCCGATCCAGCTGAAAGCGTCGGTGTATACCGCCCGGGTGACACAGATGTGCCCGGCTTCCGCCATGTCCATCGCTCGGGCCGCCCAGTCGACATGCCGGCCGAAGGCATCCCGGTGGCTCAGCGCGTCGGTCTCGACACTGACCTCACCCATGTCCAGGCCCATACGGACCTTGAGGTGGGGGTGAGCGTGCAACCGCTCCTGGATCTCGATGGCCCGCTCCACCGCCACCGACGGCTTGTAGAGGATGGCGAGCAGGCCGTCACCGGTCGACTTGATTACCTCGCCGGCCCCGTCCCGACTGATGATCTCGGTGACCAGAGCATCGTGCTCCCGGCGAAGCATCTGGAAGGCCTGTTCGTCGGAGGCAGCGGCCATACGCTCTTTGAGGACTGTCGAGCCTTTCATGTCGTCGAAGAAGACCACCACCACCTCGGTTTCCATGCCAGGGGCGAGATGGGTGTGCTGTGCAGACTGTTCGGGCTGGCCCATGACCTCGGTGATCGTACCCCCGTCTCAATTCCGCCGTCGCCGGTGGGTACACGGGACATCTCGCGCCCTGCGGCAACCCCACCGGCCTGTGTGTCAATTCATCCGCGGAGTCACCGCGTCGATGTTGGCTAGACGACCAAGAGGAAGCATCTGCATACCCACTTCTTGTGGGTGATACATATGATCGGGAGGGTGAGTTCCGACGACGGCGGCTGGACGCCGCCCCGCTTTGCCGTGACCGCCGATGTGGCCGCCTTCGGGGTGACGGATGCGCGGCTGCAGGTTGTCCTCATCGAGCGGGCCAACCCGCCCTTCCAGGGCAAGCACGCCCTTCCCGGAGGATTCGTCGACCCCGATGAGGGTCTCGAAGAGGCGGCCGCCCGGGAGTTGGAGGAGGAGACGGGCCTGATCGGGGCCATCCCTTTGGTCCAGTTCGGAGCCTACGGAGACCCGGGCCGCGATCCCAGGGGCCGGGTCGTCACGGCTGCCTACTGGGCCCTGGTCCCTCACGATGCGAGGCCCAAGGGGGCCAGCGACGCCGCCAGCGCCGGGCTGGTGTGGGTCGACGATGTCCTCTCCGACCCGGGGAGCCTGGCCTTCGACCACCATCGGATCCTCGGCGACGCAGTCGGCTCCTTACGCCAGGCCTTCGAGAGCACGCTCGCCCTCAGACTCCTTCCCGACGAGTTCACCGTCAGTGAGTTGCGCGGAGTCCACGAGGCAGTCCTGGGCAGACGGCTGGATCCCGCCAACTTCCACAACAGGATCGTTTCGACGGTCGGGCTGGTGGAGCCGACCGGACGGATGAGGCAGGAAGCTACGGGCAGGCCCGCAACCCTTTACCGGGCAGGCCCGGGTGCACACCGAGGGACAACCGATCAGGTCGGCCTATCTTCGGTCGAGTCGGATCAGGGGCGGACTTCGAGCAGCCGGTAGACCTCGACCGGCCGAGACTTTCCCTTCAGCTCCGGGGTGCCGACCGGCTCCACCACCACCCGATCCCCGGCCTGGACCCGTGTCGAATCACCGATCAGCACCTCTCCCGGTTCCGCCGCGGTCTGGAGTCGGGCGGCGACGTTGACCGTGTCCCCGATGGCGGTGAAGCTGCGTCGGCCCTCGGTGCCGATGTTGCCCACGACCGCAGGTCCGGTGTTGATGCCCACCCGGAAGGTGGGGCGGCCGGGGAGCTTGGCCAGCGACTCCCGGCTGGCCTTCTCAAAGCCGAGGCCGGCCCGGCATGCGCTGAGAGCGTGGTCGCCATGATCCCCGGACACGTTGAACACCACCACCACGGCGTCCCCGGCGATGCTGTCGACGAAACCTCCGTGTTCCTCCACGAGGGGGAGGGTCCGGGCCCAGCACTCGTTGAGCATGGACACCACCTCCCGGGGGTCTGCCTTCTCCGAGTAGGCGGTGAAACCGACCAGGTCGGCGAACAGCACGCTCACCTCGCGGGTCTCGCCTCCCAGACGTGTCAGCTGCGGGTTGTCTCTGAGACGGCTGGCCAACTGTCCGGAGAGATACGGGGCGAACAGCGCGTCGAGCCTCCGGATCTCCCGGGCGGCATGGGCCAGGACTTCGATCTCGTCGCCGGACAGGTCGAAGCGGGCGGCCAGGCCCCCGGCTTCGGAGTCCTCGTCGAGGGCGACGAGTGCCCTGACCGCATCGGCGCGCTCCCTGTCGACCCGTCCCAGGGTCGACTCCAGGTACAGGCTGCTGAAGGTTGCCGGGACCGAGTCGTGGCTGCGGTACTGGTTCCGCACCGCCATCGCGGTCACCACGAATGCCGTTGCCATGAGAAGGTGCCACCCCCACCAGCTCAGGTGCCAGTTGCGGGACACCGTCACCGCCAGCATGGCCTCGCCCAACAGCACCCAGGTGACCACCACTGCCAGCACCAGGGGTGCCCGCCGGCTGAGGTAGATACGGAGGTAGCGCAGGGCCGCCAGCCCGTATAGGGCCATCCCCAGTACTCCGATGACCACCAGCCAGCCGGCACCCTCCTCCACCAGGGTCGGGTCGTCGAGGGGTGGCAGACCGGCCAGGGAAACTACCGCCCATGCCACCAGGAGGCCGATCACCCCGGCCCGCAGCACCTGCTGGGAGCCAGAAGATGCCCGGGAGTGTGACGGGCGGAGCGACATGCCCGACACCGCGGCGAACAGTGAGGCGACGAACAACCCCACCGTGGTGGCGATGTCGAAGCCGGCGTTGGGCCCGTCGAGGAGGACTCCCGGCGTGGCCAGGGCGTGGAGGGCGAGGAAACCGGCGCTGGTGGTGAAGGCCAGCGACACCAGGAAGACCCGGAGGTCTCTCCGTTTGCGGGCCGCCTCGCCCATGACCAGTCCGACCAGCACGGCGACCACGGCAACCCCGACCACCAGCCAGAAGTGAGCCGGGTTGTGCTGCCAGCGAAGGTCGAACTCGGGCCTGATCAGGAGCAAGGCCAATCCGGCCAGTGGAAGTGCGAGAAGGATTACCACGACCATGTCGGTGGACAATAAGCGGCAGGAGGGGTGTCCGGTGGGAACGGGGAGGGGCCTGTTCCCAGCATGCATCGAGATGCTATGATGCTGTGATGCCGAAAACCAGGACGACCCTCACCATAGACACCGACGTGCTTCGTGCCGTGAAGGTGCGGGCCGCCCGTACCGGCAAGGGGGAGAGCCAGGTCATCGAAGACGCGTTGCGGAGCTCTTTGGGGCTGGACCTGCTCGAGAGGTTGTGGTCCCGCAACGACATGGGCGAGGGCCAGGCGATAGACCTGGCCCGGCGGGCACAGGAAGAGGCCCGCCGGGAATCGGGTTGAGGGCAGTCCTCGGCCCCAACGTCATCATCTCGGGAGTCCTCGCCTCGGGGGGGACCCCGGCAAGGTTGCTGCGGCTTTGGGTCGAAGGCTCCTACGACGTGGTCGTCTCCTCGCTGCTCCTCGACGAGCTGAGAAGGGCGCTCGCCAGGCCGAGACTTCTCCAGCATGTCTCAGCCGAAGAAGCCGACGAGTTGCTCGAGCTCCTGAGAGCTGGGTGTGTCATGGCCGAGGACGCCGAAGCCGAGCCGCCGGTTCGGTCGAGGGACCCGGGCGACGACTACCTGATAGCCCTCGCCAGCAGCACCCAATCGATCCTGGTGTCCGGCGACCGGGACCTCCTCGAACTGGCCCCCCGGATTCCGGTCTACTCGCCGGCGGAGTTCCTGGAGATCCTCGAGAGCCAGGGCTAGGGCGCCACGGCCCCTGTCATCGCAAAGCCTCTCCCGGCGGCACATCGAGTGCCAGAGAGCCGCATGTCCCTGACTGCCGAGCCGACCTATAGTCGGAGGAGGGGGTGTGACGTCCCCCTCCTCCTGATGCGACCCGGCGGCACTTTGCCGCCAATCATGGAATGTCCGGCCCGGCCTTCCTCTCACACCGATCGGTAGGGTCGCAGTCCCGGCCGGTGAGAAGTCGGGGGCATCCGGACATCTTGTAAGCAGTAAACGGATCCGGGAGTTCCCATGCCCGACCGGCGAACTCAGATGACACGCTCAGACAGCCGCGATGCCGACTTCGAGAGGCTCTACGCCTCCCACCACCGGGACGTCCTCGCCTACTGCGCCAGACGGACCTCCCGCCCCGACGCCTGGGACGCAGCTGCCGAAGTCTTCGTCGTCGCCTGGCGCCGTCTGGACGAAGTTCCCCCAAGTGACGAGGAGCGTGCCTGGCTGTTAGGGGTGGCCTACCGGGTCCTTGCCAACCAGCGTCGTGCCGAGCGTCGCAGGCGCCGCCTCGGCCGGCGCGCCGCCGGGGTGGCGGGGGAGACGGTGCCCAGCCCCGACGAGCTACTGGTCCGCACCGACGCGTCCCAGCGGGTCATCGACGCCCTGGCCCGTCTCCGCGGGCCGGACCGGGAGATCATTCAGATGACACTGTGGGAGGTGCTCACACCCGCCGAGATAGCCGAGGCGCTCGGCATCTCACGGGGGGCAGTGGATCAAAGGTTTTACCGGGCAAAACGACGGCTCGCCTCCGAGCTGCATAGTCGTCGGGCCCTGGGAGGGAGTGCGACCCATGTGACGATGGAGAAAGGGGGCAGCGGATGAGTGATCAACTCGATTCGATGGTCCGACGGGCCAACCTGGTCGTCCGGGACGACCAACTCGAACCGCTCTTCGGGGATGACCTGGCGCCTCGGCTCCATCGCCTCATGACGGCCAAGAAGGAGGGTCGCATGCAAGACACCACACCAGCCCCGGAGAGACACGGGAACGACATCCTGTCATCGCAATCCCCAACCGAGCAGCGCCGGACCCCGACCGGGGGACCGCCTCCCGTTCGCCGCCGCTGGATCCCGGCTCTGACCGCGGCTGCCGTCGTCGCCGTATTCGGCATCGTCGCCTTGATCTTCTTCATGGGTGACGACTCGACGCCGCCGGCAAGCAGTTCCGAGGAGATCATGAACCAGGCGATCGCTGTCGCCGAGCAGTTCGTTGACGCCTACAACGCCTACGATGCGGAGCGGGTGCGGGCTCTGTTGGCCGAAGACGTCGACATAAACAGCCCCACTTTCCTCGACCTCGAAGATCTGGCCAACGTCGACAAGCTCGAACATGTGATGCAGTTCAACTCGATCGTCGGATTCCAGTACTCGCCATACAACTGTGATCTCAGCTTCCGCCCCGCCGAGGCCACGGCCAACACCTTTCTCTGGGTTCTCTGCGACTACGAGATGGACAGCCGCCTCCAGGAGATCGTCGGATACCCACGTATCGCAGGCTCGTTCGGGGTCGGGGTCGTCGGCGGTGTCATCACCCGGATCGATGACCAGTTCCCCTTCGCCGAGTGGGGTCCGAACGTCGATGAGCCTTTCATCGATTGGCTCAACGCTGAGCACCCCGGAGCATTTGGTTCGGTCTACGTGGCGACGGGAGGGATGCGCTACCCCCGACTGAGCCAGGAGGCCTTCGATCTGCTGAGCGGCTACCTCGACGAGTACGAGGCGTTCGTTGCCGGTGGGTAGGAGGGTCCTGTCGGCGAGTGCGGGAACGATGTGAAGACAGAGAGAGTGGGGCCCGTTTCTCGGGCCCCACTCCTAGGTCGAAGCTCGCCTCCCGGATATGGCCATGACGTGTCGTTTGACATCCGATCGGCCTCCACGTAATATACAACCATATGGTTGTAGATAGCGACCTGTCCCAGGCTGAGGTCGACCGGATCTTCCGGGCGCTGGCCGACGCCACCAGGAGAGACATCCTGCGCCGCACCCTGGTCGAGGGTGCCAGTGTGTCCGACCTGGCAAGGGGCTATGAGATGTCGTTCGCCGCGGTGCAGAAACACGTCGCCTTCCTCGAGGAGGCGGGTCTGGTGGCAAAGCACCCGCAGGGAAGGGAGCGCATCGTGCAAGCAAACCCGGAGAGGATCCGAAAGGCCCAGGAACTACTCGACTCCTATGAGGAGCTGTGGCAGGACCGCATCAGGCGTCTCGGCGACCTCCTCTCAGAAGATCACTCCGAAGGCTGAAAGGAGCCTGCCGTGCCCGAGATCAAAGTCACCAAAGACCCCGAGGCCCTCACCATGGGCCTCTCCGCCGACTTCGAGGTCCCCCTGCGCCGGCTGTGGGACGCCTACGCCGACCCCCGCCAGATCGAACGGTTCTGGGGACCGCCCGATTACCCGGCCAGGTTCACCCGCCACGACATGTTCCCGGGGGGCCGCAGCCTGTACTACATGACCGGGCCCGAAGGCGAGCAGTACCACGGCTACTGGGAGTTCATCGAGGTCAAGGAACCCCACTCCTTCGAGTTCCTCGACGGGTTCGCCCACGCCGACGGGACGCCCAACCCCGAGATGCCCTCGATGCGGATGGTGTTCAACTTCGAAGAGACCCCCACCGGTTCGAGGATGACCGCCACCACCTACTTCGACTCCCTCGAGGACATGACCGCCCTTCTCGAGATGGGAGCCGAGGAAGGCACCCTGGCGGCGATGTCGCAGATGGACGGGGTCCTCGCCGACCTCCGTTCGTTTTCCCATGGCATGGCCACCGACGCCGACATCCTCAGCGACACCCAGGTCAGGATCAGCCGTGTCATAGGAGGCACCGTCGAGCAGGTGTGGAAGGCTCACAACGACGCCGACCTGATGAAGCAGTGGCTGCTCGGCCCCGACGGGTGGACCATGCCCGTGGCCGAGCTTGCCAGTCAGCCCGGCGACACCTTCGTCTACGAGTGGGAGAGCGAGGACGGCGACCAGCGCTTCGGGTTCACCGGGGAGCTGGTCGAGGTCGAAGCCCCATACCGGGCGGTCACCACCGAGCGGATGCTGGGCACCGACGGGCCCTCGACGCTCAACGAGATGACCCTCACGCCGGTCGAGTCGGGGACCCTGCTCACCATCGTCGTCACCTACCCCGACGCCGAGACCAGGGACATGATCCTGGGCACCGGGATGACCGACGGGATGGAGGCCAGCTACTCCAGGCTCGAGGAGGTGGTGCTGGCCTAGCCCGATCCGTGGAACGGAGCCCGGGCTTCGGTCCGGGCTCCGCCGGTGTCTAGGTGAGTACGGATCGGATGTAGAGCCCTATCAAACCGGCTCCACATTCTGTCTCAACCAGGCTTCGATCTGTCTCCAGTCGACCGCACCTCCTTCGAGCAACCCGATGATGAACCGGTGGTGTTCGCTCGAGTCGCCGGCCAGTTCGAGCCCGTTGAGCCGGAGGTGCACATCTGCCGCAGCAACGGCAGTGCGCTTGTTCCCGTCGAGGAATGGGTGGTTCTGGATGAGGCTCTCGAACAGAGCGGCGGCCTCGGCGATGGTGTCTTCGTAGTATCCGGTCTGGGGTCGGAACACCGCGGCTTCGAGGGCTCCCAGGTCGCGGACGCCTTCGGCCCCGCCGAACTCGTCGATCACCAGCGCGTGGAGGGCCAGGACCTCCACCACCGTCAAGAAGTCGGACAACTACCTGGCCAGCTGTTCGTAGAGCGGGCGGTGGCGGGCGATCGAAGCCTTGGCGTGGGCCAGAACCTCGGGCCGCGGGGCGGCGCTGGTCTTGCGGTCGACCCACTCGGCGAGCGCCTCGTCGAGGACAGCCTGGAGCTGGCGACCCTCGGCCGTGGCTATTCGCCGGACCTCTTCCAACAGCTCGGGACGGGCCTGCGAGGAGAACTTCCGCCATGTCATGACAGATCATGATACATCATGACAGGCCTGGGTGTGAAAGGACGTCGGTGCCTCCTCGCCGAGGAGACCCGTTTACTCACCCATGAGTTGACGCAACCGGTCCATGACGTCTTGTTGCGCTTCCCTCAGCCCGCCGATCTGGCCTGCCGTCTCTCTACGTTTCACGTCCTCTTCGACAGCTTCCCAGTCCGCATGGGTGAGGGTCGCTGCCACCAGACGGACGGCCTCATCGAAGGTGACCCGGGTTCCGTCGGTGGCCTGGAGGAGTCGGTCGACGATCAACGACTCGAGGCTGATGACATCGAGGGTCTCGTCCGGGTCGAGCCTGACGCTGATGACTGTCCCGTCGACCCGGCTGTCGGGGAACTCGAGCGGCCAGGTCTCACCGTCGGGGAAGGTGTACTCGAAGTGGTCGCCCTGGATGTGGCGAAACCCGAGGGCACGTAGAGAGGCCCGGTCGGCATCGTCGAGATAGGCGCACAGGTCGACATCGGTCGGTGTGTATGACCCGGTGTGCAGGTTGACCGCTGCTCCGCCGACGAGGGTTGCCCTTCCGGCAATTCCATGATCCGCCGCCTTGGCCAGCCACAGGCTTCGTTCGATCTCGTCCCTGGCCAACCCGGCGCGTTCGAGAGCATGCTTGGCGCGCTCGGGGTTTCTCAACTGCGGGTGGCGAGGGAGCGACGCTCGGCGGAGACGTCGACGCCCTTCGACTCCTTCAGGTCGAGCCTCGCATCTGGGTCGGACGGCCCCAGGCCCAACTCCTCCAGGACCCCTGCCGCCTTGGTGGACCGTTCCCTGATCTCGGCGACCGAGATCGACGCCGGCGCAGGTGCACGCAAGTCGGCGAGGTCGGCCCCGTAGGCGTCGAGGAGCTTGAGGACTGTGGAAATGCGGGGGTCGGCCTTTCCGTTTTCGATCAACGAGATCTGGGGCCGGCTTATCCCGCTTCGCACCGAGGCATCCGATATGGAGAAACGGTTGGCGATGCGGAGGGAGCGGAGTCGGAGACCGATTGGTGCACTCACAGCGTTAGGGTATACACGAACGTTTGGGTAGTCAATGCCATACGAGCGTCAGCCGTCGAGGAACCTCTGCCCACTCGTCGAGCACCTTCTGCCCGGGGTTGCTGCCTGGCACCAGGTCATGGCAACGGCGTTAGCACGCCACGTACAGTCGATGCCATGACCGTCCTGAGATCGCTTGCCTTGTTCACCGTTGCCGCCATCGCCGAGATCGGAGGCGCCTACCTGATCTGGCAGGGGGTGAGAGAGCGCCGCGGCCTGATATTCGTCGGCGCCGGGATCATGGTTCTCGGCCTCTACGGCTTCGCCGCCACCCTCCAGCCCAGCCCCCACTTCGGACGGATTCTCGCCGCCTATGGAGGCGTCTTCGTGATCGGATCGCTCACCTGGGGAATTGTGTTCGACGGGTTCCGGCCCGACCGTTACGACATCATTGGTGCCTCGATGTGTCTGCTCGGAGTGGCATTGATCATGTATGCCCCGAGAGCAGCCGGCTGATAGCCAGTCCCCGAGATGAGACAAACGGTGGGCGAGACAAGTGGCACCCGCCGCCCCGTGCCAGGGTCAGCCGGAGGCGCATTCGACGCAGAGCGCCGATGCCGGTCTCGCCTCGAGCCGGGCTTGGGGGATAGACCTCCCGCAGTTGTCGCAGATGCCGTAGGTCCCGTCGGAGAGTTTCTCCAGGGCCCGGTCGATCTCGGCGATCGACGCTGCGATCGATTCGGCTGCGGCGGTTGTCGACAGCCTCTCCACCGCCTCGGATGTGCCGTCGCCGACCCGCTTGCCGAATGCAACTGCCGCCCTGGCATCGGGTGGTGCGGTGAGACGGTCCAGATCGGCGCTCAACTCGTCCCGATGCTTCACAAGCCAGGACCTGGTCTCCTCCGGGTTCACCGGCAAAGCCTAGGAAGCACGTTCCAGTAGCCGCGGTCGAGGGTTACAACCGACCCCGAGAACCCGACCGAGGGGGTTGGAGGTGACTGTCATACACGATAGGCTGATCGTATGACAATGTTCAGTTTCCGAGTGGATCCCGATCAAGCTGAAGAGGCGACGAGGTGGGCGAAGCGTCTCGGGGTGGACCGGTCCGAGCTTCTGCGCGAGGCGCTCCACCGCTACCTGGTACGGCTCAGGAGCGAAGACGATGTCGAGGGGTGGCTGAGGAAGTCGCTCACGGTCGAAGAAGCCAGTTTGGCCGACATCGCCGAATGGGGCCCGGCCGAAGACTGGACGGATTGGCTCGATGAAACGGGGTGAGATCTGGTTCGCCAAGACGCCGGGTGGTGACAGGCCCGTACTTGTTCTCACCAGGGATCCTGTTGCCGACCGCATCGGGCATGTGGTGGTGGCCGCCTTGACGAAGACCCGGAGGGGGCTGGTCTCCGAACTCGAGCTTTCCGTCGAACGTGACGGTGTCCCCACCGACTGTGTCGTCAACTTCGACAATCTGCACACCCTTCCCCGGGATTCATTCCGCCGTCCGGTGGCCCAATTGTCTCCTGAGAGAGTTGCGGAGACTTGCCGCGTCCTCCGGGACGCCACTGGCTGCTGACGTCGACCGAGTGATTCGGGGCCCTGATGACTTCCCGGAACCGGCTGCGCGCCGGGTCCTTCTCCCGGCGCTGGGACTCAGTGCCCCAGCCGGCTGCACCTTCACCTTCAGTATCGATCGCTGAGGACGTGGCACTCAGGAGGGCGTGGCCACCGCCATCCCGTGGGTTTGGGCGGCGCTCGCCATGCGGGTGTCATAGGTGACCAGGTCGCCGAGAGTGGACCCGAACAAGGCTGCGGTCACCAGGTGTATGGCGTCGAGGCTACGAAGCTCGTCGGGTTTCAGTACCCCTGCCGCGTCCAACACCTCACTGGTCAACCTGACTAGGTCCACTCGGTCGAGGACGTCGTCTGCCCGCTGAACGGCCTGGGTGCCGAGCCCGAGAACGGCCCTCTTCACCTCGGTGCGAGCCAGGGCGCTGGACACAAGGGCTGATCGGTTGCGGAGGTACCGTCTGAGGGCAGCCGTCTCCCCCTCTTCGATGATCAGCTTGACGATTGCCGATGAGTCGAGATAGGTGACCCGGTCAGCGCTCATCGGCCCGCATCCTGGCAAGGACGATCGACGGCGCTTCCTGTCCCGGCGCCAAAGGCAGCGGCGGGGGAAGGTCGTCCATGCTTCCTGACGCGGGGTCTACATCTCCTGCCGCCCGTAGCCGATCCAGCGGTGGGGCTTCGGGGAGGGGGACCAGCAGCGCTATAGGTCGGCCACGATCTGTGATCTCGATGGTTTCGCCCCCCTCGACTCTTCGGAGGTACGCGCTCGCCTTCTGTCGGAGCTCCCGGATTCCTATCCTGGTCATAGTGCTACATGTAGCACATCTACTCTCGAACCTCAAGGGCCTTGTCGCCGAGAACCTGACCAGGAATCATCCCAGCGATCAGAGTCGGCATCACCCGTCGCGGGCAATGGCAGCTCTTGGACAGTGTCTGCGAGACGGGAGAGGGGCCGGTTGTACCGCCGACCATGAGACCACGAGCGGACCCCCCGTCGGATGTCCTACGGGGGGCCTCAGTCGTTCAGTTACCGTTCCCCGAGTCCTTGGTCAGGATTCGGGTGTGCGGTTCAGATCGACTCGATCTCCTCGGTGATCTCGATCCTCGGTGAACCGAGGACGCCGGCCTCGGCCATCTTGGCCTTGAGGTTCGGGTTGGCCAGGAAGGCCTGTGCCAGCTCGATGGTGTCGAATCCGGCGACAACGGTCACCAGGTTGGGGTCTTCCACCGAACGGTTCACCGTGGCGAACCTGGCGCCGGCGGATGTGGGGGTGAATGTGTCATACACGTTCTTCCACTGGCCATAGTCCGACACCGAATGTCGGAGTGCTGTTGTGATCATGAGTTCTCCTCATATAGCTTCTGTTACAGGTCTTACTCTAACACAGATTTAGTATTCTGTGAGAAGTATAGAATTCTGGAAGACTGCTCGAGTATGAGATAGGATCTCGGTGAGATGCAACTCAGCCTCAAACGGAAAGGCGACTACGCCGTCAGGGCAATGATCTCGGTCGGACGGCAGTACGGGATCGGGTTGCGCCAGGCCCGTCAGATCTCAACGGAGATGCACATCCCGTACAAGACCCTGACGCTGGTACTGGCTGGCCTGGTCTTCGAGGGACTGCTGGTGGCCAGCCACGGGCCGCAAGGGGGCTACAGCCTTGCCCGCCCGCCCTCCGACATAAGCCTCCTCGACATCGTGCAAGCCGCAGAAGGGCCCGTCACCTTGGACCGCTGTGTGCTTCGGGACGGTCCCTGCGACTGGAAGGACACCTGTCCCGTTCACGACACGTGGGCGCGTTCCCAGACGGCTCTCATCCGGGAACTGTCAGCCACCTCCCTCGCAGAGGTCACTGCCGTCGACGCTGCCATCGAAACCGGCTCATACGAGCCGGCGGCTCCTCCCCACGCTGAGCACACCCCCCGCCACGGAAACCGCGTCTGAAGACGCCCAGGATCGAGTCGTTGGATGGCGGCCGTCCCGGATGTGACCTTGTGCCCTACCACTAGTAGCCGGTTTGTTGGATGATCACCTCATGGTCTCCCATCTCGGGAGACTGCGAACCGTCCCCTAGTGAAAGAGGACAACATGTCAAGGTTCGAAGGAACAGTCGCTTTGATCAGTGGCGGGGCACGGGGTATGGGAGCCGAACATGCCCGTGGACTGGTCGCAGACGGCGCCAAGGTGGTCATCGGTGACATCCTCGACGACGAGGGCAAGCTGCTGGCCGAGGAGCTCGGCGACGACGCCATCTACGTTCGTCTCGACGTCACCAAGGATGACGACTGGAAGGATGCGGTGGCCACCGCAGAGTCGGTTTACGGGCCGGTCAACCTGCTGGTCAACAATGCAGGCATCGTCTCGTACGGGCCGGTGGACGAAATGGACCCGGACGAGTTCCGCAGGGTGATCGACATCAACCTGACGGGAACTTTCCTCGGGATGCACTACGGGGTGCCGTCGTTGAGGAAGGCCGGTGGCGGGGCGATCATCAACATCTCCTCGACAGCAGGATTGATGGGGTACGCCTCGATCAGCGCCTACGCAGCCTCCAAGTGGGGTGTGCGGGGGATGACCAAGTCGGTGGCGATGGAACTGGGCAAGGACAACATCCGTGTGATGTCGATCCATCCCGGACCGATCCGCACTCCGATGACCGATCAGTACGACGACGAGATGACCGCAGCCCAGCCGATCGCCCGTTGGGGCACGCCGGAGGAGGTGACCAAGCTGTTGATGTTCATGGCAGCCGAAGCCACCTACAGCACCGGCTCGGAGTGGGTTATCGATGGCGGGGCCGTCCTAGGCCCGGTCATGGACCTCGGCGAGGAGTAATTCGAGCGCGAGTCAAACGGAACGAGCCCCTGGCAGATCTGTCGGGGGCTCCGTCCGCGTTCGAGAAGGCATGATCGCGCCGTGCAAGCACGGGCTTCAACCGGTGTTGCGCATCCCGGCTGCGATGCCGTTGATGGTCAGGAGAATGGCGCGGTCGAGGTGGGGGCTGGTCTCACCGGCTCTCCTCCGAGCGAGGAGCGTGACCTGCAGGTGACTTATTGGGTCCAGATAGACGTTGCGAACGTCGAGGGTGCGTCGGAGGATTGTCGAGCCCTCCAATAACTCCTGCTGGCCTAGTGCCCCAAGGACCTCCTCCACCGCGACTGCGTGTTCGGCGGCGATCATGTCGAGGATGTGAGCATGCGCGGGGTCCACCAGCCTGTCCACATACTGGGCGGTGATGTCGAGATCGGTCTTGTAGAGGGTCATCTCGACGTTGGACAGGAAGGTCGAGAAGAATCCCCACTCGGCGACCATCTCCCGGATCGTGTCTTCATGCCCTTCCAGCCGCGCACCACGAAGGCCGGTGCCGACTCCGAACCACCCGGGCACGATCTGTCGGGTCTGGGTCCACCCGAAGACCCAGGGGATTGCCCTGAGGTCGTCTATGCCGCCGCCGGCGCCATCGGGTCTCCGTGATGGCCGGCTGCCGATGTTCATGCTCCCCAGCTCTTCTACCGGTGTCGATGTCAGGAAGTAGGGGGTGAGCGAGGGGTTCTCGACGAGCTCCCGGTAGCGGGCGTGTGCCGCAGTGGAAATCGCCTCCATCGCTTCGGTCCAGCGTTCCCGGGTGTCCCGAGGCCTGTCGGTGCGTCTCTGGAGCAGTGACGCCTCGAGGGCGGCGGCGAGGAACAGTTCAAGGTTGCGGGCAGCGATCGCCGGATGGCCATACTTCTCTGAGATCACCTCACCCTGCTCGGTGACTTTGATCGTCCCATCGACGCTCCCGAATGGCTGGGCGAGTATGGCGGCATGGGTGGGTCCGCCACCCCGGCTCACCGTCCCCCCGCGCCCGTGGAACAGACGAAGTTGAACGCCGTGGCTCTCCGCCACTGTTGTCATCGAACGCTGAGCTTTGAATATCTCCCACTGAGAGGTGGTGATCCCACCGCCTTTGTTCGAGTCTGAGTAGCCCAGCATCACCTCCTGGACATCCCCCCTGATAGCTACCAGCTTCCTGTAGTTCGGGTCGGACAGGGCTTCGTCGAGGAGGCCCCCCGAATTTCTGAGGTCATCGATCGTTTCGACGAGAGGTACGAAACCGATGTCGGCGCGCTGTTCGCCGAGGTCGACGAGCCCAGCCTCTCGGGCTAGGACCGCTGCCCCGAGCAGGTCGGCCGAGGTCTCGGTCATCGAGATCACATACGACTCGATCACATTCGTGCCGTACCTGGTGTGCGCCTCCCCGATCGCCCGAAACACGTCGATCACCGCCTCGCTGGCTTTGGACAGGGACGAAACGGCCTTTTCGGCCCGGGGCCTGGCCAGTTCGGCCGACAGGGCCGAGGCGGCTGGCACCTCGAGGGCGTCGGGTCCGACACCATTGGACGCCAGGAGTTCCGCCAGAACCGGTCGATGACGTCGGGCGTCTTCTCTCACATCAAGGGTGGCGATGTGGAATCCCAGGGTGGCGACGAGGCGTCTGACACGGCCCACTGCCCCCAGCGCGATTAGCTGACCGCGTGCCCGTGCCAGTGAATCTCCCATCAACTCGAGGTCGGCCTCGATCTCCTCGGGGGTCTGGTAGTCGGCGCCCGGCGTGCCCGCCGAGCCACTGCGGATCCGCTCCCGCCTGTTGACCAACCTGGCGTGAATGTACGAACACTTGAGGCGGTAAGGCTCACGGGCGGTCCGACTCCTCTCCCGCTCCCAGACGTCAGGGAGTTCGAGTCGGTCTCGGGTCAACGACGCCTCCAGTTCGGTGCTCACCGGCGCCAGATCCGCCGACATGGAGAGCTCGTTGGAGAGATCTTCGATCACACGGATCAGATGTCCGAGTCCCCGATCGTGTTGGAGCGCCAACGTCTCAAGCGTCGTTTCGGGGGTGACATCAGGATTGCCGTCTCGGTCCCCTCCGACCCAGGTGCCAAAGCGGATGGGAGCCACCGGGTGCGACGCGCCCAGACGTGCCAGATGTTTCTCGATCGTCGTGAGAAGGTCGGGCAGCACATCCTCGGCGAGTCCTATGAGGTAGTAGAGGGTCGAGCGAGCCTCGTCGACCACCGTCGGCCTCTGGTGACGGAGCTCGTCCGTTTGCCAGATCTGATCTATGAGTTCGGCGGTGCGGGCGTCGATCGCCTCCTGACCGAGATCATCCATGGTGATGAGACGCTGCTCGATGAGTCCCGCCAGTGCGCCCCTTTTTGTCAGGATGCTCCGACGGGCAGTCTCCGTGGGATGGGCGGTGAAGACCGGACGGACTTCGAGCCGGGACACCAGCCCCGCCATCTCGTCCGGGTCAAGGTCCGAAGCCTCAAGCCGGTCGACGGTCTGCCCCAGATATCTCTCGTCAGGTGCCATCTCATCGATGCGATGCACCTGCTCTGCGACGTTGGCCAGGTTGAAGTACGTGGTGAAAGCGCGGACCAGGGGGATGACCTGATCCGAGGGCAATGAGTCGAGGCGGTCACCGAACTCCGCTTCCGCTCCCGCACGGTCCATCCGGCGGGTCTTCCCGAGAGCGCGGACCTGTTCGACCAGATCGAAGAGCTCGACACCATGCTGACGAACCAGGGTCTCTCCCAGCTGGAAACCAAGTCTTCTGATGTCCGCCCTGAGGGCTTCATCGCCACCTGAGTTGTCCATGACGGGGTTCGACACGCGAGGGCTCATTGGCTCTCGAAGTGTTTACCACGTCCACAATCCGACACCGAGCCGGAAGGGCTTAGATCCCCTACTGTCTAACTTCCGGAGCAACG
>CAYVTP010000022.1:0-21682 GCA_964454615.1 uncultured Acidimicrobiaceae bacterium | reverse complement strand
GATGAACCCCTCCGAGCTCCGCGACACCACCATGGACCCCGAGACCCGGACACTGGTGAGGGTCGACATGGAAGATGCCGCAAGGGCCGAGGAGGTCTTCGTGACCTTGATGGGCGACGACGTGGCCTCCCGCAAGGCTTTCATCCAGACCAACGCCGGGGACGTCCGATTCCTCGACATCTGAGCTCATGACCGACGAAATAGACATCACTCCCAGCCGCTTCCCCGAGATCGACATCACCTCGGAGATGGAGTCGAGCTTCATCGACTACGCCATGTCGGTGATCGTCTCCCGCGCCCTGCCCGATGTCCGCGACGGGCTGAAGCCGGTCCAGCGACGGATCATCTACTCGATGTTCGAGAACAACATCAGCCCTACCGGGCCCCACCGCAAATGCGCCAAGGTGGTCGGCGACGTGATGGGCAACTTCCACCCACACAGCGACCAGGCGATCTACGACGCTCTGGTCAGGCTGGGCCAGGACTTCTCTATGAGGTACCAGCTGATCGACCCCCAGGGCAACTTCGGGAGCATCGACGACCCGCCGGGAGCAGCCCGATACACGGAGTGCCGATTGACCCGGCTGGCCACCCATCTGCTGGACGGGATCAACGAGAACACAGTCGACTTCGACGACAACTACAACGGCGAGTTGCAGGAGCCCACAGTCCTGCCGTCACGCTTCCCCAACCTGCTGGTCAATGGGTCGCAGGGAATCGCTGTCGGGATGGCCACCAACATCCCCCCGCACAACCTGGGCGAGGTGGTCGATGCGGCGATGTACACCATCGACAACCCCGATGCCACCGTCGACGAGCTTCTCCAGTTCGTCAAAGGCCCCGACTTCCCCACCGGAGGCTACCTGGTGGGCAGCTCGGGGGCCCGTGAGGCGTTGAGCACGGGCCGGGGCTCGGTCAAAGTCCGCGCCGTTTGCGACGTGGAGGAACAGGTCAAGGGGCGCACTTCGATCATCGTCACCGAGCTCCCCTATCAGGTCTCCATTGAGCGGATCATCGCCAAGATCCGGGAGCTGGTCGACAGTAAGCGCCTTAGCGGGATCGCCGCGGTGCGCAACGAGTCGTCCGATCGTCTCGGCACCCGCCTGGTGATCGAGTTGCGACGGGAGGCAGTCCCCCAGGTGGTGCTCAACCAGCTCTACAAGAACACGCCGCTGCAGGACAGCGTGGGCTACAACATGGTGGCCCTGGTCGACGGGGTCCCCCGCACACTCAACCTGGCCGAGATGATCGGCTACTACCTCGACCACCAGATGGAGGTGGTGGAGCGTCGGACGCAGCACCGTCTCGACCAGGCGGAGGCACGAGCCCACATTCTCGAGGGCCTGGTGGTGGCCGTCGACAACATCGACCAGGTCATCAAGATCATCCGCGGGTCTGCAGACACCCAGGAGGCCCGGGCCAACCTGATGGAGACGTTCGGTCTCACCGAGATCCAGACGAACGCCATCCTCGAGATGCCACTGCGGCGGCTCACTGCCCTCGAAGTCGACAAGCTGCGCACCGAGCTCGCCGAGTTGGCCGACACCATCGAGGACCTCAAAGGGATCCTCGCCGACCCGGGACGGCGCTGGTCGATCATCAAGTCCGAGCTGGGAGCGATCCGCGATCAGTTCGATGACGAGCGGAGGACCCGTCCCGTGCCCGACGAAGGCGACCTGAGCCTCGAGGACCTGATAGCCGACGACGAGTTGATCATCACCGTCTCGGAGGCCGGATATGTCAAGTCGGTCCCGTCCTCCACCTACCGGACCCAGTCGAGGGGCGGTAGAGGGGTGAAGGCCGCCGAGGTTCCCGGTGAGGATGTGATCCGCCACCTGGTCCACACCACTGCCCACGCATACCTGCTCTTCTTCACCAACCGGGGTCTGGTGCATCGGGTCAAGGCGCACGCCGTCCCCCGCCAGTCACGCACCGCAAAGGGGGTCCTCGCCCAGGCGGTCCTACCGCTCGGTCCCGACGAAGTGATCGAGGCGGTGATCGACACCAGGAACTACGAGACCAGCCGCTATCTGGTGATGGTCACCCGCAACGGACAGGCCAAGAAGACCGAGTTCAAGGAGTACGACTCGAGGAACCAGACCTTGGTGGCCATGAAGCTCGCCGAGGACGACGAGCTGGTCTCGGTGCGGACCACCAACGGCCAAAACGACATCCTGATCTTCACCAGGGCCGGCAACGGGATCCGATTCGCCGAGTCCGACCTGAGGAGCATGGGCCGGGCCACCCAGGGTGTCCGTGGAATCAAGCTTCGGGAGGGCGACCAGGTTGTTTCGGCGGTGTCCAACGTCGACGGAGATGAGGTCCTGCTCCTCACTGCCGGTGGATACGGAAAACGGACGGCAATGTCGGAGTTCCGGCGCCAGGCGAGAGGCGGAATCGGCCTGAAGGCCTTCAAAATCACCAGGGTTAGGGGCCAACTGGTCTCCGCGATGGCGGTGAAGACCGACGACGAGGTCTTCCTGATCTCCTCGGCCGGGGTTGGGATCCGAACGCCGGTTTCCAAGATCAGCCGCCAGAAGCGTGATTCGACCGGCGTGAAAGTCATCGATGTCGGCGAGGGAAACCAACTGTCCGCAGCCGAGATAGTCACCGAAGAACTGCCCTGACCGCGATGCCTGTTCGGGCGGCGATCCGCCATCCTGGAACCCGTGGCGCGCCCGGTTACGTTGGGTTGATGTGGTCTTCTCGTAGACTCATCGGTTGAACCCGGAGCCCTAATGGCAACTGTTCGTCGTGTAAGACGCATAATTCGCAAGATCGATCCCTGGACCGCCCTGAAGGCGTCGTCACTGGTATGGGCCGTCATGGCGATCGCCCTAGTCCTGGGGATGGTCATCTTCTGGGCTGTTCTGGGGAGAGCCGGGATACCAGATCGGATCACCGAGTTCATGATCGAGATCACGCTCCTCGAAGAGGGGGCCAACCCCTTCGCCAACACCGAGCAGTTCCTGCGTGTCCTGGTGTTCGCTGGTGTCGCCTTCTGGGTCTCGATGACGGGCCTCACCGTGGCCGGCGCGGTCATCTACAACCTGGTGGCAGACGTGGTCGGTGGGCTCGAGATAGTGGTTCTCGAAGAGTCGCTCAACCCTGTGACCGGGGTGGCCGCCACCGTCTACCAACCTCCCCCCGACTACAGGACGGGAAACGGGTCCGGAGCGGGCCCCGCTCCCGGCGATGCCGACATTCCGACCGAGGAGACTCCGATCGTGGATATGGAGGCGGTCGAGGAGGAGGCGGTCGAGATGGAGGCGGTCGAGGAGGAGGCTACGCCTCGGCCATGACCAGACCCATGGACACTGCCATTCTCAGGTAGGCCAGGGCCGCGTCCCACACCGGCCGGGACTCCTCTCCGATTGCAGCCACTCCGGCAGCCAATGCGACTGCAGTGAGGAAGTCGGCGTCATCGACGATCGTCACTCGCCTCGCCACCCCGTTGGTCAGAACCGCAGAGAAAGGGTTTGGGGAGGCCGCGGTGGCGACGCGACGGTCGGCGTAGACACCGTCGAAGACCCCCCGACGGCCTATCGGGTCGGGGAACCGCACCCGCTGGTGGCTCCCACCCGGGTTCCCCGGGTGAGCCACAGCCACCAGTTGAGGGTCGGACTCGCGGGCAGCCACGGCCAACGCCAACCCTTGCGGCGAAGCGCCGTACACGGCCACACCCTCTGCGGCATGATCACCATCCCAGACCAGGGGACATCCGAGGCTCGACGCAAGACCGGGAGCGTCCGGTCCGGAGCCGACCAGGAGGTCGCACTCCTCGGCGTCTTGGACTACACGAAAGACGCTGCTCGTTGCGGGCGAGACGACAACAACCTCGTCGACCTCTTCCTGCGCTGCCAAGGCTTCGGCTGCCCGGACCGTCAGCCGGCCCGAGACCAGGATGCCGACGATCACGACGGGGCTACCGGTGCCCAGGACTCCGCTTCTGGGGTGTTGGTGCGTCGCAAGACCCATGCCAACACACCGGCGAGCACCAGCATGGCGATCGTTGTCAGGGGCCGTTTCATCCAGGGCCGAGTGTAGGCCCGGAGGCGGCGACTCCGGACTCGCATCTGGCGAGGTGTGGCAGGATTCGGGATATGTGTGTTGACCACGACGCCCGCTTGCCTGCCCTCCCGCCCCCTCGGATTCCGGCAATGGGGGAGAGAATCCAACTCACCGCTGCGGACGGCAACGTCTTCGACGTCTTCGATGCGCAGACATCAGACCCGAACGGAGGGGCCGTTGTCGTCCTCCCTGACGTGAGAGGCCTGTTCGGATTCTACGAAGACCTGGCCCTCAGGTTCGCCGGCGAGGGCTTCAACGCGGTGGCCATCGACTACTTCGGCCGTACTGCGGGCACCGGCCCACGCGACGCCGACTTCCCCTTCATGGAGCATGTCGCCAAGGTCGACTCGACCGGTTTCGGTGCCGACGTGGCCGCAGCCGTGTCCCACCTGAGGAGCCAGGACGCTCATGCCCGGGTCTACACGGTCGGGTTCTGCTTCGGGGGGAACATGTCGTGGGCGGCAGCCACCAGGCACGACGAGCTACTCCTGTCCGGTGCGGTCGCCTTCTACGGGAAGCCCGAGGCCGACCGACCTCTGGGCGACGGCCCCATCTGGGGTCGTTGCCATCTGATTCGCTCCCCCGTCCTCTCGATCTTCGGAGGTGACGATCCGGGCATCCCCCCGGAGAACATCGAGCGTCTCCGGGTGGCCATGGAGAAGTCCGGCGTGGATCACCAGGCGGTCACCTACCCTGGCGCCCCACACTCCTTCTTCGACCGCACCCAGGCCGATCACGCCGCGGCCGCCGGCGACGCCTGGGGTCGGATGATGGAGTTCATGACCTGACCTTTGACCACCGATCGAGGTCAGATCCACGACCCCGGTAGCGATTCGAGCCACCGGTCGAACATCTTCGTGGAGTTCTGGACCAACATGAAGGTGGCGGGGACGAGGTCACACTGCCCGGCTGTCTCCTCCTCGACTTCGACGAAGCGGGGCTTTGCGCCCGACTGCGCGAGTACTGGCACTTCGAGCCGGGGACTCTCGCCCCTCCGCCCGAGTGGGGCCAGTAGCGGACGGCGTAGGTCCGGCCCGGGTCAGATCTCGGTCGGGGTCGACAGGCCGTAGCCCTGCGCCCATCTGAACCCGAGGTCACGGAGAATCGTCAGGTCGGTCACCCGCTCGACCCGTTTGGCGATGAGGGTGACTCCCCGATGGCGACACCACTCCGCAAGCCTTGAGTACGAAGCCTTGTCGACCTTGCCCTCCATGCCAGCCGAGAGGTCGACGGTGATATAGCCCGGTGTGGTCCCGAGGGCCATCACGCTCGCCAGCCAGGCATCCAACGACGGGACATTGTCGACTGCGAACCTGGCGCTGAACCGTTCCTCGACAAAGGTCCGTCCTTGGTCGCCGGGATGTCCCGCCGAACGGAAGGGGATCACGAAAACGACCCGCTCAGGTCCGCCGTCTGCGGGGTGCTCCAGCAACCGGGGAAGGGTCTGCGCCGAGGCATGCACGAAGAGACGCGTGTCGACGGGGAGGCGGGGGACCAGACGCATTGCCTTTTGGGCGGTGGCCTCCACCAGTCGGCCATAGGACCCGCTCTGCTCGGCGACGGCGAACCAGAGTCCGGTTGGTATCCGGGGTGCCCCAGGAAACCTGGACAGGGCCTGGTAGGCCACGAGCAGGGGGTCGCCCCGGCGGAGGTCGAAGTAGCCTTGGACCAGGGTCAGTATCCGCCCGCTGTCCAGGACCGTGTCCAGCTGCTCCCTGACGGTGCGTTCCCAGAGCCAGATCGTGGCGAGGGCTTCGAGGTCATTCGGGGAGACCCGGATGTCGTGGGGGCGGATCTCCGTCGCGTTCACAATGTCGGAATCGGCCGCCGGCCCGAAAATCTTGAATCGGCCGAGGAGAATGGGTCTGAAGAACCGGTCGTTGCGGTCAAGACCCCCATCCCCACGGACGATAAGACGGGGTGTCATCACTGTTCGGCGGAGCCAAGCGCGATCATGCAGATCGGGCCCTCGAAGGTGCTGTCGACAAGGAGCGGGCCGAGCTGCAACGGGCCAAGCAGGACTTCCTTGCTGCCGCCTCCCACTACATCAGCACCCCTCTTACGGCCATGGTCGGTTTCGCCGAGCTCCTCCGAGACCGGAGCCGGGACTCGAGTGCAGGTGTCCGCAACCAGCTGATCGAGCTCCTTGCCCTTCAGGCTGATGAGACGGCGCGTGTGGTCAGAAACCTCCTGACATCGGCCCAGTTCGACATGGGCGAGATCGTGGTGGAGAGGGAGGCGGTGGACCTGTACGAGGCCGCCGTGGAGGCCGCCGAGACCTGGCAGTCTCATCAGCGGGCGAGGCTGACGATTACCGGAAGCGGGGTGGCAGTGGCAGACCACGCCCGCACGGTCCAGATCCTCCACAACCTGATGACCCATGCCGGGGACCTTGGAAGCTCTCGCGTGAATGTTGTCATATCCCGTGGCATGAAGCGGGTGCTGGTCGAACTCACCGCCGACGGCAATCTCCTGCCCGATGAGGCAAAGGCCCGAATCTTCGACCCCTACTACACCCACATGAAGCAGGACGGCATGCCGCCTTCCCTGGGCCTTGGGCCGTCGGTGGCACGACGCCTGGCCAGGGCCATGGGAGGCGAGGTCGACTTCCATTCAGCGGATGGCGAGAACGTGTTCGAATTGGCCTTGCCCAGCGCCATGGGTCACGAGGTGGCCGACCGGGCCGACCTCGTGGTCGATCCCCTCGCCGGGCGGCCGACCCGCCAGGCGATCACCGAGATGCTCGCTTCGGACGGATTCCACATGGCCTACCAGGCGGTGGCCCACCTTCCATCGCATGCCTCGGGCGAGGAGCAAGTCATCGGGTATGAGAGCCTGGCCCGGTTTCCCCACTCGACCCCACCGGAGTGGTTCGAGACCGCAGGCCATGCCGGCCTCCGCCTCGACCTCGAGCTGGCGACCATCAGGGCGTCGGTGGCGGGATTCGCCGCCGCCCACGGCTTCCTGGCGGTCAACCTCTCGGATGCAACCCTCACTTCGACCAGGCTGCTCGAAGCCCTCGAAGGTGTCGATCCGGGAAGGGTCGTCCTGGAGCTGTCGGAGGTCGCCCTGGTGAGAAGCTACGAGGCCACCAACAGGGTCGTTAGCGGGCTCGCCGAGCGAGGCATGCGGCTGGCCATTGACGACGTGGGCACCGGGGAGATCGACCTATGGAACATCCTGCGCCTGGAACCCGCCATGATCAAGATCGACATGTCCCTGGTCAGGGACCTCGAGAACAGCCCGAGGAACGGCGCCCTGATCCGCGGGCTGGCCGCAATGGCAGGCGACCTGGGCGTGGTGGTGGTGGCGGAGGGGGTCGAGACCGTCAGGGAGCGCGATCGCCTCCTGGAGCTGGGAGTCGAGCATGGTCAGGGCTACCTGTTCGGCAAGCCGCAGCCTCTTCAGTGGCACACCCGAGTGTTGGGCACCGGCTAGGTCGCGTCACGCCCTGGCGGGTGACTCCCTTACACTCGCCCACTTCATGGAGCACTACCTGGTCCTCGGGGTGATCGTGGTTGCGATGGTGCTCTTCGCCATGGAGGTCACCCGGCCGGACGTGATCGCCCTGGGGGTCACCCTGGTACTCCTGCTCACCGGGACCGTCACCCTTGCCGACGGTTTCTCAGGGTTCTCCAATCCGGCGGTGATCACGGTCATCGCCATGTTCATCCTCAGCGCGGGGCTGGTCCGAACCGGAGTGGCCGACTGGATCGCCCGTGTGGTCATCCGGGTTGGAGGCAACAGCCCGCTGCTGCTCACCGCCCTGGTGATGCTGGCTGCCGGCACCATGTCGGCGTTCATGAACAACGTCGGTGCCGTGGCCGTGCTCCTCCCGGCCATGTTCCTGGTCGCCAAGAAGGCCGACTTCCCGGCAACGAAGCTCCTGATGCCCTTGTCATTCGGCTCCCTGCTTGGTGGGTTGACGACTCTCGTCGGCACCCCACCCAACCTGCTGGTTTCGATCGCGCTCGAGGACTCCGGCTGGGATGGCTTCAAGATGTTCGACTTCCTTCCCACCGGTCTTGCTCTCATAGCCCTGGGCCTGGTGTACATGGCTCTCGTTGGAAGGCACCTGATCCCTGACAGGTCTCCGGCCAACGACCTCACCGAGGTGTACGAACTCCAGGAGTACCTGACCGAGTTGATCGTCCCCGAGGGATCCGACTTCGCCGACAAGACCCTGGCAGAGAGCGACGTGCGAGCCGAGCTCGGGTTGACTGTCTTGAGAATTCAACGTGGATCCGGCGACGACAGGCGATTCCTGAGCCCCAGCCCCGACCTGGTGCTCCGCGTCGGTGACCGTCTCGTGGTCGAAGGCGACTTGAGCGAGCTCGTCGACCAGTCGTCCCGCCCCCTCGATATCTACGCGGAGACCAAGCTGACGGCCGAGGACCTTCAAAACGACGACGTGAACCTGGCCGAGGCCGCCATCGCCCCGGGTTCGCGTCTCATCGGCACGACGGTGGACCGAGGCTGGATCAGGGCCCGTTACAACGTGATGGTGCTGGCGCACCGACGACGCGGTCAGACTCTTCACGATCGGTTCATCTCGATCCCCCTCGAGGTGGGCGATGTCCTGCTGGTCCGGGGGCCTGAGTCGGCCATGGCGGAAATGTCCCGTAGCCGTGACTTCCTCATGGTCAACCGTTTGCAGTCGAATCGACGGTGGCCGAAGAAGGCGCCCTACGCTCTGGCCTCCATGGCCGTGGTGATCATGGCCGCGGCGACCGGGCTACTCCACATCTCAGTGGCCGGTATGTTCGGGGTGCTGCTGATGGTGATCACCGGGGCTGTCAGGCCGGAGGACATGTACCGCGACGTGGAGTGGCGGGTGATATTCCTGATCGCCTTCATGATGCCGCTGGGGATCGCTATGGACGACAACCACGCCGGGACCGCACGTTGGCTGGCGGACCACATCGTGGGTGCGGCCGGTGACTACGGGCCTTTGGTGCTCCTGGCGGGATTGGTTCTCTTCACCACCCTTGTCACCGAGGTGATGTCCAACGCGGCCGCCGCTGTCTTGCTCGCCCCCATCGGCGTCGCCATCGCTGTGGGGATGGGGTTCGAGCCGTACCCGTTCCTCATGGGCATCGCCATTGGAGCCTCCACCACCTTCCTGACGCCTATCGGCCACCAGTCGAATGTTCTGGTCTACGGTGTCGGCAATTACCGCTTCTCGGACTTCGCCCGGGTCGGGGCGCCGTTGAATCTGCTGATCTTCATCGTCACCCTCTTCCTCGTCCCCATGGTCTGGCCGTTCACTCCCATCGGGTGACCGGCGGAGCGTCCCGATCCCGTACCCTTGAGGGCGTGACCAGCATGGCCCGGACCGGGCAACTCGACGGCATCCTCGCCACCGACCAATACCAGTTGACCATGGCCCAGGTCTATTGGAAGGAGGGACTGTCCGATCGGACCGCCCAGTTCGACTTCTACTTCAGGAGCTACCCCGACTACGGGACCCACCAGGCCGGCTACTGCGTCTTCGCCGGGCTCGGTTGGCTGCTCGAGTGGATGGAGACGACCCGTTTCCAGGAGACCGACATCGAGGCCCTCCGCGGTCAGCGCACCGTGCGGGGTGAGTCGAGGTTCGATGAGGGCTTCCTGGCCTGGCTGTCCGAGCACGGCGACTTCTCGTCCCTTGAGGTGACCGCCGTTCCGGAAGGAAGGGTGGTCCACGCCATGGCGCCGATGGCCACCGTGCAGGGCCCCCTGGCGATGGCCCAGATCCTCGAGACCCACTTCCTCAACCGTCTCAACTACCCGACGCTGATCGCCACCAAGGCGTCGAGGGTCAAGGAGGCGGCTGGCGCCCGGCCGGTCCTCGAGTACGGGCTACGGCGCAGCCCCGAGAGGGGAGGGCACGCCGGTGGCCTCGGGGCGCTGATTGGAGGCTGTGACTTCAGCTCCAATGTGGCACTGTCGAATGTGGTCGGTCTCGACCCCAAGGGCACCCACGCACATTCCATGATCCAGGCGTTCATGGCGCTGGGAATGGGCGAGCTGGAGGCTTTCCGGCGGTTCGCTGCGATGCATCCCGACGAGTGCACTCTCCTGGTCGACACGGTCGACGTCCTCACGTCAGGGGTTCCCAACGCCATCCGTGTCTTCTCTGAGCTCGAAGCCGACGGCCATCGCCCGGTCGGGATACGCCTGGACTCCGGAGACCTCGCCTATTACGCCATCCAGTCGGCGGTACTTCTCGACGAGGCGGGGTTCGACCATGTGTCCATCGTCCTGTCGTCTGATCTGGATGAGCTGGTGATCTGGCAGATCCTCTCCCAGATACGGGGGGAGGCCCCACGCTATGGCCTCGATCCTGACGCCCTGGTGTCGCGGCTCATGTTCGGGGTTGGCACCCGTCTGATGACCTCGGAGGGAGACTCCTCTTTGGGCGGGGTGTACAAGCTGGTGGCGGTGGCCGACGACTCCGGAGGCCTGATACCGGCGATCAAGGTGTCCGAAGACACCATGAAGATCCCCACCCCCGGAGACAAGCGGTTGTTCCGGGCATACGACCAGAGGGGGCTGGCCACCGCCGACGTCATAGCTCTCGCCGACGAGGACATCCTGGATGGCGACCCGTTGGTCCTCCATCACCCCCATCGGGAGATGGAAAGGACCGTCCCCGCCGCCGAGATCTCGGAGGTCGAGGAGTTGATGGTGCCCGTGTTCACTTCGGGCAGGCGGGCCGACGGCCAACCGGACATCACCGAGTTACGACGTAGGAAGGCCGCCGACCTGGATCGGCTGGACCCGGGGGTGCGTCGCCTGGTCAACCCCCACGTCTATCACGTGTCGCTCACCGACCGGATGAAGGCCCTGCAGCGGAGGCTGGTGTCAGAGGCCCTATCCGGGCAAGGAATTTACGACACGTAGACACCCCGGCGGGCGACTTCGGCAGCCGAACGTGTCCCGTCCCCTGGGTTCAGGTTGACCGCCCGGGTGCCATCGGCCAACAGGTGGGTCTCGAAGCCATCTTCGACGGCGTCCACGGCGGTCTCCTTGACGCAGTAGTCGAGGGCCAGCCCTACGACCACCACCCGCTCGACTCCGAGGTCTCTCAACTGGGATGAGAGCCCGGTACTGGCCACCTCGCCGGTCTCCGGGTCCCGGATGTTGAACCCCGAGTATCCGTCTTCGCCTCCGACGCCTTTGCGGACCACTATGGCCTGGGATCGGAGGTCGAGGTCGGGATGGAATTCTGCTCCGGGTGTGTCCTTGACACAGTGGACCGGCCAGATTCCTCCGTCCTTCTCGAAGTGAGGTGTGGACTCCGGATGCCAGTCCTGGGTGTAGACCAGGTGGGCGCCCCCGGCGGCAGCGGTTTCGATTTCCTGGTTGATGAACTCGATCGTCTCCTCACCTCCGGGGACGTAGAGGCTCCCTTCGGGTGAGGCGAAATCGTTCTGGACGTCTACCACTATGAGAGCGGTGGTCGAGTCGTACTGCATGCCCCCCGAGGGTAGACAGGGCGGGCATGTAGCCAAGTGGTGCGCGGCAGGTGGGGGCGATGGAGTGGCCACCCGAGGTGAACCCAGGGTTCTACACCAGGACTATGACGGTCTGGAACCCAGGGTTAGGAGGGACGGTTGGTCGGCAGCAACCCAGGGTTCTACACCAGGATTATGACGGTCTGGAACCCAGGGTTCACGAAGGAGGCCACTATCACGGTCTCGAACCCAGGGTTCACGAGGGCCCACAGGTGGTGGTAACCCAGGGTTCCTGACCAGGATTATCACGGTTTGGGGCCCGCGGTTCAGATGCCTTCTGTATGTGCAAGCCGCGTACCGTGCTCGGTCCGCCGGGTCAGTCCACGTCGATCCTCACCTCGGCCTCTCCGTCACGCCAGCGAACACGCACCTCGACCCTGGTGGCGACGCTGATCAGCTCGACACGGACCCGGGGGGGCCCGGGGTCGTCCACCTCGACCACGAATCCGGGTGCGGGGACGGCGGAGAGATAGACGATGCTGTCCTCAGACACCCGCACCGTGACGGTCCCCCCCACAGTGGGGATGGTGAGCAGATCGCCTCCGGAGCCGGGACTGGTGGTGGGGGTGACGGGAGAGGTGGTCGAGGTGGTCGAGGAGGAGGTGGATGTCGCTCCCTCGAGGGTGGTGGTCGAGGTCCCTGTCGCGGTGGTGGTCGGGGAGAGGGAGGGGCCGGAGACTTCCAGGGGTGCGCCGGTAGCCCCACCGACCCTTGCGTCGGCCAGGCTCACGATCTGCCACGCCAGGGTGGTGGTCACCGCTGCGGCGAGCACCCATGCTGCCGCCAGTCTCCACTGTGTCATGCATCGATTATCCCAGTGAGCACCGGCTCCACTGATAAGGAATCGTCAAGGTTTCCTCAAGGGACCGGCGGGCTGATCGGTCGTCGATAACCTTGCAACATGGCCAGGATCGTGCTCATAGAAGACGACGTGGAGATCCGTCGACTGGTGGCGGGTGCTCTGGCTGCGGCCGGTCACGACGTCGAGTCCGCCGACAGGGCCCTCGCCGGTCTGGAGTTGGCGGTGAAGGGAAAGCCCGACCTGGTGCTGATGGACCTCGGCCTTCCCGACGTCGACGGGACCGAGCTGCTCCCAATGATCCGGGCGGTGTCCGCGGTGCCGGTGATCGTGATAACTGCCCGCGGCGAGGACGAGGCGGTGGTCGGGGCCCTCGACTCTGGTGCTGACGACTACCTGGTCAAGCCCTTCTCGGTCGCCCAGCTCGAGGCCCGGGTCCGGGCCGTTCTCCGACGGGGGATGGGCGGGGAACAGCCCACCGAGGCGCGGGTGGGAGGCCTGGTCCTCGACCCGGGTGCACGGTCGGTCACCCTCGATGGGGAGCCGCTCGAGCTGAGTCCCAAGGAGTTCGACCTCCTTCGGGTTCTCATGGAGCGTCAGGGTCAGGTGGTGTCGAAGCGCGAACTCCTTGCCGAAGTCTGGCGTGAGCCGTATGGCGGTGCCGACCGGACCATCGACGTCCACCTCTCCTGGCTGCGCAAGAAGCTGGGTGAGAGCGCCCAGCAGCCCCGATACCTGCACACCGTGCACGGTGTAGGGGTAAAACTGGTCGACCCGGGGACGTGAGAAGGAGCCTCGCCCTTCTCAGCCTTGCTACCACCGCCCTGGTGGTCATCTCCCTTCTCGTACCGCTCGGTCTGCTTGTCAGGCGGCAGGCTCACGACGTGGCCCGTCTCGAAGCCGAGCGCGAGGCCCGCACGGTCGCCGCCCTCGTCGCCCTCGCCCTCTCCTTCGATACCGGGTCGGAGGACATAGCCGCCACGGTGGGCCCGCTGGGCGAGGGTGTCGTGGTGGTCATCTCCGACGGGGTCGTCTTCGGCGAGGCCCTACCCGGACAGGGCAGCCTCGTCGACCCTGCCATGTCGCTGCGTGGAACCATCACCGGTTTGGTTCCGGGCGGGTGGGAGATAGCCCTTCCGGTGATCGGTCGAGATCGTGTGGCGGTGGTCGACGTCTTCGTCACCGAGGAGCAGCTCAGCGAGGGGGTGGTGGAGGCGTGGCTCCTGCTCGGTTTGCTCGGTCTCGTTCTGGTGGCTGTAGCGGTGTTGGTGGCCGACAGGTTGGGCCGCCGGCTGGTGGCTCCTGTCCGGGTCCTGGCCGACGCTGCCCACAGACTGGGTGAGGGGGACCTGAGTGCCAGGGTGGTGATCGCCGATCGCACCGAGCTCAGGGAGGTGGCGTCTGCGTTCAACACGCTGGCCACCCGTCTCGGCCAACTTCTGGCAGCCGAACGCGAGGAGGTGGCCGACCTGTCCCACCGGCTCCGCACGCCGGTCTCGTCGTTGCGGCTCCAGGCAGAGACTCTGGCGAGGGCCGAGGAGAGGGAGGAGATGTTGGCCCAGGTGGATCGTCTCGAAGGGGCCATCGACTCGTTGATCACGGCGGCACGGACCAAGGGCTCCCGGGTGGGGACTTGCCGTCTCGACGAAGTGGTGCGTGCCCGTGTCGCCTTCTGGTCGGTGCTCGCCGAGGAGCAGGCCCGAGCTCTGGCGGTCGACATCGGCCCTCCGGTGGAGGTAGGAGTGGGAGCCGCTCAGTTGGAGGACGTGGTCGACGTGCTTGTCGGCAACGTGTTCGCCCACACCGATCCCGGGACTGCCTTCCGGGTGGCTACCGGTGTCGAGAGGGAGCAGGCGTGGCTCCGTGTCGAGGACTACGGACCGGGGATCGCCGATCGTTCCCTGGTGGGGCGGGGCGTGAGCGGCACCGGTTCGACCGGTCTCGGTCTCGACATAGCCCGTCGCACCGCCGAGTTGACCGGCGGTGCGTTAGAGCTGGCCGATGCGCCGGGCGGCGGCGCCTCGGTCACCGTCTGGTTCGGTGCCGGAGGATGAAGAGCTGGGCAGGTGGGGCTGACATCAACGGGCGCTCCACGGAGGGAGCGCCCGTCGGTCGGGACGGGGTGATCAGGAGCGTTTGATCTCGACTTCGAGGCGGCCATCGCTCTTGATCCGTATCTCGAACCTGGCCTCAGAACCGTCCTTGTCGAATTCGATGCGGATCCGGTCATGGCTCAGATGCTTGACCTGAACGTTCCAGCCCGGGGCGGAGACGTCGGTGAGGATCAGGATCCCTGCCTCGACGTCGACGCTGACGGTGACACCCTCGGCCACCTGGAAGGTGCCCCCGGACGAGGACTCCGTCCGCTCCTTGACGGTGGTCGAGGTGGAGCCGGCAGGCGTGCTCGTCGAGGAGGTGGTGGGGATTGTGGTGACCGTGCTCGACGAGGTGCCGGCGACGCTCGTCGAGGACCCTCCGGTCATCGATGTCGATCCGGCCTCTGCTTGGACCTCGGCCTGCGCCCTGGACGAGACATCCAGGCCCGCATCCAGGGTGGGCTCCGCTCGGTCCCCGGCCCAAGCCACGCTCACGGCGAGCATCGCCGCGGTGATTGCTGTGAAGACACCCAAAGTGGTTCTCATTTTCGCTGACCTCCTTCTTGGTCGTTACCCGATGAGCATCCGGGATGGCGTCTCATGGCGTCCTCAGCGGCACGTCAAGAAGGTGTCAAGAGTGGCCCGATCCGAGCCCCCGGCCACTGGCGATGAACCCAGGGTTCCACACCAGGATTATCACGGTCTGGAGCCCAGGGTTATGTAGCGACAAGTGGTGACGATGAACCCAGGGTTCCACACCAGGATTATCACGGTCTGGAACCCTGGGTTCGCGCAAAATTGAGTCATAGCTCCCCACTATTGAGTTGCTCCCTTTGCCTTCTGTGTGCGCGACGAGGGCGTTGGCCCGGTAGGCGGCACCCTGTTTGCCGGCTGACGATCTGAGCTCCACCCCACCAGCTGTTTGGAGCGTTTTCCAAGCTTGCCCTCAGTGTCTTTGGAGAACTGTCCCTTAGGAGTTGGGGAGTGGCATGGCACCCGCTATGTCAGGCAAGCGAAAGGCAAGGAGAAAGCTGATGTCGCACATCACTACTACGGGGGAGAGAGCAGCGACCCGACCACTGGGACGGGCCCAACCCAAGGGACGCTCGTTGTGGGCAGCCGGAGCGGTTCTGGGAGCGGGTGTAGTGCTCGTCTTCGCACTCGCTCAGGCTGGCGCAGGGTTCGACTCGCCCGCGAACCAATCTCTGACACCCAGGGCCCCCATGGACGAGTTCATACGGATCAACACGATCGCCCTCGATGGGCTCGTGACGGCTCCGGTGTTTCGGCCAGAGGCGGCTGTGAATCAATTCCTGGATTGGAACACAACCCGCCTGACCGGAGCGGTGTCTGGGTCACGGGCAGAAGTCGATGCATTCCTGGCCTGGAACACCATGGCCCTGGAGTATTCGTCTCCTCGGTGAGTCACGAGATCATCCGCGACGCGGATAGGGACCCCATGGAGGACGGGGGTGGCGCCTCTCAAGGCCGGCGCTCCCGTCTCCTCCAAGGCAGGCTCCGTGGGGTCCTGCCGCGGCTGATGGGCCACGGATGCCCCCCGAATGGGCTCCCATTGCAGGGTCCCGGGCGGGGTTTAGATCGACTCCTTAACGGGTAAAGGGGGGGGTATCCAGGGGTTCGAAAGGAGACTCATCATGGACAGCACCCGCATGAAATGGGAAGGCCGCTGGGATCAGCTCAAAGGCAAGGTCAAGCAGACCTGGGGCAACCTGACCGACGACGACCTCGACGTTGCCGAAGGCAACTACGACGAGTTGGTGGGCCGGATCAAGGAGCGCACCGGTGAGACCGTCGAGGCCATCGAAGAGCGGCTTGAGGCGGACTCCGACACCCACAGCCGGTAGACCCGAGATCCGCTATTCAACGAGAAGGGGCCCCCTCTGGGGGCTCCTTCCTCACGTCCGCTCCTTTCACCTTCGAACAGCCGGCAGACACACCAGGGCAGGCCAACCCGGTCGTCCTCCTGGTATGTGACAGTGGGCAGGTCCCAGCCTCTACCCTTGCCGGCCACTCTCTTCACTCCCGGATTCGAGACCTCGACTTGTTCAACACCGAGATCGCGCGTTTGAAGCCGACCCGATCCGGGTACTCAGAGACTCTGACCAACAGGAGGAGAACCAATGGCAGGCACGGACCCGGACCGACGTATTGTCGGCTCGGAGAACATTTCCAGTGTCTACGAGCGATTCGGGAAGCCAGACGTGCTGGCTGCGATTGTGGGCATGTTCGCCGGGTTGGGGACGCTCGTGTTCTTGGTCGCTCTGTTTGCCGCAGGTGCGGCCGGCATCGACTTCCAGCTGAACATGCTCGAGGATGGGACCCTCACCGATGCTTCCGTCGTCGGGTTGATCGTGGCTGCAGCAGTCGTGTTCGTCTCGTTCATCGTCGGAGGCTTCGCTGCAGGCAGAATGTCTCGATACAACGGCGGCATGAACGGATTGGGCGCCGGTTTGTGGCTGATCTTCTTCGTGGCGATCTTCGGTGCCCTCGGCGTTTGGGTTGGTGCCGAGTACAACGCCTTCAATCAGCCCAATCTGCCCAACTGGTTCGCCCAGTTCGGCGCCGACGACCTGACCGCCATGGCTGTGGTCGCTGGAGTAGTGCTCATCGTGGCCACCCTTGCTGGTGGATACGTCGGCGGACGCCTTGGTGAGGCCTACCACACCCGTGTCGACGCCGCTTTGATCGAAGCCGTACGTAAGGAGGTTTGACCCATGTACATCGGCCTTGGAGGACTCGTCCTCATCATTCTGATTCTCATCCTCATCTTCTGAGAAACACCTACCACACAAAGGAGCAATACACATCATGCAACCGCAATCACTGAGTGCCTCGACCATCACCGGCAACGACGTCCGCAATGTCGACGGCGACAAGCTCGGGCACATCGAAGAGATTGTCATCGACCTGCAAGACGGTCGTGTCGGCTACGCCGTGCTGTCGAGCGGAGGTTTCCTTGGGCTTGGCGAAAAGCTGTTCGCCATTCCATGGGATCTGATCTCCGTGGACACCGAGGCGAAGGAGGTCGTCATCGATCTCGCGAAGGAAGACCTGGAGAACGCTCCGGGGTTCGACAAGGACAACTGGCCCGACATCCACGACCTCGCGTGGGTGGGCGACGTCTATCGCCACTACGGTCGCGAGCCCTATTGGGAGGGCCGACACTCCGAGTCGGACGATATGGCCTGACGGCCTAGTCGCACTATGCCAATGAGAAGCCCGGGTCCCCGGCAAGGGGACCCGGGCTTCTCGCCGCGTTTTCGCTACCCAGCGTCCACAGCCAGTAGACCCAACCCGCTACATGAGAAGGGGCCCCTGTTGGGGCCCCTTCCTCCGCGTGCGCCTCTTCAACCTCGGACAACCGGTGGCGGTGGTGGCGGTTGTGGCGAGGTCTTCGCCCCGGGCGGCCGAGCACCTACGTGGCCGGGAAGGCCCGGTGGCGGTCAGCCCGATCCGAGGCGGGTGAGCAGCCACATGCCCCAGACGGCGAGGCTGGCAGTGAACAGGGTGCCCATCCAGGTGTTGGCCCGAGCGGGGAGGTCGGGGATCAGTGTGAGTGCGCCGAGACCAACTGCGATGAGCAGGGCCACCGGGAGGACGGCGGGGGCTACCCCCGCCTGCAGAGATACAACCGCGGTCAGGACCGCCCCTATCGCAAGAGCCGGCAGGGCCACGTAGGTGATGGGGATGGCGTTGCGGGGCAGCCCGTAGTTGATCATCTCGATCCCCTGTACCGCCAGGTATGCGGTCATCACCCCGGCGACGAGGACCACGATCCCGATCGCCCCAAGGACTCCCGCATGCCTGGACTGGGCAACGTGGATGGCGGGAAGCCCGATGGCGATCAGGCCGCCGCCCACCATGATCATGGTGTTCACGACATACCAGCCGGTCGCTTCTCCGGTCCGTCCCGGGTCGGCGAAGCCGAGCCACACCCAGCCCGCTGTTGCCAGCACGCCGCCGACAAGCAGCGACGCCGAGGTCAGCAGCCGGAGGGGATCAGTCGCGTCCATCGCCGGGCTGGGGCTCGGGCCGGTCGAGGTGGTAGGCGTAGGGGCTCGGCGTCGAGCCGGCTGGAGTGAGGGGAGATAGTGGCGGATGAACAGTTGGTAGGTGAGCTCGCCCCGGGCGGCCACTCCCATCCTGTCGCACACCGGCCATGAGGTGGTTCTGCACTGTGTGCATGAATGTGACAGAGCTTGACACGCACGTCAATCGAGAGCACGAGCAACGCTGCAACCGGTGCTCGTCCCCGAGGGAATTGACGATCGTCCGATTGATGACGAGGTCGACGTCGTAAAGGCCGAGCTTGAGCGCGGCTAGCCCGATGGCGGCCACCAACCCCTCTAGATCCACGGCGTCCAAGAGCTCCAGTAGCCAAGACAAAGCCAGATCCGGATCTGCGACCTCCAAGTCAGACTGTTGGCCAGGCCCAGGGGGACATGCGACTCAGGATGCCTCTTGCGTCCATGGCTACCACCCGGACCGGCCCCACGGGCTGGGGCTTGCTCATCCGCAGCGGGCCGGATCGAGATAGCGACGGCACTCGTCCAGGGAAAGTCCCCGGGTGACCCGACTCTCGGCGAACTCGATGAGCGCGTCGGTGTCCAGGGGAAATCGGCGCACCACCAATCCGCCCTGGGAGGCGACGTCGGTGTAGTAGAGGTAGCTCCCGTCGGGGCTGAACCTTGCCTGCGGTGGGCCGTCGCCTTCTATCGGGATCTCGACGATGAGCTCGCCGGTGTGGATGTCCCACATTCGAAGCGACCCGAAGCCGCCGGTCGCCAACCTCCCGTCGGCGTCAACGTTCACTGAGATCATCAGCCCGGTGTCCACGACCCGGGAGAACACCACCGCCTCCCCGGGTGGTGTCCCACCTGCCACCTGTGACAGGTCGAAGACGAGGGCTCCTCCCTCGCTGGTGACGGTCGCCAGGTAGCGTCCGGTGGGGTCGAAGGCCACGCTGACGGCCTCGCCTGTGAGGGCGTCACCGTCGGCGGAGTGGTAGGGGCCCAGCAGGTCCACTGGCTCGTCGCTGGTGAGGTCGTAGACCTCCACCCCATGCTGCCCCGCAAGAGCCAGGAAGCGATCCTGGTCGAAGACGCCGGACGGATTGAGGGCCACACCGGGGAATCCACCGATGGTGCGGGTGCCGAGGTCGAAGAGCTCGTCACCGGTGACCACATCGATGACCCGGCTCCGCAGCTCGACTCCTCCAGGCACATCATCTCGACATAGGAACACCCCGTCGACGACCAGGGCGGAGCCATCGTGGCTGAAGGCTTTTGGGATGGTGCACGGCGGGAGCCTGGTCACCGTGACACCGGTGGCCAGGTCACGGACCAAGGCCTCGCCCTCTGAGTCCACATATGCCATCAGTCGCCAATCAGGGCTCACCGGCGCCGGCGCGAAGAGGTCGATGGTGCCCTGCACGGCCTCGATCAGTTCCCTTGTGCGGAGGTCGAAACGCTCCATGACCCCGATCAGGGTGATCGCCGCCTGGTCCCCGTGGGGGGAGAGCCGCAGGTCGGTGGCACCTGTCGAGGTCCCGACTCCCGAGGCGAGCACACCAACGGCTCCGGAGGGGGTGATGTCCCAAACACGAGCGTCACGTTCTGCGCCGACCGAGACCAGGCGCTCCCCATCGGGGTAGAGGGCGATGCTCAAGACGGTCCCGGTGTGCCCGCCCAGGATTGCGACCACCGACCCGTCGTCGGGATCGTGCAGGCTCACCTTTCCCTGGATGCCCCCCGACGCCATCGCCCCAGTATGCGGATCGATCGCCACCTTCGGAGAGGTGGGGACGACGACAGACCACAGCCGTGTTCGGGTCTCCAGGTCCCACAGCTCCACCAGGTCGGATCCGAAGAACCCCACCATGAGCCGATTCCGTTCCGCATCGACAGCCAAGCCCTCTGGCTCCCCTACGCCGGTGTCGAGATGACCAGTCTCCTCACCGGTCACGGTGTCGAACAGGACCACCCTTCCCACGTTGCGGTCGGTGACCATCAGCGTCTCGTCGCCGCCGAACGCGAGCCCCCATCCGCCGTGGTCGATCGAGACCCTCTCGTTGCCGGTGTCCACCTCCCACACCGTGGCCGAGGTCGGTGTGGAGTCGACCGGCCCGGCAGTGGAGGTCGTCGTGGCCAACAAGGTCCCTCCGGGACTCCACGCCACCCTCTTGGCGCTGTTGTGGATGCGGTGAATCTCCTCCCCGGACACCGGATCCCAAAGCCCGATGTATCCGTCAACGGCGTGCTTTTCCGTGTCATACCCCCAATAAGCCACTGCCAACATGCTGCCGTCGGGGCTGAAGGCCAGATCCCACACCTCGGGACCCGACTCACCGGCCAGGGTTCTCAACCATTCTCCGCTGGTGGCGTCCCACAGGACCACGTCGGTCACCAGGTCGTCACTCCCAAAGGCGTTGGTAGCCAGCATCGAGCCGTCGGGGCTGACCGCCACCCGATGGAAAGCTCCCTCAAAGCGGAACAAAAGGCGTGAGGTCTGGGTCGCCTGGTGCAGGGCCACCCTCGTCTCCGGGAGCAAAGGCTCACCGGCATCACGGGACAAGTAGGCAGACTCCAGGGCGAGGAGGATGGCCAGCTCCGGATCCTGTGCCAGGGCCAGGGTGGAGTCTCCGGCGAGACGGCGAGCATCCGCGGTCCGCGCCTCGCTCTCGGCCCGGTTGGCCTGGACGACGGCGATCGTCCCCAGAGTGGTGGCCATCACGGCGGCCACGGCGAGGACTCCGGTGAGGGTGCGACGACGACGACGACGAGCTGCCTGTTGGGCGTTGTCCCGCTCCAGGGAAGCCCGGAAGTAGGCCTGTTCGTCAGGGGTGAGAGCAGCTGACTCCGCCCAGCCGGAGAAGGGGGCAAGACGACTCCCGGTCAACAGGTAGTCGTCATGTCGCCGACTGGTCTCCCATTCGGCGAGAGCCGCCCGGAAGCGACGTCCCAGGATGAGAGCATCCCTTTGGTCGTCGATCCAACTGCGGAGGCGGGGCCACTCCCGCAGGATGGCCTCATGGGCCACCTCGACGGTGGGCCCACGGGTGAGAGGGTCACGGTCGGCGAGGAGAAGTCTCTGGCTGGTGAACCTGTCCAGGACGGCGTCCAGGTCGGGCCGGGGAACGTCCAGCGATTCGAGCTCGCTGCGACGGACCCTTCTGCGGGTGTCGTCGCTGTTCTCGT
>CAYVTP010000021.1:0-21773 GCA_964454615.1 uncultured Acidimicrobiaceae bacterium | reverse complement strand
CAGCTTCATCATCGACGAGCTCACCGATCTGGTCGAGGAGGCGGTCCTGATGGAGTTCGAGAGGCTTTCCAGCCGCGGGGGAGTGCTCGGCGCCATGGAACGCCAGTACCAGAGGACCAAGATCCAGGAGGAGTCGCTCTACTACGAACAGCAGAAGGAGTCGGGTGGGTACCCGGTGGTGGGCGTGAACACCTTCCTCTCCAAGGAGGGGTCGCCGTTCGTCGTCCCCGACCACCTCATTCGGGCAACCCCCGAGGCAAAAGACCGTCAGATCGAGAACCTTCGAGCCTTCCAGAAACGCAACGAGGCGGAGGCCGAGAAAGCCCTGGCCGAGCTACAGCATGCGGCGGTTCAAGGCGGCAACCTGTTCGCCAGCCTGATGGAGGCGGCAAAGGTGGCCTCCCTCGGGCAGTTGAGCCGGGCGCTGTACGACGTGGGCGGCCAGTACAGAAGGAACATCTGATGACCGCCATCCTGGAGGACCGACCCGTCCCCAAGGAGGCGAGACGGCAGCTCCGACCCTGGCAAGCCCGGTTGGGCCTGGGGGCAGTCCTGCTAGCCGTGGCCCTACTGGCTTCCGGTAGCCCACCCAGCGCGTTCTGCCCCAAGGACCTGCGGGACGTCACGGCTGAGGACTACCAGCAGACATCCGACGCTATTTGCGACAGTCCGATCGTCGGGACGTGGCGGCTGACCGAACTGAAAGTCTCAGGGTCGCCGTCGGCCCTGCCACACCGATGGGACGGCGGAACCGGCGGGACCTTGACCTTCCTCCCCGACGGGACCTTGAACGGTCGGCTGTGCAACTCCTTCGCCTCACACTTCCAGGTGTCGGAGACGAGATTGAGGACCAGCGAGGTCGTACGGACCCTGGTCGGTTGCCCGGCCAGACAGGAGAGGGTGGAGGGGATCGTCATCTCGGCCCTCCGCTATGCCAACGCCGAGTTCACGGTCTCCGTTGCCGAGCCGGCGTTCATCTTTCGGGAGCCGAGGATTTGGGATGGCCCTTCGCCACTTCCCACTTCGGACACATACATCCTGACGGTCACCTCGGGGGAGACGATGATGGTCTTCGAGGCCATGGACCACTGATCATTGTGGGATAGGGACCTATTGGGATTGGCTGGTGCGGCGTCCACCGTGTGGAAAACTTATGACGCTTTAGCGTGTATAAGGGTTGATTCTGTCACACCGGTTCGATATGATACGAACAAATGTTCGATATCAGGCAATGTTCGACCGACCGGTTGGAGCAGCAGCTTTTGGCCGATGAGGAGGCCATCGCCGCAGCCCGCGCACGGCAGCTCGAAGTCCTCGAGGAGCTCGACCGTCGGCAGATGGCGTCGGTCGACGGCTGTCGCTCCCTCGGTGAGTGGGCCGCCTGGAAGCTGGACATGGCAACTGAGAACGCCAGAGTGCTGGTGCGCACGATGCGCCGGACCGCCGATCGCCCCGATCTGCGTCAGGCCCTGGCGGAGGGGATCTCGTTCGACAGGATCGAGGCATTGTCCCGGATCCAGGAGTCGGTCGGTCTGTGGGAGCACATGGACATCGGCGGGATACGACGCGAGGCGACAAGGCGGATCGGAAGCCGCGCTGAGCGATTCCACGGACCCGACGAGAACTTCCTGGTGATTCAGCCTTCACTCGACGAGACCTACTGGAAGCTCTGGGGCGGGCTCGACGGAGTCTCCGGCGGACTGGTCGACAAGGTGCTCACCGCAGCCGCCGACCGGATGACCGAGCTCGACCCCGATCTGCCCTCCGACGTCTCCTGGAGGAAGGCCACGGCGCTGGTCGAGCTGTGTGTATCCGACGAGGCCCCGCCGGCAAACGTTACGGTGTTCGTCGACGCCAAGAGCGCGTTCGCCTCTAGTGGTGAGACTGGAGTGGTTCTCGATGCCGGGCCTGCGGTGTCCCGAGATGCCCTGCAGGCCTTGCTCTGCGACTCGGTCACCGAAGTGGTGGCCAGGGCCGAGGGCGGCCGGTACATGGATTACGGCCGGAGACTCCGAACCGCCCCTCCCGCTCTGCAGAGAGCCCTGATGGACAAGTACCTGGGAGCATGCGCCATCGACGGATGCGACTCGCGAAACCGTCTCCAGGCCCATCATGTCATTCCGTGGAGTGAGGGAGGCGCCACCGACCAGGACAACCTGATCCTTCTCTGCTGGTTCCACCATCAGGTGGTCATCCACCAATTCGGGTTCGAGTTGTATACCCAGCCCAACGGAAGGACCCGGCTCCGACCTAGGTAGGGATCGATGATCCCCGTCCCCGCCCCCACCAGCATCGACCACCCCCACGTGCGACGGGGCTAAATCGCCGGTCCTAGCTCGATCATCGCGATACCGTGGCCGGTCCCGATGACCACATCAGCTCCCTCCTACCGCGCCACACTGGGCACCTACCTGGCGCCGATGAAGGCGCGCGTAACCGTGCTGGTCATACTGCTGCTCGGTTCGATCGGCCTCCAGTTGATCACCCCGCTGATCCTGCGGACATTCATCGATTCCGCCATCGCCGGTTCGGCAGTGGCCGGGCTGATCACCGCCGGGCTCGCCTTTCTCGTCGCTGGGATCCTCTATCAGGTGTTCGAGGCATTCGGGACCTACCTGGGGGCGGACATCGGGTGGACCGCCACCAATCGCCTGCGGGAAGATCTGGCCTCCCACCTCTTCCACCTCGACATGGGGTTCCACAACGACACCACCCCCGGAGAGATGATCGAACGGGTCGACGGCGACGTCACCGCCATCGCCAACTTCATCTCCAGGTTCATGGTCCGTCTGGTCGCCGCCGGGGTGTTGTTGCTGGGGGTGATCGTGGTCAGCTGGATCGAGTCGGTGGTGATGGGGCTCGCCATCACCATCTATGTGGTTGTCGTGGTCTTCCTCCTTATCAGGCTGAGGAGCTATGCGGTCAGCGCCGCCGAGGAGGAGCGGGAGGTCTCGGCCAAGCTCTACGGATTCGTCGAGGAGCGGCTGGCCGGTATCGACGACATCCGATCCCTGGGCGCCGGCCGCTTCACCATGAGCCGGTTCATACCGGTCGTCCGCGAGTTCTTCGCCCGGACCACCAACGCCTGGAAGCGACGGATCGCCGTGTGGGTCACGGCCAACACCGCATTCTGGGCCGGGGACGCTCTCGCCCTGGCCGTAGGGGCCGGCCTGGCGATCAGGGGCTCGATCACTCCCGGCACCGCCTGGCTGATCGTCCAGTACGTCCAGCTGGTTAGAAGGCCCATCGAGCAGATGACCCAGGAGCTCCAGGAGATGCAGAAGGCGGCTGGTGGGCTGGTGCGGATCGATCACCTGCGCAGCCTGGAGCCGGCCGTCCGAGGCGGCAGCCGCACCCTCCCTTCCGGGCCTCTCTCGATACGTTTCGACCGGGTTTCGTTCGCCTACGAGGAGCGGGGAGTCCTCGACGACGTCAGCTTCGAGCTGGACAAGGGCAAGTCGTTGGGCCTGCTCGGCCGGACCGGTGGCGGGAAGACAACCATCACCCGCCTCATCAGCCGTCTCTACGACCCGACGTCAGGAGTGGTCGAGCTCGGGGGAGTCGATCTCAGGAACGTCGGGCTCCGCGAGCTCCGACGTGTTGTGGGAGTGGTCACCCAGGATGTCCAGTTGTTCCGTGCCTCGATCCGCGACAACCTCACCTTCTTCGGGAAGCAGGGCGACGAGGAGATCCTCGACGTGCTCGACAGGGTCGGCCTCGGCGATTGGATCAGAGGCATCGGCCTCGACACCACCTTGGGAGCCTCCGGCCAGGGGCTCTCGGCCGGCGAGCAGCAGCTCGTGGCGTTCGCCCGGGTCTTCCTCCAGGATCCGGGTGTGGTCATCCTCGACGAGCCCTCGTCGCGCCTCGATCCGGCAACCGAGATGCTCCTTGCATCGGCCACCGAGCGGCTCTACTCGGGCCGGACGGTGGTGATAATCGCCCACCGCCTGGAGACGGTGCGCACCGCCGACGAGATCGCAGTGGTCGACGCCGGTCGGCTCGTCGAGCACGGACCGCGAGCGTCCCTGGCTGCGGACCCGTCGAGCCGTTATGCCAGGCTCCTCGCCGCAGGTAGGGGCGACCTGTTGGAGGGTTCGGCACCGTGAGCCCGCTCAGGCTCGTCTGGGAGCTGATCCGCTATCGGCCGGGTCGTTTCGCCTACTGCGCCGCCATCTGGACCATCATCCACGGGATCCCCCTCCTGTTCGGGGTGCTCATAGGGATGACCTTCGACCGGCTGGTCGCCGGGGGGCCGGTGGCGTCGACCGCCTGGGCGCCGGTGATTGCTTTCGCCGTAGTCGCCATAGGACGCAATGTCTTCTTCTGGTTCGGCGCGATCACCTGGGTGTCACACTGGAACGAGCAGGCCCTTCAGCTGCGCAGGAACCTCCTCCGGTGGATTCTGGAGGCCCCCGGCTCGAGGGTCATCCCGCTCGCCCCCGGAGAGGCGGTCAGCACGTTCCGGGACGACGTCGACGATCTCGTCAACTACATGGAGAACTGGGTCGACCTGCCCGGGATAGCACTCTTCGCCTTTGGGGCGCTGGCAGTGATGGCCTCCATCGATGCCGCACTGACCGGGCTGCTGTTGATTCCCCTCGTCCTGACCGTCATCCTGACCCGGGCCCTCAGCCCCGAGATCAGGAAGCGTCGAAGGGTGATGAGGGCGGCAACAGACCAGGTCACCGGTTTCATCGGTGAGGCGTTCGGCGGGATCCAGACCGTAAAACTGGCGGCCGCCGAGGAGGTCATGCTCGAACGTCTCCGCCACCTGAATGCGGTCCGTCGAAAGGCCGCCCTCTCCGACACGGTGCTCTCGGAGGTGCTCAAGGCGATCAACCGGAACATGTCGACCATCACAGTCGCCATCGTCCTGTTGGTGGGTGCCGGCTCGATCACCGCAGGGGAGATGAGCATCGGCCAGCTGACCATCTTCCTGGTCTACCTTCCGCGTCTCACCGACTACCTGGCGTTCGTCGGCGACATCATCGCCCAGCATCGACGGGCCGGTGTCTCCTTCGACCGGGTCAAGGCCCTGGCGGTGGACGCCCCCGAATCGGCCTTGCTCGACCGGGAGCGCGTCTCGTTGACGGGGGAGATTCCAGAAGTCACCCTGCCTGAGCTGGGCATAGAGCCCCTCCGGGTGCTCGAGGTCCGGGGACTGAGCCACTGGTTCCCCGATGGCCAGGGAGGCCTGGGCGGTGTCGACTTCACGGTGGAGCGGGGCTCGTTCACGGTGGTCACCGGGAGGATCGGGTCGGGCAAGAGCACCCTCGTCCGCGCCCTGCTGGGCCTGGTCCCGGCCGAGGGCAGCATCTACTGGAACGGCGAGCCCGTCGTCGACCCGGCCTCCTTCTTCGTGCCGCCCCGATCGGCGTACACCGCCCAGGTGCCCCGTCTCTTCTCAGAGTCGCTGGCCGACAACATCTCTCTGGGCCGCGAGCGGTCCCGCGAGAGGATCGGCGATGCCGTCCGTCTCGCCGTGCTCGACCCGGACGTGGAGCGGATGGAGAGGGGCATCGACACCCTGGTCGGGGCCCGCGGGGTCAAACTGTCCGGCGGTCAGGTGCAGCGTTCGGCTGCCGCCCGGATGTTGGCCACAGAGGCCGAGCTCCTGGTCTTCGACGACCTTTCCTCGGCCCTCGACCTCCACACCGAGAGCCTCCTCTGGTCGAGGCTCCGGGCACAACGACAGGTCACCTGCATCGTCGTCTCCCACCGTCGCGCCGCCCTGGAGAGCGCCGACCAGATCCTCCTCATGGACGGCGGGCGGATAGTCGACCGGGGCACCCTGGAAGAGCTCCTCCGTCGCTCCAGCTTGATGCGTTCGCTCTGGGCCGGCGGCGATGACGGCACAGGATCGAGTGGTGAGGGGTGAGGAACGGCGCTTCCCCAGCCGTTACCCTGACCGCCCAAATGACCAGGAGAGTTCCCGAGAGACCCGGCCTCGAAGGCCTCGAAGAGAAGTGGGACCGGCATTGGGAGGAGCAGGGCACCTACCGGTTCGACCGATCGAAGGCACGATCCGAGATATTTGCCATCGACACCCCTCCCCCCACGGTGTCGGGATCGCTCCACATGGGCTCGGTGTTCGGATACGTCCAGACCGACTCCCATGCCCGTTACCGAAGGATGGCAGGCAAGGAGGTGTTCTACCCCATGGGATGGGACGACAACGGCCTCCCCACGGAACGCCGGGTCCAGAATTTCTACGGTGTCAAGTGCGATCCATCGCTGCCGTACGACCCCGAATTCGAGCCGCCTGCCGAGCCTCCGAGTCCCCACCTGCCGATCAGTCGGCGCAACTTCGTCGAGCTATGCCACGTACTCACAGCTCGAGACGAGCAGGTCTTCGAGAACATCTGGCGCTTGCTCGGTCTGTCTGTCGATTGGACCCAGACCTACGCCACCATCGATCCCCATAGCCAGCGGACTTCCCAGCAGGCATTCCTCTACAACCTGGCTCGGGGTGAGGCCTACAGCCAGGAGGCCCCGGTCCTCTGGGACATCGACTTCCAGACCGCCGTCGCCCAGGCAGAGTTGGAGGATCGTGAGCGTCCCGCGGCCTACCACAGGGTCGCCTTCACGCGAGCTGACGGGAACCCCGTCTACATAGACACCACGCGCCCCGAGATGATCGTTTCCTGCGTTGCGCTGGTGGCTCACCCCGAGGACAGCCGTTTTCAAGATCTCTTCGGCACCACGGTCACCTCGCCATTGTTCGACGTCGAGCTCCCCGTTGTCTCCCACCATCTCGCCGATCCTGAGAAGGGGACCGGGATAGCCATGGTGTGCACCTTCGGCGACACCACAGACATCACCTGGTGGCGTGAACTGGACCTCCCGACTAGGGCCGTGATCCAGAGGGACGGTCGGTTCCAGGAGGCGGTGCCCGACTGGCTCTCCGGCCAAGGGGCGGAGGCCTACATCCAGATATCCGGCCTCTATCCGAACCAGGTTCAGCGGAAGATGGTCGAGCTCCTGCGAGAGTCGGGTGACCTCGACGGCGAGCCACGCCCGATGACCCACCCGGTCAAGTTCTACGAGCAGGGCGACCGTCCTCTCGAGGTGGTGACCAGCCGACAGTGGTTCATTCGCAACGGTGGCCGTGACGACGCCCTACGAAAGGACTTTCTGGAGCGGGGATCGGTGCTGCGATGGGTCCCCGAGTTCATGGGGGTCCGCTACAAGCACTGGGTGGAGGGGCTGACCGGCGACTGGCTTATCTCCCGGCAGCGGTTTTTCGGAGTTCCCATTCCCCTGTGGTACCCGGTGCTGGACGACGGCTCTCCGGACTACGAGAATCCCATCCTCCCCGACCCCTCGCAGCTTCCCATCGACCCCAGCTCACATCTGCCCGACGGGTTCGAGGAGGCGCAGCGCGGCCAGCCCGGAGGGTTCGTCGGCGACCCAGATGTGATGGACACCTGGGCGACGTCGTCCCTCACGCCTCAGATCGCCGGGCACTGGGTCGACGACCCCGACCTCTGGGAGAGGGTCTTCCCGATGGACATGCGTCCTCAAGGACCGGAGATCATCAGGACCTGGCTGTTCTCGACGACGGTCCGTTCGCACTTCGAGCATGACGTGCTTCCGTGGCACACCGCCACGATCAACGGCTGGATCCTCGACCCAGATCGGAAGAAGATGTCGAAGTCGAAGGGCAATGTGGTCACTCCCGAGGATCTGATGGCCAAACACAGCTCGGAGGCGGTCCGGTACTGGGCCTGCAACGGCCGACCTGGCACCGACACCGCACTCGACGAGGGGGTGATGAAGATTGGTCGCCGGCTCGCCATCAAGATCCTCAACGCATCACGGTTCGCCCTCGGCTTCACCGAGCAGGACAGTGATCCGGGTTCGATCAGCGTGTCTCTCGACAGGTCGATGCTGGCAGCCCTCTCCGCGGTGGTGGCCGAGGCCACCGAGGCCTTCGAGGCCTACGACTATGCCCGGGCCCTGGAAGTGGTCGAGCGGGCCTTCTGGGAGTGGACCGACGACTACCTGGAGATGGTGAAGTCGAGGGCATATGGCGACGGTGGGGGAGCGACCTCCGCCCACTCCGCTCTCCAGCTGTCATTGAGCGTCTACCAGCGTCTCTTCGCCCCTTTTCTGCCGTTCGTCACCGAGGAGGTCTGGTCCTGGTGGCGCGAAGGCTCGGTCCACCGTCAGGCGTGGCCAACCACCACCGAGTTCGAGGGCCTCACCGGCGACCCGACCGTCTTGGAGGCTGCCAGCCGGGTCCTAACCGCGGTGCGTAGGGCCAAGTCCGACGCCAAGGCCTCCATGAAGGTCGAGGTTGCCGCGCTGGCCGTCAACGCCGACCCCTCGACCCTGGACGGGATCCGTGAAGCCGAGCCCGACCTTCTCGAAGCGGCCCGGGCAACATCGATCGACTACCGGGAGGGCGACTTCGGGGTGGAGGTGACCCTGGCCTCCGACCACGCATGAGGACCGCCATCGTGGGCGGCGGCCCCGGCGGCCTATACCTGGCGATCCTCCTCCGCAAGCAGTCTCCGGACAACCAGGTGGTGGTGTTGGAGCGGAACCGTCCCGAGGATGCGTACGGCTTCGGGGTGGTCTTCTCCGACGAGACCCTCGACCACTTCACCGGGGCCGACCCGGGCTCCTACGGCCGGCTGGAGTCGGAGTTCGTCAGGTGGGGGGACATCGAGGTCCGGCACATGTCGGGCCGTCGCATCGTCTCCGGCGGCCACGGATTCTCTGCGATCTCCCGGCAGACCCTCCTCGAGATACTCTCGGACCGCGCCACCGGGCTCGGGGCCGAGCTCCACTTCGAGACCGAGGTGACATCCCTGGCCGAGCTCGACGCCGACCTGATCGTCGGTGCCGACGGCGCCAACTCGATGGTGAGGAGGGAGCTGGAGGAGGAGCTGGTCCCGACCGTCGAGCCCAGGGTCAACCGCTACGCCTGGTTCGGGACCGAGAAGGTCTTCGATCGCTTCCACTTCATCTTCCTGGACACCCCGGCGGGGATGGTTTGGTCCCACATCTACCCCTATTCGGGCCGGGGGAGCACCTTCATCGTGGAGATGGCACCGTCCACGTGGAGCGGTCTGGGGCTCGACGCCACCGAAGACGAGGTGTTCCCGCCCGGGGTGAGTGACCGACTGGCGCTCGGCCGATCCGAGGAGCTGTTCGCCGAGCACCTCGATGGGTACCCGCTGATCGGGAACAACTCGAAATGGCTCCGTTTCCCCACCATCAAGTGCTCCCGCTGGAGCCACGGGAACGTGGTCCTATTGGGAGACGCGGTACACACCGCGCACTTCTCCGTGGGCTCGGGAACCAAGTTGGCCATGGAGGATGCCATCACCCTTGCCGAGGAGCTCGGATCGGGCCGGGCCCTGGCCGAGTCGCTGGCCGCGTACGAGGCGGAGCGCCGACCTGCGGTGGACAGCCTGCAGAGGGCCGCCAAGGCCAGCCTGGAATGGTTCGAAGGGGCAGACCGGTACCGGTCGATGGAGCCGGAGCAGTTCACCTTCAGCCTCCTCACCAGGAGCCAGAGGGTGACCTACGACAACCTCCGCCTCCGCGACCCGAAGTACATGGCGACCGTCGACCGGTGGTACGCAGCTTCGGGCCACGGGACACCGATCCCGGTAGGGGCGGACATCCCCCCGATGTTCCATCCCTTCCAGGTGAGGAACCTAATGCTTCCCAACCGCATGGTGGTTTCGCCGATGGACCAGTACAGCGCCGAGGAGGGTGTGCCCGGAGATTGGCATCTGGTCCACCTGGGAAGCCGGGCAGTGGGAGGCGCCGGGATGGTGATGACCGAGATGACCTGTGTCTCGCCCGAGGGCCGCATCTCACCTGCCGACGCCGGGATGTGGTCCGATGATCAGGAGGAGGCCTGGGGCCGTATCGTCCGCTTCATCCACCAGAAGACCAACGCCAGGGTCGGCCTCCAGCTGGGCCACTCCGGGCGGAAGGGCTCGACGAAGAAGATGTGGGAGGGCGACACCGACCCCCTCGACGAGGGCAACTGGGAGATCATCTCTCCCTCGCCGATCCGCTATCGGCCGGACAGCCAGGTCCCCAGGGAGATGACCGGTTCGGACTTGGACCGGGTGAGGGAACAGTTCGTCGCCTCGGCGGAGCGGGGGGCGCGAGCCGGTTTCGACATGCTCGAGCTGCACTACGCCCACGGGTATCTGCTCTCCAGTTTCCTGACCCCGTTGGCCAACCAGCGTTCCGACGCATACGGGGGGACGCTGGAGAATCGGATGCGATATCCCCTGGAGGTGTTCGACGCGGTGCGGTCGGTGTGGCCGTCGGAGAAGCCGATGTCGGTGCGGATCTCGGCCACCGACTGGGTGCCTGGCGGGTTCGATGGGGACGATGCGGTAGTCCTGGCCAGGGCCTTGAAGGAGCACGGATGCGACATGATCGACGTCTCCACAGGCCAGACGTCCACCGAGGCCCGCCCCGACTACGGGCGCCTCTACCAGACCCCCTTCAGCGACCGGATCCGGCACGAGGTGGGTATCCCCACCATGACCGTCGGTGCGGTCTCGTCCATCGACGATGTCCACAACATCCTGGTCGCCGGTCGCGCCGATCTGTGCCTTCTGGCCCGCCCTCACCTGATCGACCCCTACTGGACACTCAACGCAGCCATCGATCTCGGCTACACCGGCCACCACTTCCCTGTTCAATACCTCTCGGGGCTGGCCGCCCGGAGACGGGAGCAGGACCCCATCCCACCGGACGTGTTTCGGGCCTGAGGGATAAGCGGGCGGGGCTGGGTAGCCTCGTCATGTGGAAGCAGCGACCCTCGGAACCGTCCTTCTCTGGGCCGCGGTCGCCGCTGTGGCGACCGCCTTGTTGGTTCCCGGCAGGCATGGCCGGACCACCTTGTGGGCCGGGGTGGCGCTGGTCTGGGCGGCGGTCCTGGTGCTGGTGTTCGCCCTGGTGGGAGGGGATTTCACCCTCGACTACGTGGCCCGCACCACCAGTCGTGCGACACCGTGGCCCTACCGCCTGGCCGCCCTCTGGGGAGGCATGGAGGGCTCGCTCCTCTTCTACGCGGCGATGACGGCAGCCGTCGGGGCCTACGGCGTCCGCCACAGGGAGAGGGTGGAGAGGTCTGTGGTGGCGATGGTGGTCGTCGGGCTCCTCCTGCTCACCGCTATCGGATCCAACCCGTTCGGCCGCCTCGATGTCCCGGCCGTTGACGGGGGAGGCCTGCTGGCCATCCTCCAACACCCGGCCATGATCTACCACCCCCCGATCCTCTACCTCGGTTTGACCATGCTGATCGTTCCCTTCGCCCTCACAGTTGGGTGGGTTTGGAGTGGGGACGAGCGGCTCGCTTCGCTCGCACCCCCCTCGCCCTCGCCTTCGGCTGCGGGCGGTCCCCCCACAAGTGGGGGGACACTCGAGTGGTTGGTCCCCACCAGGCAATGGCTGACCTGGGCATGGACCTGGCTCACCGTGGGCATGGCCGCCGGTGCCAACTGGGCCTACGTGGAGCTCGGCTGGGGCGGGTACTGGGCCTGGGACCCGGTGGAGAACACCGCCCTGATGCCCTGGATTGCGGCCACCGCCTTCCTCCATACCTCACGTGTCTACCAGCGGGACGGCAGGCTGCGCCGATCGACCGTGGCGCTCAGCCTGGCTCCTTTCGCCTTGAGCGTCCTCGGCGTCTACCTGACCAGGTCGGGGGTCACCGGTTCGATCCACGCCTTCGCCGAAGACCCTGTGATCGGCCGTGTGTTGCTCGTCGCTGCGATGGTGGTCGCCCTGTTCGTGGTCGGTGTCGTCGTACGGGCCGGGAGGGGGACCGTCTGGGAGCCTGTCGACACAGGGAGGTCCACCTGGCTGGCGCTTTCGGCAGGCCTGCTCGTCGTCTCCCTGGTCTTCATCCTGGTGGGGTCGGCCTACCCCGCTTTCCTCCAGGTCTTCTGGGGCTCGACAGTTGTGGTCGGCCCCCGGTTCTTCATCGCCACGGTGTTACCCGTAGCCATCCTGATAGCGGCGCTTATCGGCTTCGCCCTCGGCACCGCTTGGGGTCACGCCCGGATCAAGGTCAGGGACATCGTCGTTTTCGCATCGGTCGTCATCGTGGCGGCCGGGGTGGCGGGGCTGCTGGCGATCGAGGCCGTGATCCCGGGGATCGCCCTTCTCGCGGTCGCCGCCGGGGCCGCGGTCCTGTTGGCCCTGGAGTTGGGCCGACAAGGGAGGCCGGGGCGTCTGACCGCAGCCCGACTCGCCCACCTCGGAGTCGCCCTGGTCCTGTTCGGCGCCGGGGGCAGCGCCCTCGGGACCGAGTTTCACGGGCCGATGGTCCCCGGGGACGTCGCCACCGTCGGCCCCCATCGGATCGAGCTGAAGGAGGTCCGTTTCGGGGAGGCCGACAGGTTCATCTACGCCGAGGGCGTGTTCCTCCTCGACGGGTCGAAAGAGTTGAGACCCCAGGTAAGGGCCTACGGAGCGCAGCAGCTGCCGGTGGCCGAGCCGGTCCTCAGGTCGACGCCGATGGTCGATGTGATCGTCGCCGTGGGTATGGTCACCCCGGGGGCGGAAGGGTTCGAAGTGAGTGTCTTCGTTCGCCCTATGGTCTGGTGGGTGTGGGCAGGAGCCGTCGTGCTGGCCATCGCCGGGTTCTCCGCCCTCTCCTCCGGGGCCTCATCCGGCGCAGGGCGACGTCGACCGGCCAGAGAAGGGCGGCCGCGAACAGGAACCACCATCGAAGGGACCGGTTGACCACTCCGTCGGCCAGGCCTTCGGAGTCGAAGGCCTGCTCGGGGGTTATCTCGCCCCTTCCGCCGGTGGAGCTGGAGATGCCTGCCATGAGCGTCGTGTCGGGGGGCCCGGGGAGGAACTCGGCGGAGAACGACCGCGAGGCGATCGCCGAGAGTATGGCGACCTCTCCGTCCCCGCGATCGAACCCCACACCCACCGAGTATGTGCCGTCTTCGAGAGCGGGGATGGTGCCGACGAACTCGTGGTCGGAGACCCGGGTGAGACGGGTCTCTGCATGAGTCCCGTCCGGCCGGCGGATCCGTGCCTGGGGAGCGGTGCCCGCTGGCCACGGCTCGGCGCCCTCGAGGGTGATGCTCATGACTCCCTCGGTGATGGTGGCCCGAACCCGCTGGCCCTCGGCACCCGCCAGAGGGAAGGTCTCCCTCACGACATCCGACCAGAACTCGGTGAACCCGTCCCACTCGGCCCATGGCGCCGCCCAGCGGGATCCGGCATCGGAAGTCCACGCGGTGACCCGTCCCAGGCCAAGGGTCCACGAGGCGAGGAGCGGGTCACCGAGGGCGCCCACCCGGAGGAGGACATCGGCGGTCGGTCTGGGGGTGGAAGCCACGTACCCCAGGACCGGGGGAGCGGAGTCCAGGTCGGCCACCGGGGTGGCCGACGAAGTGACGGTTGGGAAGAACTCGCCCTCATTGATGTATGTCCGACTGGCCAATCTCGACTCGTTTATGAAGATCTCCGGTATCTCATCCAGGTCGCGGCCCGCGTAGAAGCGGCCCCTTCCTGCGATGGCCAGCCGCTCGAGCTCCTCCAGTGCGCCTTCCCCGGTTGCGACCACGGAGATGGTGATGCCCTCCTCGGCGAGATCGGCGACGAGGGCGTAGATGTCATCGGCACCGCCCTCTATCGGCCCCGGCGCGCCAAAACCTCCGAGCAGCTCGTTGGTGAACCCGTCGGTGAACAGGATCATGTGCTTCAGGTCCTTGTCCGACGATCGCAGCGCCTCGGCGGCCTCGATGAGCGCCGGCTTGATCCTGGTGTCCCCGACCGGTCGGAGGGTGCCGATCTCGCGTTCAACGGTGGTGAGGGAGTAGCCCTCGCCTAGAGGGAGCACCCATCGTGGCGTCCCGGTGAAGGCGAGCACTCCGAATTCGTCGGTTGCGATCAGGGCCTGGAAGGCGTTGATCGCGCCGGCCTTTGCGATGTCGGTCTTGACCACTCCACGACGGTCCACCGTGACGCCGTTGGTGCAGTGGCAGGCGCCCATCGATTCGCTGGTGTCGATGAGCAGGACCTCGGCGACGTCGACCCGATGGGTCGGGTCGAGTGCTTCGCTGTCGACGGGGAGCATCGACTCCAGCAGGGTGCCGTGATAGGCGCCTGCCCCGTAGGATCTCGGGCCCCCAAGGACCACCATCCCCCTGCCCAGGTCCCGGACGACACTGTCCAACGCATCAGCGGTGTCATCTCCGAGGTCCCAGATGGCCACGTCGACAAGGATCACAGCCTGGTGGACCGAGATTCCAGCCAGGTCGGGCGCCGCGGTGACCGGGAGCCTGAGAACCTCGAGCCCGGTCGCCTCCAGGGCAAGCTGCAGGACTTCGCCGCCCCCCGGCTCGCCCTCCAGGAGGAGCACGCTCGCCGGGCCGGCGACTTCGACTCCGGCATGTGCCCGATCGTTCTCCCTGACCACGTCGCCCTCCATCTGGACGCGGACCTCCAGGGTCTGAAGGCCGATCTGGGGGGCCTCGACATCGAACGAGACCTGGGTATCACCGGCTGTCAGGTCCACCTGCCTGGACTCCTCTCCCAGCCCCGCCGAGAGGGTCACGTTTGCCGGGGAGGAGACGGTGGATGTGATGGTCACGGTGGCGGTGTACGACTCGCCGACCGCCACCCTGGCGGGGGCGTCGATCCTGGCGACGGCGGCGTCGGTCAGCTGCTCGCCGCTGATGGTGTGGACGTCCACCACGATCCCCAGGGTCCTGAGACGGTCGATCTCGGCCTGGAGGTCACCACTGTTGGGCCTTCCGTCGGAGATCAGTACCAGGCGCTGTCGGCTTTCCCCCGTGAGGAGGGATGACCCGAGACGCAGTCCCCGGCTCATCGAAGTGGCGGATGGGTCGATGCCTCTAGCCGGCGCGTACCTCGTCGAGTCGAAGCCGGCCGCGATCCGGGCCTCCGCTCCGAAGTCGACCACCGCCCAGCGAGACCCGTTGGCGTGCTCGACGGCCCTGGAAACCCAGTCGACGGCAAGGTCCCTGGCCTCCCCGACCGACGCCGAGACGTCGACCACGAACACCGTGGTCACGTCCCGTGACCGGGTGGCAAACAAGGGGTCGAATAGAGCCAGAAGGAGGAGGGTGACTATTGACGCCCTCGTCGCCAAGCCCCAGTTCCACTGGCGACGGGAGACACCGCGCTCGCGGTGGCTGAGGCCGAGCTCGATCGCCATCACGATGATGATGGCGAGGATGAACCAAGGGAGGATGCTGCGCGCCACCGTGCCGGCAGGACGTTCCCCATCCGGGCCTGAGACAGCCGGGCGAAGGTCGGGCAACTCCCGTACCGGTGCCAGGTGGGACTGTGTCAGGTCCGGGTTGACCACCAGGGTGCGGGTCTCGCCCGTGCTGTCCCGGAGCGTCCAGAACCCGGTATGGCTGGTGACAGGTGGGGAATCACCTAGGGCGAGGGGGATCTCCGTACCCCGGGGGTCGATCACCGCGACATGGCCGGGCAGCACCGGCACCGGTTCACCGACCACCAGTCCTTCGGTCACATCGTCGGATGTGGCCAGGTGGCCCACCATGCGTGCTCCGAGGATGGGGAAGGCGATGCTCACCGGCAGATTGGACTGCTCCAGTGTGAAGGCCAGGTAGAAGAACGGTGTTCCCTCGGCGTCGCCCCGGATGAGGAGCGGGGCTCCCGGTGCGCTGACCAGAACGGTCACGCCCTCCAAATGGAGGGCCTGGGAGCTGGCTATGGCGATCTGGGAGAAGTCGATCTCATCGAGCAACGGGTCGGCGGCGATCATGGTCGGCACCGGAAATTCGATCCGGCCCACGGGTGTCACCCCGGGGACGCCTCCGGGCACGTCGATGGCAATGAACGGGGTGGATGTCCCCGGGGGGACCGGAACCCCGACGAAGATCTCCACGTCGGCCGTGTCCGTCGGTGACAGGTCGGTCTCGACATCAGGCAGCGACGCCAGCAGCTGGTCGACGAAGTAGGTGTTTTCGCCGTGGACCCGCACCTTGAGGACCCCCAAGGTGGGAGCCAGTGCGTGGCGTTCGTTGTCGGCGGCCAGCAGGTCTTCCCCTTCGAGGATGGCGGACACCCGCTCCCCGGTGGGAAGTTCGAACAACCGCTCGATGGTCCCCCCTCCGGGGATCTCGATGAGCTCGGTCCTCGCCAGCTGGCCATCGACCAGGAAGTGGAGCCTTTGGATTGCGGTCGGGCCCCCGGTGCTCTCGATGGTCACCCGGGCGGACAGCAATCCCGGGCCGACACTCACGGATAGGTCAGTGATCGCTCGGTTGACGTCGGTCTCCCCAACGGGGACGTATGAGGTGCCCAGGGGAGCCATTCGCTGCTCCTGGCTGGTCAGTGCGCCATCGGAGACCAGGACGAATCCGGTCTCCCGGTCAGGATCGACCAGGGACTCGGCGAGGGCGAAGGTGGCCTCGTAGTCCGCCGCGGATGCCGTCGGCCTGATCCCGCTGATCACACGTTCGAACTCGGCCGGGTCGGAGTTGTGGGCGAGGAGGACGGTGGGTCGGTTGGAGGCCATCACCACGCTCGCCTGGCCACCGTCGGGTAGGTCGTTTCGAAGCCGGATGGCGGCGGCCACCGCCGCCCCCAGGCGGTCGGGGTTGCCGTCGATGGCGGCCATCGAGCCCGACGCGTCGATGATGAACACGGTGTGCTCGGACAGGGAGGCCTCCTCCAGGATCGCCGGCCTCGCCAGTGCGACAGCGAGCAGGGCCATGGCCAGGAGCTGAAGCAAGAGAAGGGTGCTCACCCTCAGCCGCTGCCACGGGGTGGCCGAGGTGATCGAGTGCCGGAGCCCATCCCAGTGGAGGAGGGAGCTCACGTGCGTCGGTGGCCGCCTCGGGGCCAACATGTGCATCACCACGATGGGCACCATCAGGAGCAGGGCGATGATCCCTGCCGGGAGGAGGAGGGTCACCTGAGGACCCCCGCCTTTCGCCACTCCTTGAGCAGGAGGTCCTCGAGGTCCGCCGTGGAGTCGACCATCACGTAGGCCCCGCCGCTGGAGATGACCGCTCCTGCCACCTGCTCCCTCCACCTTGCCACCCGTTCTCTGTAGTCGCGGGTGACCTCCTGTGTGATGCTCACCGTGAGCCGCTTGCCGTCCTCCCGGTCGACCAGCTCCATGTCTCCGGTATAGGAAGGGTCGAGGTCCTCCTGGCAGACCATGTGGGCCACGATGAGGTCGCTGCCTCCGGCGCGGAGACGGGTCATGCCCTGCCATTGGGGTGTCAGCAGATCGCTGATGACCACCGTGATACCGGGCACGCTCGACATGCTGAGCAGCTCGCCGGCGGCCCTGGCGAAATGGGTCCGCCCCGAGGCCTCGAGTGTCTCCAAGTGGGCCAGCATCCCGGGGACCGCGGCGCGGCCCGAGAATCGGGGTGGGGGACCGCCACGGGGGAATGCGTGGACTGTCACCGAGTCGTGGGCGCTGAGCGAGATGAACCCGAACGCGGCGGCCAGGCGTTTCGCCTGCTCCATCTTTCCCCCGATGGCCATCGACCCTGAGGTGTCGACGAGGAGCCGGAGCGTCACATCGTCGTCGGCCTCGAAGAGCTTGATGAGGACCTGGTCGAGCCGGGCCATGACGTGGTAGTCGATGCGGCGGAAGTCGTCACCGGGGTGGTATTCGCGGAAGTCGGCGAAGTCGACCGTGTTCCCGTGCCTCCGGGAGGAGTGCTCGCCCCCGAAGCGCCCCAGGAGCCGGTGTCGGCTGTTCACCTGGAGGTTTGCCAGCCTCGCCATGAGAGCCGGGCTGAGGAGGGTCACGGGGTTCCCCGGATCTCAGCTTTCGGCTCGGGGACCGACTCGAGTACTTCCGAGATGATGGTGTCGGCCCTCAGTCCTTCGGTGATCGCCTCGAATCCGAGCACCAGCCGGTGGCGCAGGGCCGACGGGGCAGCCCACCTGATGTCGTCGGCTGTGACGTGGGTGCGGCCTTCGACCATTGCCGAGGCTTTGGCCGCCAGCACCATGGCTTGGGCGGCGCGCGGGGAGGCGCCCCAGCGAACGTAACCTTTGACCATCGGTGTCGGGGTCTCGCCCTCGGGGTGGGTGGCCTCGACGATGGTGGCTACGTATCGGAGCAGGTGGCTGGCGATGGGAAGCCGCGGAGTCCGGTCGATCATTCCCGAGATCGTCCCCGCATCCGTGACCTCCGGGACTTCGGGTTTGCTCCCGGCCGTGGTGCGTCGCAGGATCTCCTCGAGGACCCCGGCGGAAGGCGGGTTCACCGTCACCTTGAACAGAAAGCGATCGAGCTGAGCCTCGGGCAGCGGATAGGTGCCTTCCAGCTCGATCGGGTTCTGGGTGGCGAGGACCAGAAAGGGACGGGGGAGCGGGCGGCTGACCCCACCAACGGTCACCTGCCGCTCCTGCATCGCCTCGAGCAAGGCCGCCTGGGTCTTCGGGGTGGCGCGGTTGATCTCGTCGGCGAGGAGGAGGTTGGTGAAGATCGGGCCAGGCCGGTAGCGGAAGTGCCGGTGCCCCTGGTCGTCCTCTTCGAGGACCTGTGTGCCGACGATGTCGGCAGGCATGAGGTCCGGGGTGAACTGGACTCTGGCGAAGTCGACGGCGATTGCCGAGCTGAAGGCCTTGACCACCTCGGTCTTGCCCAGCCCGGGCACTCCCTCCAGGAGTATGTGACCTTCGGCCAGGAGTCCGACGAGTATCTGACGTATCAGCAGGGGCTGCCCCGCTATCCGTCGCCCCACGGCCTCTTCGATGGCCGCCGCGGTCGACGCGTAGTTGTCCAGCTCCTCCACGGGCAGGGTCATGTCACCGGACCTCGGCGGAGAGCCGGTCGAAGTAGGTGCGAACGATCCCACGCATCGAGGGGGGCAGTTGCATCCTGCTCAGGGAGCGATGGGCTTCGGCGACGTAACGGGCGAGCAGTTGGGCTTCGGGTGTCAGAGCCTCCCCCCGATCTGTCGGCCCATCGCCGGTCCCGGTGACATCGCCGCTACCGGCGCCATCGCCGATCCCGACCTGGATCCGCTCCGATGTCAGGCCGGGGTCGACCGGCTCGTAGAACCCCGGACTGTGGCCTTCAGATGGATCGTGGTCGATGGTGTCTGTGCCTCCGATGGGGCCGGTGCCGCTGCCTCCTTCGGTCTCCTCCCCGCTGCTGTCAGCACCGCCTCCGCCGACGGCCTCGTCGAGCTGGCCCTCGCCCTGTCCGTTCTGGCCACCCTGGCCGCCTTCGCTGCTCTCGGCCCGTTCGCCGCCGCTGCCGCCGGCGCCCTGGTCCAGTCTGGCGGCGATGGCCTCGAGGGCCCTCTGGGTCTCGGCCACTGCCTGCTGACCCCGTGACCGTTCGGTTCCGCTGCGTTGCTCGCCTGCAGCCCTGCTCAATGAGTCGGCGGCATCGCCCAGGTCGCCGGACTCCAACGACTCGGCGGCCTGTCGGAGGCTCTCGGCCAGGTCCGGGTTCCCGCTCTCCTGCGAGTCGGCCTGGCTGCGCAGGCGCTGTGCGGCGGCTGCGATGTCCCCGGGTGAGAGGTCTGCCAGCTGGTCCGCTAGCTGCTTGAACTGAGAGGCGGCGTCACCGGTCATGCCCGGTTGGAGCGGGCGGAGGGCGAGATCCTGTGCCAGGCCCTGTGCTGCCATCTTCTGGTTGAGGAAGTCCGGGTCGAGCCGGGTGTCGAGCGAAGCCTGGGTCCGGTTCAATGCCTCCTGGGCCTCCTCGAGTGTCCTGGCCTTCCGCAGCTCCTCGGCGAGCCGGCGAAGCTGTTCGGCCACCTCATCGGCACCAGGAGTCGCAGACGCTTCGACCGCGTCGGCCAGGTCCTCGACACGGTCGGCCTCGCCGTCGAGGACCTGCTGAAGGTCTGTGGACAGGGCCGGTGTGCTCCCCAACGGAGGAAGGAGCCCTATCACCAGGGAAAGGGCGACCGTCGCCCCGAACTTGAGCATCCGTCTCGGCTCGAGCTCGATGGGTATGGCTTTCGACGGGTTTGCCGCTGTGGCCAACCGGTCGGCCTCGCCCTGGATCGCCCGGTGCAGGAGATCGGCGTCGTCGCCGAACTCCAGGGCTGTCGTGAGGATGTCACCGGCCCCGAGCCCTCGTTCAGCAGCCCGCGATGCGTCCCAGTCGGTGATGTCCACGGTCAGCGACCCCACCAGCAGGGCCACTGCCGCTATCCCCAGAGTTACCAGGGATCCCACCAGGGCGCCCGAGAAACTGCTGAGCCACTGGGCCAGGAAGAGCAGGGCGACGGCCAGCCCGACCAGGGGCGCCACGCGTTGGGCGGTGGCCACCAGCCAGGCCAGTCGTATCCGGGACCGCACCGCCCGGAGGAATCGTTGTCTTGCCTCTCTCAAACCATGTCTCCCACCGGTTTGGACGTTGTCGGCGCCCCGGCAGGTTCCTGGGCGCTGTTTCCCCAATGAGTAAAGCAGGGATGGGAAACGAGGCGTATGGGGCAGGGGGCTCGCCGGGTCCCTCGTGCTTTGGCGGTGACCCCAGCTACCGTCGTCTCACCCACCGATGAGTGACCCGATCATCACGCCGAGGCTGTTGGTCGTGTGCGGGCTGAGTGCCGCAGCCATCGCCGGCCCGATCCTCGATCTCTACGGACGCCACCCCGAGGTGTTCGTGATCAATCGCGCCTCTCCGGGTTCGATGATCCTCTTCGGCCTGGTGGTCGGTCTGGCCGTGCCGCTGCTCGCCTACGGGAGCATGTGGCTGGCGTCACGTGCCGGCCCCCATCCGCTGGAATCGGTCTACGTGGTCATCGTGGGATTCCTCTCGGTTGCGATCGGCCTGGTGGTGGCCCGCCAGCTTCCGGTTCAGGGGATGATGTGGAGCCTGATCGCCGTAGCCGCGGTGTCCGTACTGGTGTGGATGGCCCACCGCTGGGCCCATGGGGTCCTGGTCTGGTCGTCCCTGGCCCTGCCGCTGGTGTTGGTGTTGTTCTACACGGCCTCGCCCGCCTCTGCGTTGATCTGGTCGGTCGAGGAGGGCGTCGACGGAGTGGGGGCCATCGCACACCCGGCATCGATCCTGATGTTGCAGCTCGATGAGTTCCCCCTTGCCTCGATCATGGACCTCGAAGGCGGGATAAACCAGGACCTGTTCCCCAACTTCGCCCGGCTCGCCGACGAGGGAACCTGGTACCGGAATGCACTGGCCGACTCGATCGCCACTTCGCTGGCCATTCCCTCGGTGATGACCGGGACTAGGGTCGAGCGCGGGCTCAGCCCCACGGCTGTAGATCACCCCTACAACCTGTTCGCCATGCTCGGAAACGACTACTTGATGCACGTCATCGAGTGGGTGGCCACTCTGTGCCCGGAGAGCTTCTGCTCCGACTACGCGGGTCGAGCACCGGCACTGTTCAACTCGATGCTGGCCGACGCCGGTGTCGTATACCTCCATCTGACCATGCCAGAGCCCATCCGCCATGGCTTGCCCTCCATCGGGAACGCATGGAGCGGTTTCCTCGGCCAGGATCCCACGGTCGGCGGAGAGGAGGCCGAAGTCGAGGAGATCCCTGTGCCCGAGGGTGATGCCAGGGCCGATTGGGTCGATTGGATGGAGCTGCTCATCGCCGGGATCGACCGATACGAACGGCCCCTCTTCAGCTACGCCCATCTGGAAGCACCCCATGTGCCCTGGTTCACCAACCCCTCCGGCACCCACTACGTCCGGCCCGAGCAGCACACTGCGGTCGAAGGTGTGGGCGGTGACGGTCGTTGGATCGACAACCCCGGAGCAGCTCGTGTCGGGATGCAACGCCACCTCTATCAGTTGGGGTTGGTCG
>CAYVTP010000020.1:0-21848 GCA_964454615.1 uncultured Acidimicrobiaceae bacterium | reverse complement strand
GGCATCGACTCGTGGGCGTTGGAGGTGGGACCACGGCTGGAGGCTCTCGAGGTCCCTGTCTGGGGCTCGGCGGTGGCCGGCGACCCCGCGGGCTTCGCCGCGGTCGCCGATGGTCTGACCGGCTGCGGGGTAGCTGCCATCGAGGTGAACCTGTCCTGCCCCAATCTGGACGATGGCGAGATGTTCTCCTTCGACCCGGCACGGGCCGGCGACGCGGTCGCCGCGGTGGCGGGAGCCACCCGGCTCCCGGTTGGCGCCAAGCTTTCGCCGAACACTCCCGATCCGGTGGCGGTGGCCGGCGCCTGCCTCGATGCTGGCGCCGGGTTCCTCACGCTGACCAATACCGCGCTCGGGTTCGGAGTGGACGCCGCCAGTCGACGGCCCCTGATATCGGGGGGAGTCGGGGGCTACAGCGGGCCAGGCCTCAAGCCACTCGCCCTGAGGTGTGTCTACGAGGTGGCCAGCGCCTTCCCCGGCGTGGCCATCGTCGGTTGCGGCGGTGTCAGGTCGGGGCTCGATGTGATCGAGTATCTCCTGGCAGGTGCCTCGGCGGTCTCTATCGGGACAGTCCTCCTGGCGGAGCCAAAGGCAGGCACTCGTGTGGCGCGGGAGCTGGGCAAGGAGCTTCGTGACCTGGGGGTGGATCGGGTCTCGGACCTGGTGGGAAGGACAGAACCATGGTGAGCCCGGTGATGGTGGCCCTCGACGTGCCGTCGATCGAGGAAGCGCTGGGGCTGGCAAGGAAGCTCAGCCCCCATGTCGGAGGTTTCAAGGTCGGCCTCCAGCTGATGATGTCGGAGGGCCCGCGTGCCGTCGCCGAAGTGGCCGAGCTCGGGCTTCCGGTATTCGCGGATGCCAAACTCCACGACATCCCCAACACTGTCGCCGGGGCGGCCCGCGCCTTGGGCCAACACGGCGCTCGTTGGGTGACCGTCCATCCGGGAGGCAGGGCGATGATGGAGGCCGCGGTGGCAGCCCTCGAGGTCGGGTCGGCTGGTTCCGGGGGAGTGCTGGTGGTGGCGGTCCTGACCTCACTCGACCAGGGCGACCTAACCGAACAGGGCATAGGGCGGAGTCTCAGCGCCCAGGTCGAGGCGATGGCCGGGGTGTCCGCGATGGTGGGGGCCGAGGGTGTCGTCTGCTCGCCCGCCGAGATAGCAGCAGCACGGCGCGGTGGTCCAAACCTCCTGGTAGTGACCCCCGGAATACGCCCGGGAGGATCAGCAAACGACGATCAGAAGCGGGTGGCCTCCCCGGTGGAGGCCCTTTCCGCGGGGTCCGACTGGCTGGTCGTGGGCCGTCCAATCACGGCCGCCGAAGACCCGGTGGCTGCGGCCATCGAACTCGGCAAGGTCATCGAAGCCTCCAGGTAGGTCCGTTTGACCCTGCAGGGCCGAGCGGTTGGAGCCGATAATCCGGGTATGACGCGCCAGTCAGAGTCGGGCTACCTCTCCCGGATGGGCTCGCTCTACCTGCGCGTCCGTTGGCTCTGGGGAGGCGCCATGGCGGTCCTCCCGGCCTTGCTCGGTGCCGTTGGCTTCGGCGTCACCCAGGGGTGGGTGCTGTCAGCGGCCGGAGGGATCGTCTTGGCCCATGCGTTGGGGATGAAGCTCCTTGGTCTGGAGACCGTGACCTCGACCATCTTCGTCGACCTCGTGGTGGTTCACGGCGCAGTGCTGCTTATGAGCATCAGGGGAGCAGACCATTCTCTGGTCGTGCTCGTGATGATCGGTGCTGCCGTGATCATCGCCCTGTTCTCCGAAGGGGTGGCGCTGGTGGCGGCCATCGGCCTCAACTCCGCCTTCGGTCTCCTGAACATGTCGGCCGCCGAAGACTGGGCTCTGGGCCGGCTGGTCGTTCCGTTCGTCGGAGCTCTTTTCGTGGTCGGCCTGGTGACCGTGCTGCTGGGATCGTTCCGGACGCGCCTGGTCCATCTGGAGATGGCCCGCGCTCTCACCCTGGGCATCGCCACCCACGAGCTTCGAAATCGTCTGACCGGGATCGTCGGGGTGACTGAGATGATCAATAGTGGGAGTCTCCCGGCCGATTCCCCGGAGTCGGCCGAGTTGCTCGTCATGGCCCACAACGAGGCCCTGGAGGCGGCCGCGGTTCTCGACGACCTGCTCACCTTGAGTCGAACCGAGCGGGGACTCCTGGAGTCGGACTCACGGCCCACCGACATATCCTCGATCATCGATCGAGTTGTGACACGCTCCTTTCCGGACGGAAGCGGCGTGGTGACCGAGGGTGTCGCCGAGCCTGTATGGGCGAGGGCGGACGGCCTCCGCCTCGGACAGGTTATGCGCAACCTGCTCGACAACGCCAAGCGCCACGGGGGTCCGAATGTTCGCGTGGCGGTCAGCCGGGCCGGCGGGCAAGTGAGCATCATGGTGGTCGATGACGGTGATGGGGTCCGTCCGGGCGATCTCCCCGAGCTATTCCAACCGTACCGATCGGGGCGTGTCGACACGACACCCGGCTCCACCGGGCTCGGTCTATGGATTTCCAGGAGCCTCCTGAGGAGCATGGGCGGGGACCTGGAGTACCGGCGCCACAGCGGGCACACCGTGTTCGAAGCCACCCTGTTGGCGAGTGATCCCACCGAATAGCACTCCTCGCTCCTGCTAGAAGATGGTCGAGTTGGCTATGGTCGCCGGAGCTAGCCCCTAGGTGAGGTGGAAGAAAATGGCACAACCCCCCAAGTTGACCGACGAGCAGCGTGCGAGGGCGCTGGAGAAGGCGGCGGAGGCACGACGGGTCCGCGCTGAGGCGAAGGAGTTGCTCAAGACCGGTTCGATGACGCTGAGCGAGCTCCTCGAACGTGCGGAGGACGACGACCTGATAGCCGGGCTGAAGGTCGAGTCCCTGATCGCGGCACTTCCCGGCACTGGGAAGATCAAGGCGAAGCGGCTCATGGAGGAGCTCGGCATAGCCGAAAACCGGCGCATCAGGGGACTGGGAGCAAATCAGAAGGAGGCCCTCCTCGCCCGCTACTCCTGAGGGGGCCCGCCCACTCAAAGTGACGGTCTCGGGGCGACCTGGCTCGGGTAAGAGCTCGGTCGCTGTGCGCGTCGCGCGGGAGCTCGGGCTCAAGCATCTCTCAGCGGGCGATTTCATGCGCGAGATGGCCGAGGAGCGGGGGCTCACTATCCTGGAGCTGTCCCAACTCGCCCAGGAGAGCGACCGGATAGACCTAGAGATCGATGAGCGTTCTGCCAGGTTTGGTGAGGAGCCCGGGGGTTTCGTGATGGACGCCCGGCTCGGGTGGCACTTCGTACCGGCGTCGGTGAAGGTGTTCCTGGACGTTCGCCCCGAGGTGGCCGCCGAGCGCATCTTCGATGCTCGACGGGACACCGAGCGTGAGAATGTCGACCTGGCCACCACTCTCGCTGCCATCCGGGCCCGATCCCGGTCGGAGGCCGACAGGTATCGCAAGTACTACGGCCTCGACTACACCGACCACGAGCACTACGACCTGGTAGTCGATACCTCAGAGCTGAGTCCTGACGAGGTGGTGAGACGGGTTCTCGACTACCTGGGCTCACGATGAGCCCCGATCCGGTCGGGTCTGGTTATCGGCCTGCCATCGGGTACCCTGGTGTCTCCCAATCCGTCAGGAAGCAATGAGAATCGAAGATGTCATCGACCAGATCGGCAACCGGTTCGCCACTGTTGTGGTGTCCGCCCGCCGCGCCCGCCAGATCAACAGCTACTTCCACCAGCTGGGTGTGGGCTACGGGGAGTTCGTCCCGCCGCAGGTCCACTCGCTTTCCCGCAAGCCTCTGACCATCGCCATGGAGGAGATCGCCGAAGGCAAGGTGGAACAGGTGACCGTCGAGGCGACCGGAGAGTAGATGCTCACGGGCAGGCGAATCCTGCTCGCTGTCACCGGGGGAGTGGCCGCCTACAAGGCGGCGTATCTCGCCCGGAGACTGATCGAGGCCGGCGCTGAGTTGGAGGTCATCCTCAGCCGCTCGGCCTCCGAGTTCATCGGGGCGCAGACCTTTGCGGCAATCACCGGGAAACAGCCGGGTGAGTCCATGTTCGGTCAGCCGGACGTGTCCCCGCACACCAACCTCGGCCGCTGGGCCGAGCTGGTGGTGGTGGCGCCGGCGACCGCCTCCATTATCGGCAAGCTGGCGGCAGGGATCTCCGACGACCTGGTCTCGGCCACCCTGTTGGCCTCTCCGGCCCTAGTGCTGATCGCCCCCGCCATGCACACTGAAATGTGGGAGCATCCGGCCACTCGACGCAACGTGGAAATTCTCGGTGACTGGGGGTACCGCTTTGTCGGACCGGAGACCGGGGCCCTGGCAGGAGGGGATGTGGGGGTGGGTAGGGTGGCCGAACCCGAGGCGGTGCTGGAGGCGATCGAACAGGCCCTGACCTCCGGGGAAGACTCTCTCCGGATCCTGGTGACCGCCGGGGGAACCAGGGAGCCGGTCGACCCTGTGCGTTTCCTGGGTAATCGCTCCACCGGCAAGATGGGCCATGCCATCGCTGACGAGGCTGCGCGACGTGGGCATCAGGTGACCCTGGTCACCACCTCGGATCTGGCGGCCCATCCTTCGGTCAAGGTGGTCGCCGTGGAGACAGCCGAGGAGATGCTGGAAGCGGTGGTGGGCACCGACACAGACCTTGCCTTCATGACGGCGGCCGTGGCCGATTTCAAGCCGGCCGAACAGGGGGCAGACAAGATCGATCGGGCCTCGGGGATGGATTCGATCGCCCTGCTGCCCAACCCTGACATCCTTGCCTCTGTGGTGGCCCGTGAGCCCCGCCCGACAGTCGTCGGCTTTTCCGCCGAGACCGGTCACGTTGACCGGGCCGTCGAGAAGGCCCGAACGAAGGGTGTCGATTTGATGGTGTACAACAACGTGACCCGCCCCGGCTCCGGGTTCGGGACCGACACCAACGAGGTGTCGATCATCGACCGGGCCGGGAACGTGGATGACTGGCCGATGCTGAGCAAACGCGAGGTCGCATTCCGGCTCCTCGATCTGGCGACATCGGTCGCCAGAGCCTCCCGCTAACCTGCGTCCCCTCGATGTCCCCCTGGTACTTCACATCCGAGTCTGTCACCGAAGGACACCCCGACAAGGTGGCCGATGCCTTGTCCGACGCAGTACTCGACACCGTGCTCGGTCAGGACCCGAACGCGAGGGTGGCCTGCGAGAACTTCGTCACTTCCCGTCTGGTCGTGGTGGGGGGCGAGATCACCGCAGATGCCGACTTCGACGTCGAGTCGGTGGTGCGCCAGACGCTGATCGAGATCGGATATGACGGCTTCGACCCGGACTTCGACGGAAACACGGTCGAAGTGATGAACCGAATCGCCGCTCAGAGCCCCGACATCGCAGCCGGTGTCGATGGTGACGAGTTGGGTGCCGGCGATCAGGGGCTGATGTTCGGGTTCGCGGTCAAGGAGACCGAAGACCTGATGCCCATGCCCATCCTCGTTGCCCATCGGCTGGCCGAGAGGTTGGCCGCCGTGCGCAAGTCGGGCAGGCTCGCGTATCTGAGACCCGATGGGAAGACCCAGGTCATGGTCCGATACGAAAGGGATGTCCCGGTCGGCGTCGAAAAGGTGCTGATCTCGACCCATCACTCCGAGGACGTCGAGACCGACCAGATGAAACCTGAGGTGTTCGATGAGGTCGTCCGGGAGGTGATCCCAGAATCGATGATGGCCGACTCATTCGAGTTCCTGTTCAACCCCACCGGTCGTTTCGTGGTCGGGGGCCCGGTGGCCGACACCGGCCTCACCGGCCGGAAGATCATTGTCGACACCTATGGAGGCTACGCGCGCCATGGGGGTGGGGCGTTCTCCGGCAAGGATGCCACCAAGGTGGATCGGTCCGGTGCCTACGCGGCCCGGTGGGCGGCCAAGAACCTGGTGGCTGCGGGTGTCGCCGACCGTCTCGAGATCCAGGTTGCCTACGCAATCGGGAGGCCCGAGCCGTTCTCGATCAACGTCAAGACGTTCAAGACGGAGCACATCGATCCCGAGAAGATCGTGCCCATCGTCAACGAGGTGTTCGACTTCCGGCCGTCGGCGATCATAAAGCACCTGGAGCTGACCCGCCCGGTGTTCTCTCCGACCGCGGCATATGGACACTTCGGTCGTCCGGGCATGTCGTGGGAGAGGCTCGACAGGGTCGAGGCGATCCGGTCGGCGGCGGGTCTCTGATCCAGCGTGCCGTTCGAGTAGTACCCGACGTTCCGTCCTTCGCTGTCGACCAGGGCTTCTGGTACTCGCTTCCAACGCATCTGGAAGAGGATGTCCGAGTCGGATCCCAGGTGAGGGTGCCGTTGTCCGGTCGCCGGGTCAGGGGCTGGGTGGTCGAAGCCGTCGACGAGGGCCCGGGCGACCTGAGGGAGGTGCTTGGCCACTCCGGGGAGATCCCGGTTTTCGGATCTGTTCAGCTGGGGTCTCTCCTCTGGGCGGCGCGGCACTATGTCGCCCCCGTGGCGGTGGTATTGGCCAAGGCCTCGCCGCCCAACCTTCCGAAGCGTCGACGCGAGAAGCCGCAGCCCCTGAATCACATCGAGCCCCGGCACCGACCGGCAGGGAGTTTCGGGACGGCGGTTTCGGGGGGCAGGGGCCCGACCACAGCGCTCGTCGGCGCATGGCGTGACCTCCGCTGGTTGGCGGGGCTGGGAGACGTCCTGGCGCCAACGCGATCTGCGGTGGTGGTCGTGGCCACCGCTGCCGAGGCAGCCGGAGTGGCCTCGGCCGCACGAGAGTCGCTCGGCGACCAGGTGGTGGAGGTCGCCACACAGGACGACGCCGGGTTGACCCGGGCCTGGGAGCGGGCGCAGGATCCGGGCCGGCTCCTGGTGGGCACTCCCCGCATCGCCTTGTGGCAAATCGCCGGCCTGGCTCAAGCCGTTGTCCTCGAGGAGGGCAGGCGGGCCATGAAGGATCGCCAGACACCAACAATCCATGTCCGGGAAGTGATGAGGAAACGTTCGCTGGTCGAAGGATTCAATCTCGCTTTCCTCGGCCCAACTCCCAGTGTGGAGCTCCTCGCCGCCGGGGCACAGGTGGTCGGGCTGCCCGGCCGTCCCTGGGCGCTTGTGGAAGTCGTGGACCGCTCGTCGGAACCGCCCGGCGGCGGGCTGATCGCCGACCAGGTGGCGGTGGCCCTGAGGAGCGCAGGGGCTGCGGGGGCTTTCGTCATGACCGGCCGGAAGATGGTCCAACCTCTCATCGATGAGATCAATCGTCGCCTTGGCGACGGCTTGGCGTCGGCGATACCTACAGACGCTCGTGTCACGGTTGGGACCGAGGCCGACCTGGCCGGATTGGAGAGTCTCGATCTCGGGGTGGTGCCGGATGTCGACTTCCTCCTGTCCGGGACCGGTTACCGCGCATCTGAGGAAGCACTACGTCAGGTCGCCCGTCTCGCCGGCTACGTAGGCCGGGGTCGGGGCCGACGGGTCGTCGTCCAGACCCGGCATCCGGATTCGAAGCTCATCGCCAGTCTGAGGCGAGGTTCCCCGATCCCGTACCTGGAGGATGTCCTGGTAGAACGGGCGCGCGCCGGGACCCCTCCGTCGGTCGAGATGGTCGCAATCGAGGTTCGGGGGAGTGTCCCCAAAGATCTCGACGCCGAGATCAGGTCGCTGACCGGCGTCGAGGTCCTGGGCCCGGCAACATACGACAGGGGGACGAGATGGCTTCTCTCCGGCGATCTGGGGAAGGCGAAGGCAGAGATGCGTCCGATGATCGGGCGATGGAGGGAGAAAGGCGCCACGGTGCGAGTCGACGCCGATCCCATCGACTTCTGACCCGGGAGAGGTGCGCCGAGAGCGATTACCCTCGCCCATCCGCAATGGCCATCGTCCCCATCCGCACATTCGGAGACCCAGTCCTCCGTATGAAGACCAAGCCGATCGACCGCATCGACGAGACCGTGCATGTTTTGGCCCGCGACCTGATCGAGACCATGTATCAAGCGCCGGGGGTGGGCTTGGCCGCCAACCAGATCGGGGTGTCGCGAGCGATGGCGGTATTCGATGCCCAGGACGGGGGAGGGGCACGGGTCATGATCAACCCGGAGATCGTTGAGACAGAGGGGGAGTTCGTCTACGACGAGGGGTGCCTCTCCGTGCCCAATCGGTATTGGGAGATAACGCGACCCGCCTTCGCCAGGGTCCGCGCCCTGGACCTGGAGGGCGCCCAGGTCGAATACGCCGGTGACGGTCTCCTGGGGAGGGTGCTCCAGCACGAGATCGGTCATCTCAACGGTGAGCTGCTCCTCGACCATCTTCCGAAGCGGGAGCGTAAGAGGGCCCTTCAGGAGATCCGTGACGAGCACCTGGGCTTGAGATGACCCGGATCGTCTTCTTCGGGACTCCCGAGCAGGCTGTGCCGACACTCGAGATCCTGGCTGGAGCGCACGATGTCGGTCTTGTGGTCACCCAGCCGGATCGCCCGAGAGGGCGGTCGGGAACCCCGCAGCCCTCTCCGGTGAAGGAGGCAGCCCGGAGGCTGCGCATACCCGTCGCCCAACCAGGCACAAGGGCCGAATTGCTGGGATTGGGTCCCGAAGACTTCGATCTCGGTGTGGTGGTGGCCTATGGACGCCTGCTCCCGCCCGAGGTGTTCAACCAGCCCCGCTACGGATCCTTGAATGTCCACTTCTCGCTGCTCCCGAGGTGGCGGGGCGCAGCTCCTGTGGCCCGTGCCCTGATGGCGGGAGACGAGATAACCGGAGTCACCATCATCAGGCTCGACGAGGGTCTCGACACAGGGCCCGTACTGACTGCCCAGGCTGTCGACATCCTGCCCGAGGAGGACACAGGGGGACTCACCTCCAGGCTGGCCGACCTGGGAGCACGCCTGATAGCACGGGTCATCCCGGCTTACCTCGACGGGTCGGTGGAACCAATCCCCCAGGTGGACGAGGGGATGACCGTTGCCCTCAAATTGGGGCCAGCCGACCGCCGACTGGACGACGACTCGGACGTCGAGACCTTCATCGGGAGGGTACGGGGACTGGCACCCTCGCCCGGTGCCGTTCTGACCATCGACGGTGAGCCCACCAAGATCCTGCGGGCACGCCGCGGTGGCCAAACCCCTGACCCGGGCTTCTGGCATGCTCCCCAAGGCCGCCCTGTGGTGTCAGTAGGCGGCGAAGGGGTCACCCTGCTCGAGCTCCAGTCGCCGGGGAGGAAACCGCAGCCGGCGGAGGAGTGGGTCCGGGGCAGGCATCGGGTCTCCGGAGTGGTGGGGACACCTAATAGAATCGAGTGATCGCCATCAAGATCGCTCCATCCCTTCTCGCCGCCGACTTCGCCCGTCTCGGAGACGAGGTCAACGCCGTCCAGGACCACATCGACTGGCTCCATCTCGACATCATGGACGGCCACTTCGTCCCCAACATCACGTTCGGCATGCCGGTCATCGCCGCATTGCGGAAGATCACCCCTCTGTACTTCGACGTCCACATCATGACCACCAACCCCGCCGACTATGTGTCGGAGCTCGCCGATGCCGGCGCCAACCTGCTGACAATGCACATCGAGGCGATACCCGACCCGACCCGGTCAGCGCGTAAGACCGCCGATGCAGGGATCGACTTCGGCCTGGTGCTCAACCCCGGAACGCCTTTTTTCGGCGTGGCCCCTTTCGTCGAGCTCTGCTCGGTGGTGGTCGTTATGGGAGTGGAGCCCGGCTTCGGTGGTCAGGTGTTCATCGAGGACGTCCTTCCCAAGATCGAGGAAGCCAGAAAGTGGGTTGAGGAGAAGGGTTTGGAGGCCGATATTCAGGTCGACGGAGGCGTCACTCCCCAGAACGCCGGACAGATCGTCGACGCCGGAGCCACGGTGCTCGTGGCCGGCTCGGCGGTGTTCGGTGCGGATGACCCTCTACGAGCAGTGGCAGACATCAGAAGGGCATCCGAATGAGTGATCGAGTCCTGGTCGCAGACGACGATCCCGACATTCTCAACGTCGTCAAGATCAACTTCGAGCTGGACGGTTTCGAGGTCGACACCGCGGTCGACGGCGAGGACGCGTTGCAGAAGGCGACGACCAACCCGCCCAATGCCATAGTCCTCGACATCATGATGCCCAGGATGGACGGTCTCACAGCCCTGCACCGTCTCAGGAGCCAGGCTGCCACCGCCAACATCCCGATCATCCTGCTCACCGCCCGCGGGCTCCCCGAAGACCGGGTGCGAGGCCTCGAGCTCGGCGCCGACGACTACATCACCAAGCCGTTCGACATAACCGAACTGGCAGCGCGTGTCCGTGCCGTGTTGCGTCGAACGCAGTCGGCGCGTGATCTTTCCCCGCTGACGGGCCTTCCCGGCAACTTCAGGATCACAGCGGAAGTCGAGAGTGCCATCCAGGAAGGCCGGGACTTCGCCCTGGTCCATGGGGATCTGGACAACTTCAAGGCCTTCAACGACCACTACGGGTTCATGCGGGGGGACGAGGTGATCCGGTTCTGCGCCAGCTCGTTCACCGGTGCGGCGGAGACCCTCGACCTTGGCGATGCCTTCGTGGGCCACATCGGCGGTGACGATTTCGTGGCCATCGTCCCCACCGACATGGCGGAGTCGTTCTGCAAAGAAGTCATCGAGCGGTTCGACGACGGCATACTGGACCTGTACGACACCGCCGACGCATTGCGAGGGTACATCGAGGTAGTGGATCGCCGGGGGGAGCGATATGCCTTCCCGGTCGTTTCGCTGTCGATCGGTGTAGCGTCCACGGACGTGCGCGACATCGGTACACAGTGGGAGGCATCGGCGATCGCCGTGGAGATGAAAGAGTTCGCCAAGAAACAGCCTGGGTCCACATACCGCATCGATCGGCGCACCGCATAGGGTGGCCGTAGAGCCCAGACACATGGCCCGCGCCATCGAGCTGGCGCGTCCCCACTTCACCCATCCCAACCCTCGAGTCGGCGCTGTCGTGGTCGGCTCCGACGGCCGCGTGCTCGGCGAAGGAGCCCATCTTGGCCCGGGTGCCGCCCACGCCGAGGCGATTGCCCTGGCCCAAGCCGGCGAGGCCGCGACCGGTGCGACGGTGTACAGCACACTGGAGCCGTGCACCGTCCACGGCCGCACCCCGCCCTGTGTCGATGCACTGATCTCAGCAGGCGTGGCCCGTGTCGTGATCGGTGCCATGGACCCGGACAAGAGGGTGTCCGGCCGGGGCATCGCGGCGCTGCGCCAGGCGGGTGTCAAGGTGGTCGAGGGTGTGATGGCCGAGGAGTCGCTAGCCATCGACCCTGCCTACTTCCGGCATCGGACCACCGGAATGCCGTTGGTCACCCTCAAGTACGGTATGACGTTGGATGGCTCGGTGGCAGCAGAAGACGGCAGCTCCCGATGGATCACTTCCGACGAGGCCAGGGCGGACGCACACCGACTCAGGGCCGGCGTCGACGCAGTGGTCATCGGATCGGGGACCCTGGTGGCCGACAACCCGTTGCTCGATGTCCGGCTGGGCGACCCACACGTCCACCAGCCTCGGCCGGTGATAGTCACCGGCCGAGGAGAGCTACCGATGGGGGCCCGGATCTGGCAGAGAGAGCCTCTGGTGGTATCGGTGACGGAACGCCCGATCGGATCGGGGCGTCTGGTCCTGGTCGAGGGATTTGGCGGACGCCCCGACCCCGAGGCGGCATGCCTTGCCCTGGCCGACCTGGGCTTCCTGGACATCCTCCTGGAAGGAGGCCCCACCCTTGCCGGAGAGTGGTGGCGAAAAGGGGTCGTGACCAGGGGAGTCGTGTATCTCGGGCCAAAGATCGGCGGCGGGGAGGGAAGAAGCCCCCTGACCGGTGCGTTTCCGACCATCGAGGACGCCGAAGTTGTCTCCATCTCCGGAGTGCGTAGCCTGGGCGACGGAGCGCGCATCGACTTCGAGCGCGGCTGATCATGTTCACAGGAATCATCGAGGAGAAGGGCAAGATCTCGGGTCTGGCGGACCGGGGACGTTCGCTCACGGTGTCCGCCGACATCCTCACCGAGTCTCCGGTTGGAGCTTCTGTGGCGGTCAACGGAGCTTGTCTGACCGTGGTCGGGCACACCGAGGCCGGCACACGGTTCGATGTCATACCGGAGACCCTGTCCCGCACCAATCTGGGCGCCCTCGACATAGGCGACGAGGTGAATCTGGAGCGGGCCATGCCGGCCTCCGGTAGGTTCGAGGGGCACATCGTGCAGGGCCACGTAGACGGCACCGGTACAGTCACCGGGCTGACCTCGAACGACGGGTGCGTGGTCCTCGAGGTCGATGCTCCAGAACTCATCGGCGAGATCGTGGAGAAGGGCTCCATAACCGTCGACGGCGTGAGTCTCACCGTGGCCTCGGTGACACACAGTGGCTTCAGTGTGGCGCTGATACCGCACACCCTGGAAGTGACCACTCTCGGTGCCCTGGATAGGGATGACCGGGTCAATCTGGAGACGGACATCCTGGCCAAGTACCTACGGACCATCGTCGGAAAGGACCGGTTAGCCGATGTCTGAAGGGGGCGGGACAACCCGCGAAGGGCGGCCGCTGCGTCTCGACACCATCGAGCACGCAATCACCGAGATCAAGAGGGGCCGTCCTGTTGTCGTCATCGACGACGAGGACAGGGAGAACGAAGGAGACCTCATATTCGCCTCGGAGCTGGCCACCCCCGAACTGGTTGCATTCATGGTGCGGTATACCTCCGGCTACATCTGCGTGTCCATCACCGAGGCCGAGGCCGACCGGCTCGAACTCCCTCCCATGTCCGCCATCAATCAGGATCGGCGCGGGACCGCCTACACGGTGACGGTCGATGCCCGTGAGGGGGTTACAACCGGGGTCTCCGCAGCCGACCGTGCCCGAACCATTCGCCTCCTTGCCGACCCCGAGACCAAGCCAAGCGATCTGACACGACCCGGCCATATCGTCCCTCTGAGGGCTCGCGACGGTGGCGTGCTCCGACGCCCGGGTCACACCGAGGCAGCTGTGGACCTCGCGGTGCTTGCGGGTCTCACGCCGTCGGGAGTGGTGTGCGAGATCGTCTCGGAGAAAGACCCGTCGGCCATGGCCCGCGGAGAGGAGCTGAGGGAGTTCGCCGACCGTCATGATCTGGCGCTGGTCTCGATCGCCGACCTGATCGCATACCGGCGCCGCTCGGAGAAGCTGGTCACCAGGGTGGCGGCGGCCAGGGTTCCGCTGCTGCAAGGGGTTTTCTCGGCTGTCGGATACTCATCCACATACGACGACCGGGAGCATGTTGCCTTCGTCTACGGGGAGATCGGCGAGGGCCAGGATGTTCTTGTGCGAGTCCACTCCGAGTGCCTCACAGGCGACGTGTTCGGGAGTCTCCGCTGCGACTGCGGCGTACAGCTGAGAGCTGCCCTGGAAGCAGTTGCCAGAGAGGGTAGGGGAGTGGTGCTCTACATCCGCGGGCACGAGGGTCGGGGCATCGGGCTCCTCCACAAGCTACAGGCCTACCAACTTCAGGATGCCGGAGTGGACACCATCGACGCCAACCTCGAACTCGGCCTGCCGGCGGACGCCAGGGACTACGGGACAGGCGCCCAGATCCTCTTCGACCTCGGGGTTCGATCAATGCGCCTTCTCAGCAACAACCCGACCAAACGGGTCGGGCTGGAGGGGTACGGGCTGACCATCCTCGGACGCGAGCCGCTGCCGGTGCAGACCACGCCTGACAACCGGCGCTACCTGATGACGAAGCGGGATCGCATGGGGCATGAGTTGGTGATCGAGGAGGAGGAGTGACCCGACAGATCGAGGGAAGGCCCGAAGGTGGCGGCCTTCACATCGGGATCGCCGTCTCCTCTTGGAACCGGGCCGTCACCGACCGACTGCTCGAAGGCGCGTTGAGCCGTTGCGACGAGCTGGGGGTGTCCGAAACCACGGTCTTCCGGGTCCCGGGGGCACTCGAGATAGCGGTTGGGGCACGTGCTCTGATAGGCCTGGGCTGTCACGCCGTGGTGGCCCTGGGAGTGGTGGTCAAAGGTGACACCGACCATTACGACATCGTGGTCCGGGAGTCGAGCTCCGGTGTCGCCCGGGTAGCCATCGACACCGGGGTGCCGGTGACCAACGGGATACTCGCGGTCCGCGCCATGGAGGACGCCGTTGAACGTTCCCAACCCGGGGGTGGGAACAAGGGGCGAGAGGCCGTCGACGCGGCGGTGGTCATGGCCGATGCGCTCCGTTCCCTTTGAACCCACTGGCACATCGCATCGCCCCTGGTATCCTTCCGGGCACAACCGAAGGCAAGAGCGGAGGCTGCTGTCTCCCCACCCGGCCACATCGAAGTGAGCCGAGGTCGAACGAAGAGCCGGAATTGTCCGGCGTCAGGCAGCAGGTCTCGGCCTGCTGCTTTCTAGTTACGGAGGTAACAGCATCAGCGAAATGCGAGTGAACAGTGCCATCCGGGCCAAGGAGGTCCTCGTGGTGGCGCCTGACGGACAGCAGATCGGGGTCAAGAAGATCAACGAGGCGCTGTGGCTGGCGGAGCAGCTCGACCTCGACCTGGTCGAAGTAGCCCCAAACGCCAAGCCACCGGTGTGCCGGCTAATGGACTACGGACGCTACAAGTACGAACAGTCGGTCAAGCAACGTGAAGCTCGCAAGAAGCAGACAAGGACAAGCATCAAAGAGCTGAGGATGAAGGTCCGGATCGGAGACCACGACTTCGACATCACCAAGCGGAAGGCCCAGGCATTCCTCGAGGACCACGACAAGGTCAAGGTGAGCATCCGGTTCCGGGGGCGGGAGAACGAGCGGCCCTCGTTCGGAAAGGACCTCATGGACCGTCTCGCCACCGAACTGAACGACTACGCGGTGGTCGAGCAGGCACCCAAGCAAGAGGGCAGTTCGATGACCATGGTGCTGGCCCCGGTCAGGAGGCCGAAGACCGACGATGCAGCCTTGAGTGACAGAGGGCAGACAGAAGAGGAATAGGAGGACACCGTGCCGAAGATGAAGACGCACAGCGGTGCCAAGAAGAGAATCAAGGTGACCGGCACCGGCAAGTACATGCGCCGGCAGGTCGGACGCGGCCACTATCGGCTCGCCAAGGGCAAGCACGTGTTCAGACGGCGCTCAGGCGAGGTCGAACTCGCGCCCGGCGACGAGAAGGTCATCAAGAAGCAGTTGGGTCGCTGAGTCACCAGGAGGTATGAGATGGCACGTGTGAAGCGAGCGGTCCAAGCCAAGAAGTCGCACAAGAAGGTCCTTGACAGGGCCAAGGGGTACAAGGGAGCCAGGAGTCGACGCTATCGGACCGCCAACGAGCAGGTCATGCATGCGATGCAGGACGCCTACCGTGATCGCCGGGCGCGGAAGGGTGAGTTTCGCAAGCTGTGGATCACCCGCATCAACGCTGCGGCCCGCCAGAACGGCACCACGTACAGCCAGCTCATCGCCGGGCTGAAGTCTGCGGAGATCGAAGTGGACCGAAAGATGCTGGCTGAGATGGCTGTCAACGACCCGAAGGCCTTCGCCCAATTGGTCGAGGTAACGAAGAAGGCCTGATGGCCGACCGGGCCGCCGGAGCCAAGAGTGCCGCGGTGGCCCGGGCGGCCCGGCTGCACCGCTCGAAGGAACGGCAAGACAACGCGGCGACGCTGCTCGAAGGCCCGCAGCTCCTCGAGGAGGCACTAAAAGCGGGAGTGGCGATACGCGCTCTGTTCGCCCTGCCCGACGACGACACCACGATCCGGCTGGCCAGGGTGAACGGGCTGGAGCTGAGGGAAGTCTCCCAGGCCGCCCTGGACCGGCTGTCGGGCACCAAATCCCCCCGCGGGCCGGTGGCGGTGATCCCCATCCCGGAACCGCCATCCCGGTTCTACGGCAACCTGGTTGTGTCCGTCGGCGTCTCAGACCCGGGGAACATGGGGGCACTGATACGGACCGCGGCGGCTTTCGACTGGGGCTTCGCCTACACCAGCGGATCGGCGGATCCCTGGTCTCCCAAGACGCTGCGGGGAGCGATGGGCGGGCACTTCAGGACGGCTGTGATACCGCTCGACGACCTCGACGAGATCGACTCTTGGACCACCGTGGCCACCGTGGTCCAAGGCGGTATCCCGCCCGCAGAGGCGAGCGGTGGCCCCTATGCGGTGCTCGTCGGGGAGGAAGCGTCCGGGCTTCCCGCCGAGGTGGCTGCCGACTGTGACCTCCGCGTGACCATCCCCATGCCGGGAGGCACGGAGAGCCTCAACGCCGGAGTGGCGGCCGGTATCGTGGTCTACGAGCTGTCCTTCCGCTAGCCAATCAGATCTCCGGTCGGGAGAACAGGTCGGAATCCCGGAGCCAGGCATCTAACCTGCCGGTCTCTATGGACCCGCGCTCTGCCCTCGACGACATCCTAGCCGAGGCCCCGACCGTCGTCGCAGGGGCGGTCACACTCGACGATCTCGACCGTGCCGAGTCGGGTCTCCTCGGCCGGAGTTCCCCGCTCGGCCATGTTCGACGTGCCATAGGCGACCTCGACGCCAGGGAGCGTCCCCAGGTCGGGGCCAGGCTCAACGAGGTCACCGCTGCAATTCAGGACATGATCTCTGCCCGGAAAGCGGAATTGGAGACGGTGGGCGAGGCCGACCGCCTGAAGGACGACGGGATCGACGTCACTCTGGAGGCGATCACCGTTCCCAGGGGTGCCCTACACATCATCCAGCAGACGATGGACGAGGTGGTCGACATCTTCGTAGGGCTGGGATACACGGTGGCGTCGGGCCCGGAGGCAGAGCTGGCCTGGTACAACTTCGACGCCCTCAACACGCCCCCCACCCATCCGGCCCGGCTCGAGTCGGACACCATGTACCTGGATTGGGGTGATCCCGCCGACGAGGTGCTGTTGAGGACGCAGACCTCGCCGGTCCAGGCCCGGTGGATGGAGGCAAACGAACCTCCCGTCTACATAGTCGTTCCCGGGCGCACCTATCGGACCGACACGGTTGACGCCACACATCTCCCGGTCTTCCACCAGATCGAAGGTCTGGCTGTGGACCGGGGCATCACCCTCGGCGACCTTCGAGGAACCCTCCTCCATTTCGCCAGGGAGTTCTTTGGGCCAACCACCAACGTGCGATTGCGTCCTTCGTTCTTCCCCTTCACCGAGCCCAGTGCGGAGCTCGACGTGTCGTGTTTCGCCTGTGAAGGAGGTGAGGCCGGCTGTCGGGTTTGCGGCGGAGCCGGGTGGCTCGAGATGCTGGGGTGTGGCATGGTCGATCCCAACGTCCTGGAGGCCGCTGGATACGACCCGGGCGCGGTCAGCGGGTTCGCTTTCGGAGTTGGTGTCGAGCGGCTGGCCATGGTCCGCCACGGCATCCAGTCGATCAGGCACTTCGTCGACAACGACCTGCGCTTCCTGAGTCAGTTCCGATGAAGGTCTCGCTGCGCTGGCTGGAGGAGTTCATCACACTTCCCACGCTCGAGATCGAGGAGCTGGCAGACATCTTCACCATGCTGGGGCACGAGGTCGAAGGCATCGAGCATCACGACGCCGACTGGAGCGACGTGGTGGTGGGCCGGGTAGAGGAGATCTCCGGGCATCCCGACGCCGATCGGATCCGTGTCTGCCAGGTCGAGACGGGAGCCGGGACAACCGAGATCGTCTGTGGCGCGTGGAATTTCGACGTGGGAGCGATCGTGCCTGTGGCTGTTCCCGGGGCGGTCCTTCCCGGTGACTTTTCCATCGAGCGACGCGAGATTCGAGGTGTGGTGTCCAACGGGATGATCTGCTCCGAACGTGAGCTTGGCCTCGGTGAGGATCACGAGGGGATCCTGGTCTTGGACGATTCATTCCGGGTGGGGTCACAGTTTTCCGACGCCATCGAGGCTCCCGATGTCGTATTCGACCTATCGATCACCCCGAACCGGCCCGATGCCATGTCGATGCTTGGTGTGGCCAGGGATTTGGCCGCACACCTCGGGGCCGGCTACCGAGTCCCACCCCTCTATTGGAAGCCGGTGGCGGGAAGGCCCTCGGTGTCGGTGGACATCGTCGATCGGGTCGGCTGTAGGAGGTTCACCGTCAGGGAGATCCGGGAGGTGACCGTCGGACGATCGCCGTTCCGGGTGAGGCACCGACTCCGCAAGGCAGGAGTGAGGCCGATCTCCAATGTGGTCGACGCCACCAACTACGTGATGCTCGAACTGGGCCATCCCCTCCACGCCTTCGATGCAGACACCATCGTCGGCGACCGCCTGACGGTCAGGAGGGCGTCCGAAGGTGAGAGTCTGGTGACCCTCGACGGTGAGGAACGGGTCTTGACCCCCGACGATCTGATCATCTACGACGGTGCAGGCCCCACCTCGATGTCGGGCACCATGGGCGGAGCGAGGAGCGAAGTCACCGGGATGACCACCCGGGTGACAATGGAGGCGGCGTCCTGGGATCCTCCCACCATCATGTACATGGCCCGCAGGCACGACCTCCGATCGGAGGCGTCCACGCGGTTCGAACGGGGCGTCGACTTCGACATGGCCGACGTCGCCAACCAGCGGGCCAGCGCCCTGGTCGCCAAGTGGGGTCATGGCCAGGTACTGGAGGAGGAAGTCGACGCAGTCGGGACTCGAGTCCGGCCGGTCAAGGTCGAGCTCCATCTCTCCCAGGTTGATCAGCTCCTGGGGCCCGGAATCACAGCCGACGAGGTGGAGGGGATCCTGGAGCGACTGGGGATGGATGTCATGGGGGCCGACCCCATGGTGGTGACCGTGCCTACCTTCAGGCCGGACGTGACCAGGCCGGCTGATCTCGTGGAGGAGGTCGCCCGGATCCACGGATACGACCGGTTCGAGCCCTCCCTCCCCACCGGGCCCGCCGGGAGCCTCACCGGGGCTCAACGTCGGAGACGGAAGGTGATGTCGGTGCTGGTGGGTGCCGGGCTCGTCCAGGCCATCGACCTCCCCTTCGTCTCCGTCCGGGAGCTGCAGGCGATGGGAGTGCCGGCCGATAGAGAGAAGCTGCTCACCATTCGCAACCCCCTCCGCGAGGAGGAGAGCAAACTACGTCCCACCCTGCTTCCTGGGCTGTTGTCGTCGGTCCGCCGCAACCTCTCGCATGGGGCCGACACCGTCGCCTTGTTCGAGGTGGGGAGCGTGTTCTCCACGGAGCGATGGCCGGAGGACCCGCGACTTCCCGACCAGCGAGAACATCTGGCCTGGGCGGTTTCGGGGGAAGTCGGGTTGAGAAGGTTGGGCTCTGCCGAGTCCACCGCAGATGCCCCGTACTCGTTGGCGTTGTGCCGGATGCTGGCCTCTGAGATGGGTGTCGACGTCGAGATCCGCCAGGGGGCCCCCGCCGGCTATCACCCGACGAGGTCGGCCGAGATCCTCATCGGAGGGGAGGTCGTGGGCGCGGTGGGCGAGCTCAGCCCGTCGGCTGCGCGCAGACTCGAGTTGCCCGGCCGGGTGGCGATCGGGGAGATCGTCATGGAACCGCTCCTCGAGCCCAGGTCCCCGACTCCGGCGAGCAGTCCCTCGGTCTATCCGCATGTGGACTTCGACCTGTCGTTCCTCATAGACCGTGACCTGCCCGCGGCCCGACTCCTCGAGGTCACCTCAGAGGCGGCCGGGGAGCTTCTCGAGAGTGCGTCGGTGTTCGATCAGTTCATGGGGTTGGGGGAGGGCAGACGGGCCCTTGCCATCAGGTACCGGATGCGGGCACCCGACCGGACACTCACAACCGGGGAGATCGCGGAGGTGAGGGCGGGAATGATCGATGCTGCATCCGCCTTGGGTGCTGAGCTCCGAGGAGCATGACCCCGACCGACACGCTGAGCGGGATCCTGGCGGCCCCCCCCGACGAGGCGGCACCACTTCTCCTCGGCTCCTACCTGGTCTCGAACACAGACGGCGCCCTGGTCCGGATGAGGATCACCGAGGTGGAGGCATACAAGGGCGAAGACGACCCGGCGTCTCACGCCTACCGGGGGCGAAGCGAGAGGAACGCGACCATGTTCGCGCAGCCGGGGACTCTCTACGTCTACAGGTCCTACGGTGTCCACAACTGCGCCAACACTGCCGCCGGGCCCGAGGGGGTCGGGTGGGGGATACTCATCCGAGGTGGTGAGGTTGTCGAAGGGGTCGGTGTCGTCAGGGAGAGGCGCGGCCGTTTCGATCAGCTCACCGATGGGCCCGGCAAGGTCTGTCAGGCGCTGGGCATCCGGCTGGACCACGATGGCCAATCGCTCTTCGCTCCCGGGTCGGAGATCTGGCTCGAGCCGGGCGAGCGCCCCCAGCTTGTGGTCTCCTCACCTCGCGTCGGGATCTCCAAGGCCGCTGAACGTCCATGGCGTTTCGTAGCGGTTGTCCCTGCGACGGGCTGAGTCCGCGGATCCAGGGTTCCAGGCCCCGATGTGTGGTGTGTGGAACCCCTGGCTGGTGAAGTAGCCTGCGGTGTTCATGACGGCTGCGCTGGACACCATCCTCCGATACGCAGATCAGGTCGTGCCCCGGCACGAGCTCGAGGCCCGTCTGGAAGAGGGTCGCCCCCTACGGGTCAAACTCGGACTGGACCCGACCGCCCCAGCGGTGACACTGGGATGGGCGGTCGTGTTGCGGAAGCTTCGTCAGTTCCAGGACCTCGGGCACACCGCGGTCTTGATCGTCGGAGACTTCACAGCTCGAGTCGGGGACCCGTCGGCCAGGGAGTCGACCCGCAAGAGGCTGACGACGGAGGAGGTGAATGGGTTTGCGGAGAGCGTCCTCGGTCAGTTCCGGAGGATCCTCTCCGACAGGAACCTCGAGATCCGCCACAACTCGGAGTGGTTGGGTGCCCTCGACATGGAAGGCCTGCTCGAGCTGACCAGCTCGGCCACGGTGGCCCAAATGCTGGAGCGCTCCGACTTTGCCAAGCGATACCAGAACGGTGTCCCGATATCGGTCATGGAGTTCCTGTATCCACTCCTCCAGGGATACGACTCGGTGGCCGTGGAGTCCGACATCGAACTCGGTGGTTCCGACCAGCTGTGGAACCTGATGATGGGCCGGGTGGTGCAGGAGCGTTACGGCCAGAGCCCCCAGATCGCCCTGACCGTTCCCCTGTTGGTGGGCACCGACGGCACGCAAAAGATGTCGCAGTCGCTGGGGAACTACATCGGGATCGAAGAGAGCCCCAACGAGATGTTCGGCAAGACGATGAGCATCCCCGACGAGGCCATGGGACAGTGGCTACGCCTCGCGGCGGACCTCGATCCGGAAGAGGTGGCGACCATCGAGGCCGGCCTCGAGTCGGGGGACCTCCATCCGAACGACGTGAAGCGACGGCTGGCGCGTGAAGTCGTGGGCCTGTACCACGGCCCGGGCTCGGGGGAGCCCGCCGAGGCAGAGTTCGACCAGGTCTTCAGGCATGGAGGGGCTCCCGAGGATGTCCCCGACTTCGTGTTGCCCGAAGGTGACAACGTCAATCTCGCCGGCCTCCTGCGCGACGCCTTCGGGATCTCGGGCTCGGAGGCCCGTCGCCTCCTCGACCAGCATGCGGTCACCGTGGACGGGGAACCATTCGACAGTCTGGAGACGTCGAAGGAGAGCCTGACAGGCAAGATCCTCAAGGTCGGGAAACGGCGGTTCGTTCGTCTCACCTAGGAGGATGGGCCGGGCAGGAGGCGAATTGTGGCCGGAAACGGGAATACACCTCGTCGCCGGCGCGTTGACCTGACTTGCATAGGGAGAACGCTGGATTAGCATTCCCCCTGCGACCGGGCCTCCGTCCGGTCGTCCGCTAGAGGCGGACCGCAGAATCGCGGTGCCGCCAGTTTGCCGTCTGTATCGGGGTCGCGATAGAATCGCCGACCCGTCTGACACTCGAAGCATCAGATGCGGAGCCGTGGGCTCCTTGACAACTGAACAATGTGCCAAAAGCCAGC
>CAYVTP010000019.1:0-22670 GCA_964454615.1 uncultured Acidimicrobiaceae bacterium | reverse complement strand
CATGGTCGAGGTCCACCACAACTCGCGGCTGGTTCAGGAGGCGACCCTCGAAGGAACAGTGTTCGATGGCCCTGACCACCTGACCCCCGGGGAGGGACGCATATCACTCACGCTCTCAGCCGGGACCGACCTCGACTTCGACTTCGCCCGGCCGTTCGACGCCTTGATCGTCACCCGTGGCGAGGATGTCCTGATCAAGGTCGGTGATGAGATCGAGCAGCTTTCGCTGCGTGGGGTGGCCGACAGTATGGAAGTGATAAGCAGGAGTCTGATCGAAAGCGCCCGTCACGAGGCCCGCACCGGTGTCGGGCTGTCGACCGGATCGGCATCCCAACTCCGCCGGATCGCATATCACGGGTATCTGGTGTTCACAGAATTGGTCAAGGGCGGTGGAGCGGGTCTGACTGACGCCAGGACGGTCGAAGTGATCAGCCGCGATTCGGGCGACTTCTTCCCAATCGAACTGGTCTACGACCGTGGCACCACGGCGAACGACCCTGAACTGTGTCCCAACTGGAAGGAGGCGTTCGAAGCCAGTGAGCCGTGCCAGAACTGTCCCGCCTGGGGTTCGAACAGCGGATACATCTGCCCTCTCGGGTTCTGGGGGTTGAGCAAGGAGATCGTGAGACGGATCGTATCCCGGCTCACCGACGACGAACTTCAGCATGTGAGGACGTCGTCACCGACCCGGGAGCGCAACCACCTGCCCGACATCACCGGTGCCCTGGTCGCTGCCAGCAGACTGGTCGATGCGGGTGGCGATGGGGGCCAGGTCGACGCCACCATCGAAGTGGCCAGGTCGCTGTTTGCCGATGGTGTGGTCACCGCCAGCACCTGGGACGAGTGGGTGGCAGCAGTGGAGACACACCGGCCCCCTCTCCTCCTCGCCCTGCCCCACACCCACTTCGACGAGTCCATCGAAGTGGAGGTCCTCCAGATCGGAGAGGACAGCAACCTCGACCCGGCCTCGGTGAGATTGGAACACGTACAGGTCCCGGTCGGCGCTACCGGCCCGGTTCTACTGCTCCTCGGATGCGGCACCGACGCCCCCCGGACCGGGTTCCTCGGGTTTGTTCCCCGATTCCTCGACAACCATGCCTCGGTGGTTGTGGGGACCATCTCCAAGGTTCTGGGAAGGCATGCCGGACCCGTGGCACGCCAGTTCCTCGAGGAGGCGGTGGCCGCCCGGGGTTCGGAGCGGCCGGTGGGAGAGGTGATCAGGAGGCTCCGCGGCGCCATGCTCAGCCAGGGGGTGGTGATGGGTCTGTCCCTGACGGTGTACGGGGACGCCGACTGGAGGATGGCCAACGGTGAAGACCTGGTTGCGTAGTGTTGGGTGACAAGGAGCGTTAGATGGCCGACCGTGAGTACAGCGACTTCGACATTGCCATCGAAGCGGTCGCCGATGGCCGTTACCGGATCCGGGTGATCGATTCTCCGGTGGGTCGGGCACGCGCCGAGTTCGATCTGCCGTTCTCGTCGCTGGAATTGGACAACTTCCTACTCCGGGTTGGTCGCCCCCGACGGGGGGTGAGACGTCTCGAATCCCCGGAGGCCGCAGCCGCCCGCGACTTCGGTCGCAAACTCTGGGAAACCGTCTTCACCGGTGATGTCGCCGTTGCCTGGCAGCGGAGCACCGACCAAGTGGACCGAGATGGCCGGGGACTCCGGGTCCGCCTCCGGCTCGATGATGCCCCTGACCTGGCGGACCTTCCCTGGGAATACCTGTACCAGCCGACCGACGACCGTCATCTGGTCCTCTCCGCCTGGACTCCTCTGGTCCGGTTCATTGATCTCCCCCGCCCGGCCCCCCCACTGGCAGTCACCCCACCACTCCGGTTGCTGGCCATGGTCTCCAGTCCCAGCGATTACCCAACCCTCGACACGGAGGCGGAGTGGGGCAAACTGAACGAAAGCCTCGCGGATCTCGAGGCTGCCGGTCTGGTGGAGATAACCAGGCTGGAGCGGGCCACCCTCAGCGAGCTTCAGAGAGCCCTCCGCAGGACCCAGTTTCACATCTTCCACTACATCGGTCACAGCGGATACGACGAGTCGGCCTCCGACGGAGTACTCATGCTGGAAACCGACTCCGGCAGGGCGCGGAAGGTAACGGGACGGGAACTATCGACGATTCTCTCCGATGCCCGCTCGATCCGTCTGGCGGTGCTCAACTCTTGTGAAGGTGCCCGGGCGTCGGCCCATGACCCTTTCTCGGGTTCGGCGCAGAGCCTGGTAGCTGGTGGGATCCCGGCGGTGGTCGCCATGCAGTTCGAGATCACCGACGAGGCAGCGATCGTCTTCGGCCACGAGCTGTACGCCGCGGTCGCCGATGGTTACCCGATCGATGCCGCGGTGGCCGAATCCAGAAGAGCGATCTTCGGGGCCGGCAATGATGTCGAATGGGGCACCCCGGTGCTCTATATGCGGTCGGGCGATGGTCGGATCTTTGACATGGAGGCCGCCCCACAGGGTCCTCCAACCAAGGTAGATCCTGGCGGAGCCAAGCCGGGCCCGGGAACGGTGGTGGCAGTAGGGCCCGACAGCGAACCCGTCTCGGACGACACCCATGGCCCGCTTGCTCATGAAGTGGAGTCGGAGTCACGTTCGGGAGACATCGACCCCGACGCCGGGGGGTTGGTTCCCCCCAGCACGCAGGACCCGGGAGCAACCGATGGAGTGGTCGAGACCAGGACCGATTCGCCGGCCACAGAGGGGTCGGCCGCCGGGATCGTCGAGACCACGGACCCGGCCACGGAGGGGTCGGCCGCCGGGATCGTCGAGACCACGGACCCGGCCACGGAGGAGACACCATCCTCGGACGAACCGACCCGGTTTGCGAAGGCCTTTGTGTTTGGAACTATCGGGGCGCTGGTGGCGATTGTCGCTGGTGCAGTGTGGATCGGGCAACGTCCCGATCCCGTCGGCCCGGCGATCACTGTCGGCCCGACAGCCGCGACGACATCCCTTCCGATGGTCCGCCAGGTCGTCGACTCGAGCCACGTGGTGGCGGTGCGGGCACCCGCAGGAGGGTTCACCATCGATGGCAACCTCGACGACTGGGCATCGGTGACCACCGCATACCGGTTGATCCATGATGTCCACCAGAGCACTGTTGACCGCATGGGCCAGGATCCGTCGGGGGTCATCATGGTTGCCTACGACCAACTCGGCTTATACATCGCCGCCGAGATCGAGGACGACATCTACTCCCAGCTCAATACCGGCACCCAGATTTGGCGGGGGGATGCGGTCAACATCCAGCTCAGCACGGCCCGACCCGGCGAGGCCTCGAGCACCCCCGACCAAGATGACTTCCAACTCACCATGACCTACTGGAACGCCGATGGTGTCGCTTCCCACGCCTGGTTCCAGGGGACAGGGGCGAGCACGTTCACCACCGCGGAGACCAACCGCCCGGTGACGGTTGCAGGGACACCGCCCAATCCGACCGGCAGCTATGCGCTGGAGGCGTTCATCCCCTGGCGTGTATTCCTCCTCGACGGGGTCCCCTCTCATGACATCGTCGCCATGTTCGCGGTGTTCGACAACGACGGAGAGCGGACCAGTACCGGCGTACCTCTCCAACGGACCATCCTGGGCAATGTCCCCGGGGGTCACATGCAGCAACCCAGGACATGGGGAACCCTGTCCTTCGACTGAGATAGGTGAGGGTATGGAGCTGGAACAACTTCGGAACAGCCTCCGGTCCTATGCCAAGCTGGAGAGGGTCCTCGCCCTCATCTGCGTGGCCAGTCCGCTCCTGATGATCGCCGGTGACGGGTGGAACACCCGCGAGAGCATCTCGGCGTTCTACGACATGAACGCCGCAGCCCTCTTCTACTTCCCCTTGACCGTGGCAGCGGTGTTGTTCCTGGTCAACGGGTTCGTCAAAGGCCAGAACATGTACAACGCCTGGCTGGGGGTGGCCCTATCCGGTGTGGTCCTGTTCAACCACCACGACTTTCCGATCTTTCACGGCTTGTTCGCCGCGACCTTTTTCGTCGGCAACGCCCTGGCCATGGTGTTCCTGTCGAAGAACGTGTCGGCCAGGTTTCGGATCGGGGTCCTCAGCGGTGTCGTCCTGGCCTTCCTGGCCTGGCAGCCTTTCGGGTGGTACTCCCTGTTCGTCGCCGAGTGGATCTCCCTGGCCCTGATCGCCACCCACTTCCTCCTCGACGCATCCACCCGGTTCAGTTATCGGGCGGTCGAGCGGGGAGAGGCCACCACGCCCGTTGAGTTGATCAACGAGACCCGGGAAGAGCTCTCCCAGGCCGCCAACAGCGAATAGGCACGGCCCGACCGGAGCGGCATGGGCTAGGGCCGGGAGCGGCAAGGACCGACCGGCATGCGCCATTCGGGGCGGTGTCGACTGTGGGGCCCGTCAGCGGCTGGAGGGCTGCTGGGATGCCCAGAGAGCGCGATCGATCTTCCAGCCCTTGGGCGTGTGTTGCCAGATTCCGACGTATGTTCCGGTCTCGCCGTTCCCATCAGCATTGGTGATGCCGTACTGGCCGAGCTCGGTGGCGACATCGCCCGTGGCCCCCAGCAGGATCTCTGAGGTCTTTAGTTCCACACCCGACATGCCGTCCTGGAGTCTGAGTCGCCAATGGTCGGCGATGGCGGAGGACCCTTGGAGCTCTTCGTGGCCCGGCAGGAGCAGCTGGGCGGTCTCCGCGTAGGCGGCTCCCAGGGCCGCGAAGTCCCGGTTCTGACACGCCTCCTGAAAGCGACGGTTCGCCTCTTCGACGTCGAGACGAACCAGGTTCTGTCGGCTGGCCAGGAAGTCGGGATCCAATCTCAGGGCCTGCTCGAACTGCTGAGAGGCCTCCTCACGACGCCCCACCTCGAGCAGCAGCCTGCCGAGCGAGTCGTACGGCCGCGGTTGGTCGGCGGCAAGCTCAATGCAGCGCCGGAAGGCCTCCTCCGCACCTGCGTAGTCCCCCTGCTGCATGGCGACATAGCCCAGCCAATGGTGCGCCTGGCCAAAGGTGGCATCTCGCTCCAGCGCCCTTAGGAACTGCTCCTTTGCCTCGTCCGGGCGGCCAAGATTCCACAGATAGCGAAGGCCCAGATAGGACGGCAGGTAGGGGTCGTCCGGATAGCGGTCCGCCAGTTCATGGAAGACGACAACCGCTTGTTCGGCCTCGTCCTCCCACAGGAAGGCGAAGAAGGCGTCGACCATCCTCTGTTCGTCTTCGGTGACGCTCTCCCGGTTGGCCTGCGCCAGGTCGAAGTACCGCTTCCGATCCAGAGTGGTCGACATGCCTCCCCGGTGGAGGTAGGCGAGGACAAAACCGGGGTCGGCGGCGATGGCTGCGTCCAGATACATCCACGCCTGAGAGGGCTGGTAGTAGAAGGCGGCGTGGCGACCCAGCTCGAAGTTCCGCCGGGCCTCCTCGGAGGTGGTGGTTACCGGGAGCATCCCGGGTTCAGGGGTTGGTCTCATGGCGTGGGCTCCGTGTGGTCTGCGCTCGAGGCGGCCACCGGAACGCCCATGTCGGGAGTGGCCCGAGCGGCATGCTATCACCCGCCACGTGGCGCTCACCCCCAGTAGGAGTGGCTCCGACGCTGGCCGCCAACCGAACGATCGTCATGATCCGGCGCACCGCCGGGCGAATTGGGTCGGACGCGATGGAGGGGCCCTGAGGGCCCCTCCATCTCATATCCGGTGTCTCGACTATCCCGTGGAACTCACGGCCCGAAGTTCGGGTCCGGAACCCACGTACCGACGAGGAGTCGCGCCCGCGCTGGGGCCACGCCTGGCTTACGGGTCACTGCGGTCGCCGTCGGTTTCGCGGGAGTCCAGGAAGGTGAGCACTGCCGCAACTCGTCGGTGCATCGCTGTTTCCTCGGGTGACAGGCCCAACTTGGCGAAGATCGAGTTGATGTGCTTCTCGACAGCCGACTGGGACAGGAACAAGGCCTCCGCAATGGCGGCGTTGGAGCTCCCGGCTGCCATGGCGGCCAATACTTCACCTTCGCGATTGGTGAGCCTGTCCAGCAGCCGGACGGATGTGTCGGTCTGCCGGTGGAGCAGGGCCTCCACGACCACCGGATCGATCACCGACCCACCGGCGACCACTTCACGCAGGGCTCGCAGCAACTCGTCCAAATCGCCCACCCGATCCTTGAGCAAATAGGCGAGACCCTGGGTTCCGTCCTTGAACAACTCGAGGGCGTACAGAGAGTTGGCGTGCTGGGACAACACCACCACGCCCACTGCTGGGTGGTTGACCCTTATCTCCTGGGCCGCATGAATCCCCTCCATCTGGTGGTCCGGCGGCATGCGGATGTCGACGATCACCGCGTCCGGGGACAACCGGGCCACAGCTGCTCGCAACTGGTCGCCGTCCTCCACAGAAGCCACCACTGTCACCTCACCGGAGGCCTCCAGGAGCCGGCGAGTTCCCTCCCTGACCAGGTAGTGATCGTCGGCGATGACCACCTCGATCAAGTCGTGGACTCCACTGGTAACCGTGCCTTCACAACGGTGCCGGCTCCTGGGGTGGCCTCGACGTCGACTGAACCCGACAGTGCGGTGAAGCGGTCATGGAGTCCGGCCAACCCGCCCTTGACGACCTTGCCCGGGTCGAAACCGATGCCGTTGTCGGAGATGGTGAGCTCGAGCTGCTTGCCCCGTCGCCCAATGTCCACGTGGGCTTCGGAGGCCCTGGCGTGCTTGAGGATGTTGGCCAGGCTCTCGGCCACGAAGAAGAAGGCGGCGCCCTCGATTTCGTCATCGAAGCGCTGGGCTCTGAGGCCTTCGGAGGCGGCGACATGGGTGTTGAGGGGGAGCCTGCTACACCGGTCCTCGACTGCCTCGACCAACCCGCCGTCAGTGAGAACCGACGGATGGATGCCCTGGGCGAGATCCCGAAGGTCACGGAGAATCGTCCGGGCGTCCTGCTGGAGCTCTACCAGGAACGCCTCGTCGAGCACCTTGCTCTTGATCTGGGCGCGCGCCAGGCCCAGCTTCGCCACCAACGCCACCAACTCTTGCTGAGCGCCATCATGGATGTTTCGCTCGATCCTGCGGCTCTCCGCCTCCTGAACCTGGACGATGCGTCCGGCCAGGGTGCGGTTGGCAACGAGGAGGGCCGCCTGATGGCCGATGGCGGCGATCAGACGCCTGTCCGCATCGCTGAGGTTCCCGGCGAGCTTGGGCCCGCAACGTATCTCGCCCAACTGCTCTCCCTGACTGGTCAAGGGAACCGTGAGGACTGCCGACCCCGTGACCGTTCCGGCGACGTGCTCCTGTCCGGGCGAAACCGAGACCGCTACCCACCGGAGCCGGGCGGTGGCTCGAACCAGATGGGCGAGGCGATCTCCGATCTCGGCGGCTGTGTAGCCGTGGTGATCTCCCTTCTCGAGGTCGCCCATCGCCTCCAAGGGCTCGTGTTCTCCGCCGAACACCCAGCGGTCGGCTATGGCTGTCAGACGGGAGCGCATCGGCTGAAAGCCGAATGCGAGCGCGGCGGTGACAAGGATGGCTACCTCGATGGGCAGGCGGCCCCCGGCGGCCAGCCCGAGACCGGCGGCCACAGTGGCATAGACCAGAAAGATCCCGAGAGACAGCGCACCGTATATGAACGACTTGCGGATGACCGCGTCGGGGTCGAGCCACACCGGCTGCTCCATCGCCATCATGATGGAAACTGCGATCGCCGGTAAAGCCAGGGAACTGATCGTGAGCAGCATCCCCCCGTGGATCATGGAGTCGGGCCCGAGGAGAGGCTGGAGGAGGAAGGGGACAACGCCGATAGCAAGCGCCGCACCCGCGCCGAAGAGGACCCATCGGATCTGTCGGCGACGGACCGCCGTCTCACGTCGATACCTCATCACCAGAAGAACGAAGCCGACAAGGACCGCCGAGTAGAGAACTTCGCGCATCGACGCTGTGGCCGGACCCAGGGGTGCCAGGGCCTCGATGTGGATAGGGTTGGGAAAAGGCGGCAAATCCTGATAGGCCACCACTTCCACTAGAACGTCCCGGTTCGCCAGCAGGCCAACCAGCATCGGGGCGGGAAGCCAGCGCATCGCTGCTGCGAAGCGCCGCTGCCGCCGTGTCTCGGGTTTCCCGGTGGGGAACAGCCCGAAGAGCACGGCGAAGCAGGCAACTCCCACCATCGCCGCGAGAGCTTCTGCCAGCAGGGCCGCCGACATCCACGCCTGGAGCCCCATCTCCTCGTAGCGGGTCTTGATCAGCCACTCCAACGGGGCGGCGAAACCGGACGTCAAGACCGCTCCGCCGACGAGCAGCCATCCGACCCGATGCTCCGGCCGCCGCCACAGCAGGTACATGCCGATCGCCAGGAACGGCACAGGGACGATCAACACGTACTGCACCATCGGCCACGGGATCGGCCTCTGGCCGAGCATGGCCACCAGGGCAGCAGCCAGGGCAACCGATGCGCTCGCTGCTGCGAACCAGATGAGGCGCTTCACCGTAGACATTCTCGGCGGAACCCGGAGTCCCTGTCTACTGAGGCCTGCACCACTTCGCCGCCCCCCAAAACTCCGGCTCTCTTCACCTCTGGAGTATGGCAGGCATGCTGTTCGCGCCCGCTACCGCCCGATACGTTGACCGATGTTCGAGAGCCGGAGGAGATGGAGCGTCAGCAAATCGCAATCCCGGCCATGACACAGCAAGGAGCGCCAGCAAGTGAATGAAGCCAAGTACCGAACAGCAGAGAGGCAGCTCTGGGAGTCGGTGGGCCGCGAGCCCACCGAGCGTCGGCTGGTGATGGCCGCAACCGGGACCGGGGTGAGAGTGCAGGAGGTGGGGAGAGGAGATCCGGTTCTGTTCATCCACGGCGGCCCCAACTGCGGAGCGACCTGGGCGCCGATGCTGCAGTACTTCGACGGATTCCGTTGTTTGCTCGTCGATCGGCCCGGCACGGGTCTGAGCGAGCCATATCCGGTCACTGCAGCCAATCTCGCCTCCTTCGGCGCCAGCTTCGTGTCCGACGTGCTCGACGGTCTGGCGATTCCGCGGGCTCATGTGGTGGCGTCGTCTTTCGGCGGGCACCTGGCGTTGCGTTCCGCGGCCGCCCATCCCGACCGGTTCCGACACATGGTCCAGATGGCTGCTCCGGCGCTGGTGCCGGGTGCGGTGTATCCACCTTTCATGAAGCTGATGACCTCCAGGCTGATTCGAAGGATGATGAACCTGTTCCCGCCCTCCCACCCGGTGAACCGCAGCATCATGCGCCAGATCGGGCACGGGAAGAGTCTCGACGCCGGCCTGATCTCACAGGGGTTTCTCGACTGGTACCTGGCCCTCGGGCGGTACACCGACACATTGCGAAACGACGGTGAGATGATCGGCTCAGTCGTGCCGGCCGGGGAGACGGTGACTCTCAGCAATGCCCTGCTTGCCTCGGTCACAACACCGACCTTGTTCCTGTGGGGCAGCGACGATGGCTTTGGGGGGGAGGACAATGCCCGCCTGGTCTCCGGACTCCTTCCCAACGCCCGGCTGGTCATGATCCCCAAAGCCGGCCACCTGCCCTGGCTCGACGACCCCGGTCTCGTCGCCAAGCGGACCGCGGCATTCCTCACCGCCGACATCGTCGCCGCCTCGCCCGGACCGCTATCCGGCCAGGCCGGTGGCCGTCGAAGTGACACGGATGGCCACCCACTCAACGACAAGTCACTGAGGAGGAACGGATGAGGCCGGGATTCTGGTCACGAAACAGTTGGAAGTTTCTGCTCGCCCTGGTGATCGTCATCGGCCTGTTCGGAATCGGCGACGTCATCGTCGGTGTGAACGCCGACCCGGCGATACCGGTGGGCATAACCGGCCTCACCCCGGAGGAGATTCGTGCCATCAGCGAGCCGATTCACAGCCTGATCGATCTCCAGGTCAGGGCAGGGGGGCTTCAACTGATCGTGATAGCCGTTGTCTGGAGCATGCTGGTGCTGGTGCCCCTGAGACGTGGCGACAAGTGGGCCTGGTACACACTGTGGACCTTCCCCCTGTGGGGTCTGGCGGTATCGGTCTCCTTCCTCTTCGTCGAGCTCCAGCCCGGGCATCCGCCACCGCCGCCGGCGATCTCCGGCTGGATGTTCTTCGCCTTGACGTCAGCCTTCCTTTGGGCAGCGCGGCCCCGGCGACTGGACTCATCGTCGGCTGAACCGGCAGGACCCACGTCGCCCTGACCACCAGCGGAGTCGTGGGCCGGCGTCTTGGACCCCGGTCAACACAGGCCAGGCCTTCGAGAAGGGGACGGGCTCCACAACCCGTGATCCAGGGGCCCACGCCCCCGGTGGCCGGTCTGGCCAGTGGCCTAGCAGTCGCCTAGGGGTCAGTCGGCGAGCTGGCGCTCCAGGAGACGGGCGTAGACCCCTCCGGAGGCAAGCAGATCATCATGAGCCCCTTCTTCGACGATCCGGCCGTCGGTGAGGACGATCAGCCGGTCGGCGTTGCGCACCGTACTCAGCCTGTGGGCCACCACCACCGTGGTCCGCCCCACCATCAGCCGCTCCAACGCCTCCTGGACCAGGCCCTCGGACTCGGCGTCCAGCGACGACGTGGCCTCGTCGAGAATGAGGATGCGCGGGTCAGCAAGCAGAGCCCTGGCGATGGCGACCCGCTGACGCTGGCCCCCGGAGAGCTGGATACCCCTCTCGCCGACAACGGTCTCGTACCCGTCGGGGAAGGCGGTGATGAAGTCGTGGGCGTTGGCTGCCCGGGCTGCCGACTCGAGTTCGGCGTCTGAGGCACCGGGCTTGGCGACACGGAGGTTGTCGCTGATCGTTCCGGCGAAGAGCTGCACCTCCTGCGGGACAGCGGCCATCTGGGATCGTAGGTCGTCCAGGTCCTGGTCTCTCACATCCACTCCGTCGACGATGACCCGGCCCTGCTCGGCGTCATAGAAACGCGGGATGAGCTGGGTGATGGTCGACTTGCCCGACCCGGAAGGGCCCACCAGGGCCACCACCTCGCCGGGAGCAACCACCAGGTCGACCTCGTGGAGGACGTTCCCCTCCCTCGACTGGTAGGCAAAGCTCACCGACTCGAACCGGATCGACCCCTCCCGCACCGGTGGCGCCGCAGGGTGTTCGGGCTGATGGACCTCGAGTGGCTCACCGAGCAGCTCGAAGATCCGGCGCGACGCCCCCAATGCCTCCTGTAGCTGTGAGTACAGGCCGGTGAATGTGCCGATGGCCCCGGCGACGATCAGGGTGTAGAGAAGGAAAGAGACGAGCTCACCGGCGCTCATCGCCCCGGCGATCACCTGCCGCCCTCCCACCCACAGCACCACTGCCAGTGTCCCGAAGGCGACGAACGTGACCCCGGGAACGAAAAGTGCGCGGAGTCGTGCCCGGCGAAGGGCCACCTGATAGGCCTTCCCGATGGAGCGGTCGTAGCGCTCGGTGGCGTCGTCTTCGGCGTTGAACCACTTGACCACCCGAATCGATGCGATCGACTCGTCGGCAAAGGCGTTGGCTGTGGCGATCTCGTCCTGAAAACGCGTGGAGATGCGGTTGAGGCGGCGCCCGAACACTGCGGCGGCGATGATCGCCACCGGGAGGAAGATGAGAATGGTCAAGGAGAGGGTCGGGCTGAGGACCACCATCAGCACCACACCCCCAACCAGCGTTATCCCCTGCGCCAGGGTCTGGGCAAGAGCCGTCGAAACGGTGGCCTGTATGACCGAGGCGTCCGAGGTGAGACGGGATGTGATCTCGCCCGTCCTGCGTCTGTCGAAGAACGGGACCGGAAGCCGGATGATGCGGGCGTAGACAGACTTGCGAAGGTCGGACACCACTCCCTCACCGACCACCGCCAGAGAGTAGGAGCGGACATAGTTGAAGAGGGCTTGGGCGAAGAACACAGCCAGCAACAGGGCTGCCAACCGGTCGAGGCCTTCGGTGGTGGTGTCATCTCCTATGGCGGTGTCCACCAGACCGCCCATGATCAGCGGGAAGACGAGGCCGAGGGCCGACGCCACGACCACCCCGCCGACGGCGGCCACCAGCCAGCGTCGATAGGGACGCAGATATCGGTAGAGGTCGCGAAGCTGGCCGAGCTGTTTACGAAGGGGCACATCCGATCGGTCGTCCGGATCGATGGTCCGCAGTCTGGGCCGGCGCATCGGCTGCATCGATCCGATGGTACGGCCTCCCGGCGGTGGTCATCCGCGGTCCGGATTCTCCGGGGAGAGACGACACCAGACCCCGCTCCGTTGAGCGCCGCCCGAAACAGATCGCGAAACATTTCGATCGGCTCCAGTTGCACCTCCGGGCAGGGCCCTGGTATAAATGCAGTGTCTGGCCGAGAGGCTCCTCGTGAGTCACTTGGCCAGACGTTTTTCGTAGCCGGCCTCTCCGGCCCGTCTCCCCGTTCTACCTGCGGAGTCAGGGTGTGGGAACGAGACCTACGTCACCCTCGAGGTGAATGGCTTTGTCCCCTGGTTCGTCGGTGATTCCCCACGACTCGTAGAAGGCCTTCGCTCCCTCAGGCGTCTGCCAGCTGGCCAACGCGTAGAAGGCCGAACCGTCCCTGGCATACCAGGCACGGTGGAACGAGCAACCATGCTCGACCGCACTGGCCTGCATCTCAGACGTGATCCAGGGAATGCGCTTCTCGTAGAGGTCTTTGGCGGTCTTTCCGTCCGGTGTCGGGCACGGCACGCGAAACAGGACCCACATGATGCTCCTTCTATCGCGAATGCTGGAGGTGAAAGTACCTGGACCGTCCGACCCATCGCAGATTTGGTGGCACGAGCCAGGCTGCCCATCACCGCGGGCAGTTCCGGCCAACCGGCGATCTGGCATCCTCGCCTCAGTGACCGGCTACCTCCTCGATGTAGGCGGCCAAGTCCGATATCTGCTGGTTGGTGAGGTTGTGCTCGAACCCCTCGGCATCGTGCTCGGCAACGGTCCCGGCAACCAGGGCGTCAACCACCACCCGGGCCGGCGGTTGCTGGACATCGAGCGAGGAGGCCAACTCCGACTCGGCCCCGGCATCGCGGAGGGCGTGGCACTCGGCACAGGAGGGTTGAGTTGCTCCGTTGAAGAGATCGAGGCCATTGGCGGGGTTGGGGTCCAGGCCGAGAATGAGGTCGGTGCGCGAGATCGCATCTCTGGGGAGATTGGTCAGAACACCGAAGACGGCTGCTGCCGAAAGCGCAAACACGGCCACCCCAATGACAAGGCGCGTGGTCATGGCATGTCTCATGTCATCGCCCTCCTAAACGAACTCGAAACGCTCCAGTTGAATGCCGTCGGCTGGAATCCCCCGCTCGGTGAGCGCCTGTTCCACGTCGTCCATCATGGGACCAGGGCCGCATACGAAGTACTGGTAGCGCTCCTCTCTCAAGGGCAGGTGCCTGCCGAGGAGGTCGCCGTCGATATAGCCGGTCTCCCCCACCCAGTCGTCTGGGGGGTCCTCGAGCACATGCACGATGCGGAGGTCGAGACGCCGGCCGAGCTCGTCGATCTCCTCTCGGTAGATGATGTCGTCGAACGAGGAGTTGCCGTAGATGAGCAGCGCAGGACGTCTGTCCTGGAGATCGTCGAGCGTGCGCAGCATGCTCATGATCGGCCCAATCCCGACGCCACCGGCGATGAAGACGTAGCCGGACGCCTGATACCGCTCTGAGCTGAAGGCCCCGTACGGTCCATCCAGGTAGGCCCGTGTGGAGGGCTCGATCTCGCCTATGCGGGAGGTGAAGTCTCCCAACTCCTTGATCGTGAACTCGTACCTGTCTGTCTGCTCTGCGCTGGAGGAGAATGAGAACGGGTGCTCCCGGGCGTGAAACGGAGTGCGCTCGATGGTGATCCAGGCGAACTGGCCCGGCTCGAAGCGAATGCCATCGTGACCGTCGGCCTCGAGGGTGAGCGCCCAGGTCTCCGGCGCCACCTTCCGGACCCCCTCAACGAGGTAGGGACGACGGGTCATCAGCCACGGCTTGTACACCCGGACGTAGAGAAGGAGGCCCACCAAGGCAACCGACATGAGAATCCACAGGCCACGGCTCCAAGGCTGGGACACGTAATAGCTGGCGCCCTCGATGTGAACGAGTGCGGCCCCGACCACGACAACCGCCAGAAGGCCGTGGCTGACACGCCACACCTCGTAGCGAATCCGGAGCTGTTTGCGCCAGATCGAGGCGACGAGCAGGACCGTCAGGGCAGTCACTGCGAGCAGCCCCCATCGCTCCGCCGTCGTGGCGGTAACCGGGTTGAGCATGCCGAGCCGACCCGGAGTTTGAATGATGAGGATGGCCGGGTGGGCAAGGATGAACACGTAGGCCACGATGGAGATCTGACGGTGGTACTGAATGACTGCATCGAGCCCAAACGGCGCATCGACAGGGTTGAACCGCGCCGTGACCGCAAACTGCAGGCCGAGCATGGCCAGGCCGACGAAACCGAGCCCGACGGAGAAGTCGGTCCAGAAACCTCGGCCGGGGGGGGTGTCGCCCACGAGCAGCAACACGAGAGGTGCGGCCACAGCGCCGACGTAGATCAGGGGCCACATGACTCCACGAGCACGGAGTGTCATGCTGTAAGACCTGCGGGAAGATCCAGGGGCCCGGTCGCCGCGAGTGCACGGCCGGCCGAATCCGGCTCTTCCCCGTTCAGGCTCTCGGCGGGCACGGGGCAAGTCAGTTCCGGAATCGTCTCCGTAACCACTACTCGCAGCCTACGGCCGAAACCGAGTTGTGGAGTGGTAGTTGAACCTGGGGATACCCCCTTGCCGCAGCCGGGCATGCCCACTGAACCGCTGCCTCCGGCCGACGGGTGCGTGACGTCTCCCACCCGAGACCCTGTCGGCCGTTACATTCTTCGGCGTGCAGACATTGCTCTTCAGCGACATCGAAGGAAGCACGCGCCTATGGGAGGAGCACCGGGAGGCAATGGCTGCAGCCCTCGCCCGCCACGACGAGATCATGGACCGGTCCGTCACCCACGCGGGTGGGACCGTCCTGAAGACCACCGGCGACGGGATCATCGCCATCTTTCTCCAGCCATTGGATGGGGTCCGGGCAGCGGTCAGCCTCCAGCAGTCCCTGCATGGCGAACAGTGGGGCCCGACCGGGCCGATCAAGGTGAGGGTCGGCCTCCATGCCGGACACACGGAGAGACGCGACGGAGACCTCTTCGGGCCGGTCATGAACCGGGCGGCCCGGATCATGGCAGCAGGACACGGGGGTCAGATCCTGGCCTCGAGTGCGGTGGCCGACCTGGTTCGCGACTACCTCCCCAACGGGTTGGCCATGCGGGATCTGGGACTTCACCGCCTGAAGGACTTGACCGGTCCGGAGCACCTCTTCCAGCTCGTCGCCCCCGACCTACCAGCCGAGTTCCCCGCCCCACGGACACTCGACGGCAGGCCAAACAATCTCCCACAGCAGACGACCGAGTTCGTCGGGCGCGCCAGCGAGATGGCCGCGGTCGAGCTGATGCTCGAGTCCCCGGCCACCCGCCTCCTCACCATCACCGGGCCCGGTGGGGCCGGAAAGACAAGGCTCGCCCTCCAAGTCGCAGCCGAACAGCTCGATAGGTTCCCAGACGGTGTCTTCTTCGTCGATCTTGCCACCGAGACCACCCCCGAGGGGGCCTACGAAGCCATCGTTCGGGCCCTGTCGCTGGCGGCCACCGGTAGTGCCGAACCGCTCACCGTGCTCACCACCAGGCTCAGGGACAGCCGGATGCTCCTGGTCCTCGACAACATGGAGCAGGTCACCACGGCCGGAGCAGGGTTGGTGGAGATCCTCCAACGCGCCCACCATCTGAAGATCCTTGTGACCAGTCGGGAGACCCTCAAGGTTCGCGCCGAGCAGGTCTATCCGGTGCCGGCACTGGGCCTGGCCCACCCGGCGTCGTCGGTCGCCGACATCGCCGAAGCCGAGTCGGTCCGCCTGTTCGTCGATCGCGCCCGCGCCGTCAGACCGGACTTCGCCTTGTCCGACTCGAACGCCGGAACCATCGCCGAGATCGCCCTACGCCTCGACGGACTGCCCCTGGCCATCGAACTGGCCGCCGCCCGGCTCAACGTGTTCACACCGGCCGACCTGATGGAGAGGCTGCGAACCCGGTTGGACGTCCTCGGCTCGGGAGGTCGGGACCTGCCCGACCGCCAGCGGACCCTTTGGGGGGCGATCGGCTGGAGCTACGAACTGTTGAACGACGCGGAGCGCGCTGCCTTCGAGGCCATGTCGGTGTTCACCACCGCCAACCTCGACGCCCTCGAATCGGTGATAGGCATGCCGGACACGATCGACATCGTCGGATCCCTCGTCGACAAGAGCCTCCTGCGATCCGACGACCGTGGCCCGACCCAACGGTTCTCGATGCTCCTGATGATCAAGGAGTATGCGGCATCCCGGCTGGCCGAGTCCCCCGACGGGGGTGGTTCGGTTCGCGCGGCACACGCCGACTACTTCGCAAGCAGGGCCGAGATCCTCGCCCGGGCCCTACTGGGGCCGGAGAGGGACCGGGCGATGGTCGACATAGACCTCGAGCTAGAGAACCTGTCAACCGCATGGCGACACCGGGTCGAGCGGGCCGATACCGAACAGATCGTCGACCTGGCCGACGCCTACTGGACCATCTACGAGGCCAGGGGCCGCTACCGGGCGGCGATCGACGTGGCATCCGACGCAATCGAGTTGCTTGGCGACTCCCATCCTGAGGCAGCCCTCACCCTGCGCACCGCCAGGGCGCGAGCCACCATGGCGGTCCGCGGTTACACCGAGGACGTGGAAGCCGAGTTCCGGGATCTGCTGGAGATGTCCGAGGGCTCCGCCACCCCGACCGAGCTGTTCCCGGTTCACCGCGCCCTGGCCACCTACTACATGAACACCGCGAACTTCGAGGAGGCGGCCGGGTACGGGCGACGGATGATCGAGCTCGGCGAGGCCAACGACGACCCCGCGATCCTCCTCGAAGGGCACTTCGTGTACGGGTCGGTCACCGCTTTCTCGGGAATGCTCGAGGAGGGCATGCCACACCTGGACCGGTGCATCGAGCTCCACGACCCCAGCCAACCCCACTCCAACCGGTTTCGCCTGGGGCCGAGCACCGGTGTCACCGCCCGGATCGCATCGGGCCTTCTCCTCTGGCAGTACGGAGAACTGGATGAGGCAGTGAGACGGGTCGAGGAGGGCCTGACAGTGTCCGAGGCGATGGGCCACCCCTACAGCGTTGCCTTCGCGCTCCATCACAACGGTTATCTGGCCTTCGTGAGGAGTCGGTTCGAAGAGTGCATCCAATTTGCCCGGAGACTGCGTGAGGTTGCCGATGAGAACGACTACGTGGTGTGGCAGACCCTGGCAACGGTCTTCGAAGGCGCCGCCACCTCGCATCTGGGGGATGTCGAGAGTGGGCTGGAGATGACCGAGATCGGAGTGCACCTCTACCAGGGCACCATCGCACCACCCGTCTTCTGGCCCCATCTGCTCGCCGTCAGGGCACTGGTCCACGGGCTCGCCGGACAGGTCGACAGGGCCCTCGAGCTGAGCGCAGAGGCGGTCACACTCGGATCCCCGGAAGTGACGGTGAGCCCGGAGCTCCGCCTGATCCATGCCGGGGTGCTGAGGATGGCGGGAAGCCTCGACGAAGCCGCTCGGGCATACCAGGAGGTGTCGGATGTGGCAGCCACGATGGGGTTGAGGCTGTCTCAGCTGCAGGCTCTCACCGGCCTGGTCGGAGTGCGAAGAGAGTTGTCGATCGAGCCGGATGGCTCAGAGGACCTGCGCCGGGTCCTCGGGACCTTCGACCAGGGACTCGAGGAACACGACCTGGTCCGCGCCAGAGAGTTCCTTGCCGCCACCTGACCGGTGGCCCCTGTCTGATCGGCCGGAGGACTTCACGACAACTGCGCCGGCCTCGGCTCTTGGCGACGCGAGCCCACCACCGCCCCATAGCCGATGGCGCCGAAGGAGAGGGCCAGCCCAATCAGCTGCAACGGTCGGAACGTCTGGTCGAGGATCATCCAACCGAGCAGGGCGGCGGTGACAGGCACCGCTATGCCGAGGAGTGGTGGCGCCGCCGAGGGCAGGACCCGGACACCGTCCATCCAGAACACGAACGCCAGCCCGGTGACCACCAGGCTCAGATAGGCGAACCCGATCAGGTTCAACCCGCTCACCGACTCGGGAAGCCCTTCGAATGCCAAGGTCAGCGGTACCAGGATGGCTCCTGCCATGACCATCTGCCAGCCGGCGTCGGAGAGTCGACTCGCCGGCGCCGGGTACTTCTTGTTCAACACCACTCCCACCGCGAAGGAGGTGGTCGCCCCGATGGCAGCCAGCACGCCGACGGCGTCGAGTCCGGCGTCGGGCTGGAGGACCACGAAGGCGACTCCGACCGCAGCCACGAACCCGACGAGCAGATCGACGCGAAGAGGTCGGATCCCCACCAGGACCAGCCCGAGGACGGCCACCAGGAGGGGCTGGGCTCCACTGACAGCAGCGGCCACGCCGCCCGGGAGACGGTAGACCCCCACGATGAGAAGGGGAAAGAACACCCCGTAGTAGGCGAGGGAAAGGGTGAAGGTGCGTCGCCACTCGACACCTCGCGGCCTCCATGAGGACCGCAGCCTGCCGACCAGGAGTAAGAGTACCCCGGCGGGCACCACCCTGACGGCGGCCACCAGCAGGGGCCGGTCGGGCGGGAGGAGCTCGGTGACGGTCACATAGGTCGTGCCCCAGGAGACAGGCGCCGCCAGGGTGGTCAGGACTGTGCCGAGACCGGGGCGCCGTCTTGTCGCCTCAGCCACGCGGCAATGTCCTGTCGATCAGGCGTCGCCCGGACAGGACCTGCACGTCGGGCAACACGAGCCAACTATCGGAGACCGCCATCGGCCCCGGATGGTACGCCGCGCCTCAAAGGCATATCCTCGACGACGATGCGACTCCAAGAGATCTTCGACAACAACAAGGCGTGGGCGGCATCGAGGCTGGAGACCGACACCGACTTCTTTGCCCGACTCACCGACGGCCAGCGCCCGTCGATCCTCTACATCGGGTGCTCCGACAGTCGGATCACCGCCGAGGAGATCATGGGGTTGGGCCCCGGGGAAGTCTTCGTGTTGCGCAACATCGCCAACATGGTCTCGGCCCTCGACATCAGCGCCATGGCGGTGATCGACTATGCGGTCGGGCAGCTGGGAGTCCAGGACATCGTCGTGTGCGGCCATTACCAGTGCGGAGGGGTGGCGGCGGCATTGCAACCGAAGGACGTGGGAGTACTCAATCCGTGGCTACGGACGATCCGCGACGTCTACCGCCTCCACAGTGACGAACTCGACGCCATCGAAGACGAGGCGGCGCGGTTCCGGCGGTTCGTCGAGCTGAACGTGGAGGAGCAATGCGTCAACGTCCTGAAGTCGGCTGTCGTCCAGCGGGCCTACAGGGAGGGCAGGCTGGGAGTCCACGCCTGGGTCTTCGAGGTCTCCTCGGGTCTGCTCGAGGACCTCCGGTTGGACGTCGACGCCGAGATGGAACGGCTCACACGCATCTACCGGCTCGATTGAGTCAGGATCTTGCTAGTGGGAGCGGGGCCAGTCTGCTTCGCCCGTAGACGATCACAGCCAGGGCTGCGATGTTGACCGCATTGCCGCCAACATTGGCCAGCTCTCCCCGACCGACATGCCATACGGCCGCGGCGACCATGACGGCCATCAGCCCGAGCGCTGCCCAGATCGTCAGGTCGGGTTTGATCCCGGTCAGCCCAGGCAATATCAACCCGAGCCCTCCGATGATCTCCAGGGTCCCGGCGACGACATGTTGGCCGCGGGTCATGTCGTACATCCAGGAGGCGAGCTCGGGCAGGCCCTCGGGCAGGACGAGGTGGATCACCCCTACGGCGATGAAGTACAGGCCGAGCCCGACCTGGAGCACCCACAAGAGCCGGTTCAACATGTCGCCCCTTTCGAGGCCGCTCTACTTGCTTCGGAGCTTGGGATCGAGGGCATCTCGCATGCCATCCCCGATGAAATTCACGCTTATCACCGTCAACGAGATGAGCGCTCCCGGCCAGATGACGCGCATCGGCGCAAGCTGCAGATAGTCCTTGGCGTCGAACAGAAGTCGTCCCCAGGTCGGGAAGGCCGAGGGGAAGCCGAGGCCGAGGAAGGAGAGAGCCGACTCGGTGATGATTGCCACCGCCACGCCCAGAGCGGCGGCGACCATGACCGGGCTCAGGACATTTGGCACGATGTGGCGCAACATGATGTTCCGCCGTCTGGTCCCGATGCTGTGGGCGGCAATTACGAACTCCTTCTGCTTGATGGAGAGGACCTGGCCACGAACGACGCGCGCCGCCTGCATCCAACTCGTGACCCCGATGATCGACACCACCATGATGAAGATGCCCATCTCAGGACCGAACCGCTCCGTCATCGGTTGGCGGAAGAGCATGATCACGACCAGCAATAGAGGCAGTATGGGCATTGCCAGGAAGAGGTCGGTGACTCTCATCAGGGGGCCGTCCAACCGCTTGAAGAAGCCGGAAAGCACCCCGACGGTAGTGCCCACGGTGATGCTGACCAGCATGGCAGTGATACCGACCGCCAAGGAGATCCGGCCGCCCAACAGCACCCGGGCCATCACATCACGGCCGATGTTGTCAGTGCCCATGGGATGTTCCCAGGACGGGGGCTGATTGGAGAACCTTGGATTGGGTGTGACGCCATCGCCGGGCCACAGGATGGGCCCCAGGAGACTGGCAAGAGCGATGATGGTCAGAATGACCAGGCCGGTGACTGCCCCCTTGTGGCGAAGGAACTGCCGCCACACGTCTGACCTCAGCGAGCGGTACTTCTCACCTGAGGCCGCTGCAACCTGCTGGGGAGCCTGCCGATCTCGCTGGTCCTGGGTGTCGGCCATCAGTCGTACCTGATGCGGGGGTCGAGTACGCCGTACATGATGTCGGCGATCAGGTTGAAGGTGACTATCAGGACGGCGAACATGAAGGTGAGGGTCTGGACCATTGGTACGTCGTTGTTCCCGATCGAAACGATCAACAGGGCCCCGATACCGTTGATCCGGAAGATCTGTTCGGTGATGATCGCCCCGGCAAAGATCCCTGGGATCTGGAGAGCGATCAGGGTGACCACAGGGATCAGGCTGTTGCGTAGGACGTGGATCGTGACCACTCCCTGCTCTCTCAGACCTTTGGACCTGGCGGTCCGAACGTAATCCTCGTTGAGGTTGTCGAGCATCGAAGCCCGGGTGTATCTGGTCAGGGCTGCCGCGTTGAACAGGGCGATCACGGACACCGGCATGATCATCTGCCGAATCTGGAACCGCACGCTGTCCCAGCTACTCCAGTCGATGACATGGGTGGTGTCGTAGTAGGAGGGGAGCCAACGAAGCTGGACGCTGAAAATGATGATGAGAAGGAGGCCGGTGAAGAAGGTGGGCACCGAGTAGCCCAGCATGGTGATGAAGGTTCCCACATTGTCGAACCAGGAGTACTGCTTGTAGGCAGAGATGACCCCTACCGGGATGGCGATGAGAAGCCCGATAACAAATGCCGTGCCCAGCACCCAAAGGGTCTGAGGGATCCGCTGGTAGATGACATCAAGCGCAGGTGCTCGTGAGGCCCAGGAGATGATCCGGACCCGATTCTCACAGTCACCAATGCACACGTTGAAAGTCGACTCGATGAGGTGAAGCGGCTCATTGATCATCATGAGCTGGAGCCACTTGACGAACCGGATCAGGAAGGGCTCGCCGAGGCCGAGGGCCTCGCGGACCTGGATCCGCACCGACTCAGGGACGCTCAACGGAAGGTTCGCGGTCGGGTCACCCGGAGCCAGGGCGAGGATGGTGAAGATGATGAAGGCGATCGCGATCAGAGTCGGGATAGCAATCAGCGCCCTACGTAATGCGTATCTGCCCATTACTCCTTAGTCCCGTCCCGTCACGGATCGAAGCATGATCGGACAGAGAGCCTTCCGGGTTCCCCCGGAAGGCTCTCCTGTCGGTTAGTAGCAGTCCGGTACTACTGGCGGTACCAGTCTGCGATGTTCCAGTACTCCGAGTCCCAACCGTTGAGCGGGGCCCAACCGCCGAGCTCGTTGGAGAACCCGGAGGCCGAAGCCCTCCACACCAACGGGATCACGGCGCCGTCACCGACCACAAGGTCGCTGAGCTGCTTGATGAGCTCGTTCCTGGCGTCCTGGTCGGTGGTCCGAGACAGCTCGGCGTACAGGGTGTCATACGCCGTGTTGGAGTACCGAACCAGGTTGGCACCGGCCCAGCCGTTGCTCGACTGCGGGATCTCCTCAGTGGTGTAGCCGGCGAAGTGCGACTGGCCACCGGGCAACGGGACGAAGGTGTACATCTGAATGTCACCATCGAACCGGGTGATGTTGTCGGCAGCGATCCCGCCGCTGAAGTACACCGTTGCTGGAACGTCCCGCATCTGGGTCTCGATTCCGATCTCGCGCCAAGCAGCCTGAATCAGGTCCTGGAATTCCTGTCGAACCGGGTTGGTGGAGGTGCTGAACGTGAATACCAGCCGCCCGAACTCCGGATGCACCCGGATTCCATCGGCGCCACGCTCGTAACCCAGGTCGTCGAGGATCCGGTTGGCCTCTTCGATGTCCTGCTCGAGGCAGAAATCATGGGTAGTCGACACCGCCGGGGGAGACGGCCAGATGTTGCAAGTGGGTGCACCGGCAACGCCGTAGCCGCGCTCGGTCA
>CAYVTP010000018.1:0-23210 GCA_964454615.1 uncultured Acidimicrobiaceae bacterium | reverse complement strand
GGATCACCCAACTTCCGTTTGGCATCGAGAAGCTCGTTGGTCGGCTTGGCGATCGAACTCAATCAGTACACCCGTTCTCGCAGTTCCGGACCGTTGCTCGGATGCGAGCCACCCTACGTCAGAGCCGATCGGGCGTGCTCACTGGACATAGTCCCAATCACAGCAGGAGCCTCTCCTCGTATTCGACCCGGGAGAGGAGATGGGGCTCGTCATCGGTGATCAGGACCATGTCCTCGAGCCTGACCCCGCCTCCGCCGCGAACACCCGGCACCCAGACCAGGGGCTCGACGGCGAAGACCATGTTTGGCTGGAACTCGTAGGTGGTTGCCCCGGGCAGGGTTTCGCCGATGTATGGGGGCTCGTTGGCGCCCATGCCTATGCCGTGACCGATGAACAGGCTGAACAGGTTTTCCTCGTAGCCATGCTTACCGATCTCGGAGACGATGGCGTCGGCGGCATCCTGGTTGGTGAAACCCGGTCGCATCTTGGCCAGGCCTGCCATCAACCCTTGGTAGACCGCGGTGTAGATCTTCTGTTGCACCTTCGAGGGCTTGCCCACCACCGTCGTCCGGCCGATGTCGGCGAAGTAGCCGTTCCACATCGCCCCGATGTCGATGAAACACAGGTCCTGGTTGCGGATGATCTTGTCGGTGGCCAGTCGGTGAGGCGGCGACATGTGCTCGCCTGAGGCGACGAACGGTGTGATGACATGGGCCATCTCACCACCAAGCTGGTAGAGGGTCTGCATCGCATCGGCTGCGACGTCGAACTCACGGCGTCCTGCTCTGGTCCCGTCCAGGGCACGTTGGGTGACCGCGTCTCCAATGGCGCAGGCCTCTTCGATGATGGCCACTTCCTGGTCGGTCTTGATCCACCTCGCTTGCTGCATCACGGTGTCGCCGTCGACCAGCTCGATGTCGGGAAGGTGGGTGGCCAGGGACTGGATGAAGGATATGTTGGCCTGGTCGACGGCGAGCCGGCCCGAGGTGAGGCCACGTCGGTCGAGGAGCGGGGTCAGGATGTTGACCACGAAACCATCCACCAGCTCCCGCTGCTCCATGATGGGAACGGCATGAGCTTCCCCGATCCAGCTCATCCCGAACTCCGCCTTGTCGATTTCACCGCCCGACCCGAGCAGGGTTGGGGAGTCATCGACGGTGAGGAGGGCCCCGTTGAGTGAAGTGGTCTTCCCCGCGATCAGTTGGGCCCGGAGCGAGGTGAGATAACGTACGTTTTCGTCTTTCCACACCAGGAGACCGTCGGCTCCGGCGTCGCGCAGCGCCTCCTGGGCCTTGGACACCCGTTGCCCACGCAATTCGGCAAAGTCATACCGGTCTTCCCAGTCGACGGCGAAGGGTCCCTTGGCGTAACGGCTCATTCTCACCCCCTCGAAATGGAGTCTACGACCCGAAGCGGAGGGTCGACCTGGGATCTACATTCGGTATAGTACAGAAAAGGCTTGATGTTGGGACGGGACCGACCGTTAAGTCAACTCTGGACCACAACGGGGTTTAGCTCAGATGACCACCGAAGAACGTAAGCGACTCAGTGTGCCGACCATCGGGCGGGTGACCGCTGTGGAGATGGTCAGAGACGTCCTCCGCGACAGCATCCTGCGTGGGGACTTGCCCGCAGGCCATCGTCTGATTCAGACCGACATTGCCGGCCAGCTCGGAGTGAGTACCACGCCAGTCCGTGAAGCTATGCGCGACCTGGCCAGCGAGGGGCTGATCACCCTCGATAGTCATCGGATCGGGACGGTGAGGACCACCGACTGGGAGGAGATGGTCGAGATAGTCGAGGTGAGGAGGGCGGTGGAGCGGGTGGCTCTGGAGAAGGCGATGGCGCGGATCACAGATGCCGAGTTGTCCCTGGCCCGGTCCCTGGCCGATGAGCTCGCCGAGGAGGAGGATCTCGGTGGGTGGGTGAAGAAGAACAGCGCTTTCCACTCGGTGTTCCACCGGGCGACCAAAACCAAACGACTCTCCGGGATCCTTCTCGCCCTGGAGGAGGCCGGGGGAGTGTTCGTCGCCCAGGCCCAGCGGCTCCATCCCGAGTTGCGACGCAAGGCGGTTGCGGACCACTTCGCCCTATTGGAGTGCTTCGGTACCAAGGACCTCGATCGGGCGGTGGAGATCCAGTATCACCACGTCAGCCTTCCCCTCGAAACCCCGGAGGCCGAGCGCTGAATCGCGGATCGGTCACCTGCCGGCGGGGTCAGGCCTTGCTGGCCAGGTCGGTCAGATTCGTCGATCCGGTGTCGCCGACGATGCTCTTCACCGCGGTCATGGTGATATTCATGTGGTCGCTGGCGCAGGTGCTGGCGGTTTCCACATCACCATCCCGCGCCGCGTTGGCCATGATCCGGTGGTCCCGGTTCCCATGTTCCATCATCTCGGGGCGGAATCGCATCGACATGGTGAGGAAGGTGGTTGCGGTGTCGTGGAGGATGGCAACGAAAGAGGCGAGACGCGGTCGTCCGCAAATGTCCATGAACACTTGATGAAACTCCCGGTTGAGTGGCACCCACTCGTCGGGGTCATTGGTCGCCTCCATCCGATCGCACAGTCGGTCGAGGTGGTCGCAATGGTCGGAGGTGATGCCGGGCACGGCATGCTCGACCACCATCGGCTCCAGGACTCGCCGCAGCTCGAATATCTCCCAAAGCTCCTCCATGTTGGGCTGGCTGACCACCGCCCCGCGATGTGAGTCGAACTTGACCAGACCTTCGGACGCCAGGTCGAGGAGGGCCTCTCGCACCGGTGTGGTGCTGACGTTGAGGTCGGTGGCGACCTGAGTCTGAACCAGTCTCACCCCACCGGCCAGCTCGCCCGCCACGATTCGGCGCCGCAGATGGTCGCGAACGAACTCCCTTGCGGTCCGTGGTCGGCGGGTTGTGTCGAAAATGGCCCCATCAGGCAAGGCGGTACCCCTCTGGTCTGCTTGGGATTACACCATATTATCCATTGTGTGGCCCCCGCTCCATGGGCTTAGGGCGATGAGGGGGGTAAGCCGGAAAACGGGGATGACCCCATTACGAGCCCGCCGAGAGCGCTGCCGGTTCTGCCACCGGCCTGACCGACTCCCAGGACCGGGTCTCCACCGATTCCAGCGCCGAGTGGATCACCTCTTGGGCCCTTAGACCGTCGGCGAAGCTGGGAGAGGCGGGGCGGCCCGAGGAAATGGCAGCGACCAACTCACGCATGTGCACGATGATGGTCTCGGCGAACCCGACCCCGAGACCTCCCAGGGTCCATACCAGTCCTCCGTCCTGAGCCGGTCCGACGATGATCCGGGTGAACCCGCCACCGGGGCCGTGGCGGCTGGACAGCTGGAGCTCGTTGAGCCGTTCATAGTCGAAGGCGATCGCTCCCTGGGTGCCGCTGATCTCGATGGTGCAGTAGTTCTGTCGTCCCGAGCTGATCCGGCTCAACTCGAGCACCCCAGGCACTCCGTTTACGGTGCGAAACAGAAGAGTCCCGGCGTCTTCGATGTCGACCGGCGCCATCTCCGACTGTGAGCTGGCGGCGTAGGTGTCTCGTCCGCTGGGTAGGGGCCTCGAACCGATGGCGGTGGTGGTAACGGCTACCACGTCTGATATCCGGTCCACCAGAAAGTGGATGAGGTCGACCAGGTGGCAGCCAAGGCTGAGCATCGGCCCCGCTCCGGCCCTGTCCTTCTCGAACTTCCATGACCTCGGAATAGCCGGGTCGAGCCCCCAGTCCTGGAGGAAGGTCCCCCGCATACCTACCACTTCGCCGATGGCGCCTTCGTCGATCAGCTGCTTGGCGTAGCGGATCGCGGGGATCGATCGATAATTGAGGTTGACACTGTGCACCACTCCGGCGGCTTCGGTCTCTTTGAGCATGCGACGCCCCGACTCGATGTCATGGGCCAACGGCTTCTCGCAGAGGACATGCTTTCCGGCTCGAGCCGCGGCCACGGCAACAGTCTCGTGCTGGTCATTGGGGACGGCGATGGTGATCAGGTCGATCTCCGGGTCCTGGACCAGGGACATCCAGTCGGTGGTCCACCTCGCCACCCCGTAGGCGTTGGCCGCGTGTCGTGCCGCTTCCTCGACCACATCGGCTATGACCACCACCTCGGGATCGTTCCCGTCGCCCCCGAAATAGGAGCGAAGGGCGCGTAGCGCCAGCACATGAGCTTTGGCGATGCTGCCGCCTCCGACTACTCCAACTCGCAACTGGTTCACGATGGACTCCCTGTCCGAATCTAACTCCGACCGTCAAACCCCCTGAGCAAGTGTGCCGGCCCCGGGGGGCCGGCACACTTGGCTCACGGCTCGAGGAGGAAGCCGATCAGTCGAACCGGGCGGCGCACCTCTCGGTGGCTGTCCCGTTGAGGGTCGAGACAGCTTCCTTGGCGCGTACCGTGTCGACGAAGGTGTCGTAGAACTCGGCAGCATCTGCCGCGCCTCCGGCCACGGTGTCGGAGATCCACTGGTCACGGACCGCATCGGCGGCGGCATCGGCGAAACGCTGAGTCTCAGACTCCGGCCAGACCACCAACGACTCGAGCCCACCGTCGATGGCGTTGCTGCAGGCCACGTCGAGCTGCGGGAAGTAGTAGGTCTCCCACCAGTCAGCCCTGATCTGATCGACCAGCTCGAAGAGCAGGGTCTGCTCTTCGGCGGTGAGCTTGTCGAGGGCTGCCTGACTGACGGCGGTGGCGATGACCACATACTCGCCGGCCCCGAGGTCGTGCCAGTGGCTGGTGACCTCGAAGTGGCTGTTGTCGAGGGCTGCGCCGTCGAGGGTCGATGCGTAGAAGGCATCGATGGTTCCCCGCTGGATGGCCTCGTAGACGTCGGTGTTGGGCATGGCTACCGGGTTGGCCCCGACCGCGTTCAGCGCCTGAGTGAAGTAGCCGGTAGCCCGGATCGACTTGCCCGAGAGCCACTCGATGTTCTCAACGGGCTCGTTGGCGCCGAGCACCGCCGGGCCGATCGAGGCGAACCAGAGGGGGGTCATCCCCACGTTGGCCCACTCTGCGCTGAATTGGTCATGGGTTTCCGCCAGCTCGTTGAATGCCTCGCTGTGGGCTTGGGTGTCGCGGCTGACGAACAGCACCGAGCCGATGCTGGAGAAGGGCAGGAACGTCGGTTGCTGCACCGGTAGGAACAGGCCGAAGTCACTCCGACCGTCCCTCAGACAGTCGAAGATGTCGTTGAAGGCGCACAATGAGCCGGCATGGAACTGCTCGATGGTGACCCTTCCGTCCGTGCGAGAGTTCATCTCGTCGGCCAGCCACTCGAAAGCCTTCGAATATGGGCTGTCGGCTACGGCGAACGACGAATAGACCAAACGCACCGGGTCGAGCGGTTCGGCGGTGGTGGTGGTCGCCGCCGGAGGCTGGGTGGTGCCGGGACCTGCAGCTTGAGTGGTGGAGGTCGAGTCTGCACCATTGCCGCCACATGCCGCCACCACCAGGGCGAGGATGATCGCCAAGGGGAACGCTCGCACCGGTTTGGATTGGCTCTGTGTTTTCCTGCGATTCATCGGGTCCTCCCGGGCCGTTTGGGGCCCTTTCAAAAAGATGTCGAGCCCGTTGCCGACACCCCATCTGGATTGTTACGCGACGCGGCAGCGCATCTAGATTGCAGAGTATATAATACCCTGTCTGATGTCAATGGCGGCCGACATCGATATCCATACGAGGAGTGGCGAGTGCCCTTTATCAATTTCGACAGCATGGAGAAGATGGCGATCACGCCGCAGCACTCTGACGCTTTCGGTGAGTTGCTCACCGGCGAGAGCATCGAGGTGGGCAGGCTCCACTTCAAGGCCGGACAGGGATCCGAGCCCCACACCCACCAGCAGGAGCAGATCATCATCGTTCTCGAGGGAAGGGTGCGTATCGACTTCGACGGCGAGGTGCGGGAGCTGGGGCCTGGTGAGGGATTCCACGCTCCACCGTTCGTGCCCCATGGCGCCCGGGCGGTCACCGACTGTGTGATGCTCAGTTGCAAGAACGTCGAGGACGGAGTCGGCCACGAGCTGTGAGAGCGGTCCTGCTCCGCGAGGTCGGGATCGTGGAACTGGTGGATGTCGATGACCCGGTCCCGGGGGATTCGGAAGTGGTGGTCGAAGTGGCGGTCTCGGGAGTGTGTGGCAGCGATGTCCACAGCGCCAGGGACGGAGGCCTGCTCAGATCACCACCCATCGTGATGGGACACGAATTCTCAGCCATCCTCGGTGAGCGGAGAGTGGCGGTCAATCCCATGATCAGCTGCGACGCCTGCGACAGTTGTTCCCGGGGCCAGGACCACCTGTGTCGCGACCGGAGAATCATAGGTATCCAGAGGCCGGGGGCCTTCGCCGCCCGGGTGGCCGTTCCTGAGCGGTCTCTTGTCGACATCCCGGCTCACGTCTCGCTGGAGGCGGGTGCCATGATCGAGCCCCTGGCGGTGGCGCTCCATGCGGTGAGACTCCATGAGCCAGGCCCCGGTGACCGGGTCGCCATCCTCGGCGCAGGGACGATCGGCCTACTCCTCTCCTACCTCTGCGCCCCACTGAGCGAACGAATCAGCGTGGTGGACCTAGACCCGACCCGTCTCGCCCTGGCCCGCGGTCTTGGGGTGAACGACGTCGGACAGTTCCTCGAGGGCGAGTACGACGTTGTCTTCGACGCCGCGGGAACCGAGGTCACCCACCGACTGTCGCTAGAACACCTCAGGCCAGGAGGGACCACGGTGTGGGTGGGCAACGAGAGCCCGGAGGCTGGATTCGACGCCCAGATGCTGGTCCGGATCGAGCAGCGGGTCATCGGGTCGGCCGCCTACGGGAGAGACGACTTCGAGTCGGCGGCGGGCCTGATCGACGACCGGGTCCTCGAGTGGGCCACGATCCGCCCGCTCGACGAGGGCCCCGGCACCATCTACGAGTTGATGGAACCGCGGCCGGGGGGGCCGGTGAAAGTCCTTCTCCGGCCGTGAGCGGACGGAGCCCATTGGCAACGACAAAGGAGAAACCAATGTTCAACACGGTGAACCACACCGGGCTGACCGTGTCGTCGGTTGAAGAGTCACTCAAGTTCTATCGTGACACCATCGGGCTGACGTTGGAGGAGAGCCGTTCGGGCGAGTGGTCTGGCCCCTTCCTCACCCATCTCATCGGGTACGAGGGCACCCACCTCCGCATCGCCATGGTGCAGTGCAAGGACGGTTCTCGCATTCAGCTGGAGGAGTTCGTCCATCCGGTGATGGAGCCTGCCGACACCGAGTGGGGCCGGCCCGGTAGCTGGCACCTATGTGTCGAGGTCGACGACATCTTCGAAGTCTGGGAGGCGGTCAAGGCAGGTGGCTACACCGTGGTCTCCAATCCGCCCGAGCCCGTGCCGCTACCCCGGGAGAGCATCCACTACGGCGGCTACTTCCTCGGGGTCCTCGATCCCGACGGTCATGTGATCGAGATCCTTCAACCTCCTGCCCAATACGTGCCACGTCCCGAGTGAGTCACAGTGGCCGTGGCAGGCTCCGGTGAGAGGGGTGGTGTCGAGGTCTCGACACTCCGAGTTCTCGCTGGTCGATGTCACCCAGATCGCGACGCTCGCCGCGATCTGGGGCTTCACCTTCCTCTTCATCAAGGTGTCGGTGGCCGGGCTGACCCCCCTGTGGCTGGTCGCGACCAGGACGGCATCGGGGTTCTTGGTGCTGGTCCTGGCGTTGGCGGTGCTTCGAGTGCCCCTTCCCCGTGGAGTGATCACCTGGCTCCATCTCGGCTTCCTGGCTTTGCCGGCCAACGTGATCCCCTGGACAATGGTCGCCTGGGCCCAACAAGGAGTGACCTCGGCGATGACCGCGGTCCTCTACTCGCTGATCCCACTGATGACACTCCTGATGGCGGTGTTGATCTCGATCGAGCGGTTCACGACGAGGAAGATGGTCGGTCTGGTGCTCGCCTCGGTGGGGACGACGGTGGTGGTTGGCCTGGGGCTCGACGACAGCAACACCCTGCCTTCGGTGTTCACCGTCCTCGCTGCATGTGCCCTCCTTGCCGCGGGCGCGGTGTATGCCAAACGGTTCGTGACCCCTCATGTGGCTGCCCTTCCCATGGCTACCGCACAGATCGGGATCGCGTTCGTCATCTCCACACCCCTGGCACTGCTATTCGACGGGGTGCCGGAGTGGTCGGCGCTGACTCCGTCGGTGATCGCGGCGGCGCTGACCCTGGGGACGGTGGGAACCGGTGTCGCCTTCTTGCTCTACTACATCCTGATCGAACGGGTGGGCGCCACCAACGCCACCATGGTCACCTATCTGACCCCGGTGATCGGGGTCATCGCCGGGGGAGTGTTCCTCAACGAGCCGATACCCCTGACCCTGGTCGCCGGGGGCCTGGTGATCATCACCGGGATCTGGGTCGCCCAGAGCTCGGCGCAGTCCTCACTCCGGATCGGGGGCCCGGCATGACCGCGCTCGACGGATCTGTCGGTGTTCGTTTCCCACATGTCCGGCGGCCAGGCAGTCACGGAGGCCCAGGGGAGGTTCGGTGACCCAGTCGGCGAACCCGACTCGTCCTCACCCGCTGTGGGTCCGGGTGACCCGCAAGGTGGGCCGGGCGATGGCGGTGATGGGCTCGATCGTCTCGGCAGGGATCATGCTGGGCATCGTCGCCGACGTTGTCCGACGCCAGATCACCGGACGCTCGATCCCGGGCATGATCGAACTGATCGAGACCTTCATGGTGGTGGTGGTCTTCCTCGGGCTGGCCCACGCCGAAGAGGCCAAGGTCCACGTTCGGATGAGCCTGGTCACCGGGATCCTGCCCTTCGCGGTCCGGCGGGTGGTCAAGGTATTTGGCATGTTTGCCTGCATGCTGGGGTCGGCCTGGTTCGCCTGGGCGACCTGGGAACGGGCGCTGCTCTCGGTGACCACCGGTGAAGTAAAGCCTGGTTTGCTCCGATTCCCGGTTTGGCCCGCCCGGCTCGTGATCGCAGTCGGGTTCGCCGTGTTGGCGGTGGAGTACATCGCCCGGATCTGGGAGGAGTGGCACGCCAAACCCACTCCGCCCGCGCTGGTGGCGGGAACGGCAGTCGATATCCCTCCAGAAGAGGAAGCTGTCGCCAAGAACGGGGAGGCGGAGTGATGGACACCGGGACCGTCCTCATCATCGTCCTGGTGGTGTTCTTCATCCTCCTCGCCTCCGAGGTGCCGATTGCCTTCTGCCTCGCCCTGGCCGGGGCCATCGGGGTCTTCTTGACCCGCGACTTCGCCGTGGCCTCTGCCTCGATGGGCAACGCTCCGTTCACCGCGGTGGGCAATTACAGCCTGAGCATCGTCCCCATGTACGTCCTGGTCGGCCTGTTCGCGGTATACGCCCGGATCGCCGAACATGTCTACACCACCGCCGACCGGCTGCTGCTCAGGGTCCGCGGGGGGTTGGGAGTGGCGACCATCAGCGCATGTGCCGGCTTCGCCGCGGTCACCGGCTCCAGTGTCGCCACCGCAGCGACAATCGGCCGGCTCGCCATCCATGAGATGCGCAAGCGCGGTTACCCGGACAGTCTCGCCGCCGGGATGGTGGCCGCCGCGGGAACCCTGGGGATCCTGATCCCTCCCAGCATCATCCTGGCCATCTACGGCGTATTGACCAGAGAGTCGATCGGGTCGCTGCTACTCGCCGGGATCATCCCCGGGATCATCTCGGCGGTGATCTACGCCACTTATGTTGTGGTCAAGGGAAACACTCGACAAGGCGACGGCGAACTCGAGGAGGTCGCCAGCCGACCGGTGCGGAGTCTCCCCTGGCGTGGGGTGTTCCGGGTGGCGGTGCTGTTCACCATCATCATGACCGGGGTGTTCAGCGGGGTCTTCACCGTGACCGAGTCCGGTGCCCTCGGCGCCTTCTTTGCCCTGCTGGTCCTCATCGTCGAGCGACGCCGGGAGGGCCTCCGCACCATGTTCACCGTGGTCAAGCAGGCTCTCCAGGAGGTGGCGGCGGTCACCTCGATGTCCTTCTTCATCTTCGTCGGATCGACCATCTTCACCTTCTACATGGTCTCCGCCGGCATCCCCTCCGCTTTCACCAGGTGGGTTGTCGGTCTCGACCTGGCTCCCTTCCTCATCGTGGCGGTTCTGCTCCTGGCCCTGATCCCGATGGGCATGGTCCTCGACTCGCTCTCGGTGCTGATCATCTTCGTCCCACTGGCCTACCCGGTGATCACCGCCCTCGGATTCGACGGGATCTGGTTTGCCATCCTGGTGGTCAAGGGAATCGAGCTGGGCCAGATCACTCCGCCGGTGGGGATCAACGTCTACGTGGTCTCGGGGGTCAGCGGGGTCTCGCCGGAACGGACCTTCCGGGGAATAGCTCCCTTCGCGGTCATGGATCTGGTGACAGTGGGCGTGCTGTTTGCCTTCCCCGCCATCATCCTCTGGCTGCCCAACCTGATCCGAGGCTGACCCCAGCCGTTCACACCCCGGACACCTGCTCCCAGCGCCGCGACCTCGCTGAAATCAGGGCGGCGTGCACCACTTCCTGGGCTCGAAGCCCGTCCCGAAAGTCTGGGCTGGCCGGGGCATCTCGGGCCAACGCGCTGAGGAAGTCCCGCATGTGGACGATGACCGTCTCGGCGAACCCGACGCCGAGGCCGCCGAGATTCCAGACCAAGCCCCCGTCCTGCTCGGGCCCGACCACCACCCGGGCCAATCCCAGACTCGAGGTTCGGCGGGAGGCCAGGTGCACCTCGTTCATCCTCTCGTAGTCGAAGACCAACGACCCCTCGGTCCCGTTGACCTCGATGAAACAGTGATTCTTACGACCCCGGGTGACCCTGCTGGTCTCCACGGTTCCGGTGGCGCCGTTGGCGAACTCGATCAGCATCACCCCGAGATCAGGGTTGTCGACGTCGCCCATCTCCACGTCGCCCTCGACAGTTGCATAGGTGTTGGTCCCCTGAGGCAATGGCCTTCGGGTGACATGGGTGCTGGTGGCGGCAGTGACCGCGACCACCGGTCCCACCAGGTGGTGGCCCAAGTCGATGGCGTGGCATCCCACCGCCAGCACCGGACCGGCGCCGGCATGGGCATCGACGAACTTCCACGATCTGGCAACGGTGGGATTGGCCGCCCACTCCTGGAGGAACGCGGCCCTGAAGGCGAGTATCTCCCCGAGCTCGCCGGCCTCGATCAGGGCGCGGGCGTAGCGGATCGCTGGAATACTGCGGTAGTTGAGGTTGACGCTGTGCACCACCCCTGCGGCTTCGACCGCCGCGGTCATCGCCCGAGCCGCCTCGATGTCGTGGGCCAATGGCTTCTCGCACAACACGTTGCGACCGGCGGCCGCCGCCGCCATAGCCACCGGTGCATGCCAGTCGTTGGGCACGGCGACTGTCACTGCGTCGAGGCTGTCGTCGGCGACCAACGACTCCCAATCGGTGGTCCACCGGTCTATGCCATACCTCCGGGCCGCAGCCTGGGCACTGTCGGGGTTGGTGTCGGCGATGGCCGCCACCTCGGCCGCGACCCCGTCGTCGCCGAAGTAGGAAGACACCGACCGGAGACCGATGACGTGTGCCTTGGCTATGGAGCCGGCACCGATCACGCCGACCCGGAAGTGGCGGCTCACGGCCTGATCAGGGCCTTTGTCAAAGGCGACCGTCCGAATGACAGGTCCAGGAACACCTCGGGGCTGTCCTCCAGGTCTACCACAGTGGCCCACCCCAGGTCGAGGGTGGTGGTCAACCCGGCAGCCTCGACGAACTCGTTGCGGGTGTAGGCGAAGGAAGTCATCACGCTTCGCTCACTTCGGATCATGTCGAGTGGGTTGTACTGGGGGAGTGCCGGGCCGTGGCATCCCAGCCAGATGGCGCTTCCCCCGGGCCGGAGATGCTCGATCGAGGCGGCCCGGGTCTGCATCGATCCGACGGCGTCGTAGATGACGTCGTACTCCGACTCGAGCGCAGTCGTCACGTTGGTCGCCCCGGCGCCCTCGGCGACCTCGAGCCGCCGAGGGTTGATGTCGACCACAGTGATCTCGACCCCGGAAGGGGCCCCGACGGTGAGGATCATCAAACCGACGTTGCCGCCCCCGATGATGGCGACATCCATGCCGGGCTCAGCGCGCGAGCGCTTCCAGGCACGGAGGCCAACGGCGAGAGGCTCCACCATGGCCCCGGCCTCCAGCGAGGCGTCCTCAGGGAGCTCCACCAGCGCCTCCTCGGGGACCGCCACCCGTTCTGCCAGGCCCCCTTGCCGGTCGATCCCGATGATGGTCCGCCGCCGACAGACCTGCTCCAACCCGGCGAGGCACCGGTCGCATGTTCCGCAGCTGACTGTGGCATTGATAGTCACCCGCATCCCGTCGGGTGCGATAGCCGAGAACTCATGTCCCATGATCAGCGGGGGAACACGGAAGCCTCCCTCGTGGATGCCGTGGAGGTCGCTGCCGCAGATACCGGCGTAGGCGACATCCACCACCACCTCACCCGGACCGGGCACCGGTTCGGGCACGTCCACCACACGGAGCGTGTCGACCGCATCGAATCGCAGGGCTCTCATCTCGACCACCTTCTCTCATCTTGAACCTGACCAACTGCAGGCATCGACATCTCTCTCCACCCGCTATGGGCCGAAGAGGTCGACTGTCCACATGAAAGTCTGGGGTAAGTAGGTCACCACGATCAGCACCAGGAAGAGGAGGGGCAAGAAGATCGCCAGTTGGCGGAAGATGGCCTCGGTCCGGATCCCGGCCATCGACGAGGTGAAGAAGACCACCTGGCCAAAAGGAGGGGTGATCGAACCGAGGACGACGTTCAGGACCACGATGATCCCGAAGTGGATGGGATCCACCCCCATCGCCACCGCCGCAGCGGCCAGGATCGGTGCGGTGAGGATGAGCACCGAGATGCCCTCCATCACCGCCCCGCCGATGAGGAGAAGAAGGTTGATGGCGAGGAGGAAGAGGAGTGGATTGTCGGTGAACCCACCGAAGAAGGAGGCAATCTGCTGAGGTACCTGGTTGAAACCCAGAATCCAGGAGATCGGTGCGGAGAAAGCGACGATGAGCATGACCACGCCGCTGTCGACTGCGGTCCGCGTGAGAACCCCGGGAAGATCCCGCATCGACAGTTCCTTGTAGACGAACCTGCCCAGGATGAAGGTGACCCCTACCGCTATCGCCCCCGCCTCGGTTGCGGTGAAGAAGCCGAGGCGTATCCCGAAGATGACTATCACCGGCATCGCCAGCGCCGGGAGCGCCCCGAGCAAGACCGTCCAGAACTGCCGGGCGGTAGCCCGAGGCCGTTTGGTACCGTATCCATGCTTGCGGCAGATCCAATACACGGTCAGGGAGATCGCTGCGGCCAGTACCAGGCCGGGGATGGCCGCGGCCACGAAGAGTTTTCCCACCGAAACGTTGGCCAACGAGGCATAGACCAGCAGAGCGATGGCCGGTGGCAGAATGTTGGACAGCATCGCCGATGAAGCGGTGATCGCCCCCGACAGTTCTTGGGGGTACCCGTCGGCTCTCATCTGGGGGATGGTGACCTTGGCGTCGACTGCAACGTCAGCGGCCGAAGATGCCGAGAGGCCTCCGTTGAGTACAGACAGCGCCACATTCACCTGAGCCAACCCTCCGGTGAAGTGGCCCACCATCACCCTGGCGAGATCGAAGAGCCGCTGGGCGATTCCGCCGGCCGACATCAGCGATCCGGCGAGGACGAACAATGGGATGGCGAGGAGGATGACGTTGTCGGTGGCGCTGGCGGTCCGTGCGGCGACCACAGCCAAGGGCACTCCCTGCGTCATGACCACTCCAACCACTCCGGCGAGAGCTAGGGCCACCACCACCGGTATCCCCAGGAAGACGAGGACGAAAAAGACCAGTGCTAACAGATGCATCGTCTCGGGCCCTTATCAAAAGGGTGCTCCTGGTTCACAGACCGGGCTCCGGCACCGTTGCCGATCTCGCCGGGAAGAACGAGTAGATGATCATCAGGGCACCACTGATCGGGATCACCGTGCTGAAGTAGCCGGCCGGGATCTTCAACCAGACGAGTTGGCGCTTCATATGGAGCTCCACGACCTCGATTCCGAGGAGGGTGAGGATCAATCCCATTGCTACCGGGGAGAACCGGATCACCCACTTCCACCATCGGCCGGGCGTGGTTCCGATGATCCGGTCGGCGAGCAGGGCGATCCTGACATGGGCCAGGTACTTCACAGCAAGGGCTCCCCCGAGGAATATCACCAACAGGAACAGCACCCGAATGATGTCCTCAGCCCAAGGGCTCTTGTACCAATTGGTGTAGCGAGAGACCACGTTGACCAGGACCACCAGAGGGAGGGCGGCGGTAGCAGTCAAGGTCACCATCTCGGGGATGAGGAGCCACCAACGGCGCCAGTTGAGCCTGATGGCAAGTGTCCCGAGCAGGTCGGGATCATCGAGTGTTATCGGACCGGGTTCAGCCGGAACTCTTTGCTCGTGATCCACGCCGGCCCTGCGGCTACTCGGCGGTTCCCGTGGCCCGGTATGAAGGGTCGACCAGGTTCTTGAAGCTGACCGCACGGCACCGCTCGAGCGCCTCCGAACCGTGGGGGACATCGGAGGGGACGAAGACCACCTGCCCTGGCTTCATGTCGTAACTCTCATCACCGACCCTGAACCGGAGGACACCCTCGAGGACCAGGACGAACTGCTCCTCGTGATGCTGATGGGTCCGGGCCCCCTCGCCTTCCTCGAAGTGAACCGCGGCGAACTCGGTTTGTTCGCCGCGGATCACCGGTCCGCGGGCGTCGGAGTACTGGTCGGCAATCACGTTGTCGATGGCCGACTCGAGGTCTATCAGTCCCATTTCCGACGCCCTTTCACGTTTCGTTGATGCAATCAGGCTCGGGGATCAGCAGTCGTCTGCCGCCGCCCTGATCTTGTCGATCAGTTCCCGGCCGGACTCACCGTACTCGTTGACGTAGTCATCCCAGGCCGGAGCCATCAACTCGGCGAAAGCTGCCCGATCCGGCTCGTCGACCACCTCCATGCCCAGGTTCTTCAGCTCGGCGAGTTGCCCTTCGATGTCGCCACCGGCCGCATCGCGCTGGGCGACCACCGAGATGGCCACCGCCTCGACCAGGATGTCGCGCAGTTCCGGTGACAATTTCTCCCAGGTGACGTCGCTGACGGAAGTCGGCGCTGTCCCATAGACGTGGTTGGTTACCGACATGTACCGCTGCACCTCGTAGAGGCTGGTGGTCAGGATGATGTTGAACGGGTTCTCCTGCCCGTCCACCACCCCGGTGTCCAGGGCGTTGTACAGTTCGGTGAAGTCCATGGCGATCGGCTGGGCTCCAACCAGAGACCAGGCCCGCTGGTGGATGTTGCTGGGAAGCGTCCTCAGCACCAAGCCTTCGACGTCCGCTGGTGTGGTCACCGGACGGACGTTGTTGGTCAGATTGCGGAACCCGATTTCCCAGTAGCCGATCGGCATGAATCCAACGCCTTCGAACATGCCGGCGATGTCCTCCGATCCAATAGGGCCGTCCAACACGCAGTAGGCGTGGTTGGCGTCGTCGAACAGATAGGGGAGGTCGAGCACTGTTGCCTCCGGCACCACGGCGCCCATTGCACCGGTGCTCGGGCTGGCCATGTCGATCGAGCCGAGCTGCATGCCCTCGATCATGTCTCGGTCGGTGCCGAGCACCGCGTTGGCAAAGATCTCCATGGTCAGGCACCCGTCGCTGAGGTCCTCGACAGCCTCCTTCAGGGCGACGGCCCCCTTGTAGTAGGCGGTGTCCTCACCAAGAGATGTTGCGTATATCAGGTTGATGGGCTCTTCACATAGGGGCTCGGTAGTCGGAGCCTCCGTGGTAGTCGGTCCAGCCTGTGTAGTGGTGGCTGCTGGTGCGGTGGTTGTGGTGGCAGCGCCTCCGTTGCCGCCACAGGCCGCAAGGACAAGGATCAGTCCCATCGTCGTCACCAGGGATCTGTGGATGCCTTTCATCTCCGTCTCCTCCAGGTTGGCTTGGTTGTGCTGGCGGGAGGGGTCCCGACCTTGCCTTGCCAAACTGCACGGCACATTACATAATGCATTCTATGCTGGCAACCGACTATGGGCTCGGGTCCGAACCATGAGCCAGCAGCCCGAGATCGCCTTGTGCCAGTTGTCCTTCCCCGACACCACCATGGCCGAGGACATCGAAATCGCGCGGACGGTCGGCGCAGGGGGTATCTCCGTGTCCGAAACCAAGGTCGACACTGACAACATAGAAGAGCAGGTGGACGCGATGCGGCGGGCCGGGCGGGTCACGGCTCTCGGTGTTCCCCGAACCTGGACCATCCTTCCCCCGTTGGGTGGGACCTTTCCCGCCCACCCCGAGGACCCTGAGGAGCGCATTGCCCTCATATCCGGGGCGATCGGATTGTTGGCAGCCTTCGAGCCGGTATCGATTTTCGTCTGCACCGGCCCAGCCGGGGATCGGTCCCAAGGAGAGGCGATGAGGATCGTGGCCGAAGGGATCGGTGAGCTCGCTCGGGTTGCGGCTAGCCATGACACCCGGGTGAGCATCGAGCCGATGAGGGAGATGATGCGACCGGTGCGGACCATCGTCGCCAACCTGTCGGAGACACTCGAGCTGTTGGATCGAGTTGGTCGTGATGACGTTGGCATCGTGTTCGACACCTGGCACCTCTGGGACTCCCCCCGCGTTCATGAGATCCTCCCCGAAGTCGTCGGCATGATCGATGCTGTTCAGATAGCCGACTATCGCCTGCCGACCCGAACCAACATGGACCGGGTGGTGGCCGGTGACGGTGTCATCGACTTCCCCCGGATTCTCGGGCAACTTCGCGATGGGGGATTCGAGGGGTGGTACGACCTGGAGATCTTCTCCGATGACGGGAGGTTCGGGACCGAACTCGAGGACTCCTTGTGGAAGCTGCCGCCTGTCGAGTTCGCCCAACGCCAGGTGACCGGCTTCCTCGAGTGTTGGGCGGCCACCGAGTGAGCACGGCCCGAGGGCTCGAATCCCCCACCGAGGAGATCACCGAGGACCTCGAGGCAGGTCTTCGGATCATCTGGGACATCCCGGTGACCATGGATGACGGCCTGGTGCTGCGAGCCGATGTGTTCCTTCCACGGGAAGATGGTGAGTACCCGGTGCTCCTCAGTTATGGGCCCTATGGAAAGGGCCTGGCCTTTCAGGAGGCCTACAAGACTCAGTGGGACTACATGATCGAGCAGTACCCCGAAGTCGCCGAGGGCACCACAAACAAGTATCAGAATTGGGAGACTGCGGACCCCGAGAAGTGGGTTCCCGACGGCTACGTGTGTGTCCGAGTCGATTCCCGGGGAACCGGACGGTCACCCGGGAAAGTCGACGTTTGGTCGGCCCGGGAAACCCAAGACCTCTACCACTGCATCGAGTGGGCGGCCGGGCAGCCGTGGAGCAACGGCCGCATTGGACTCGCCGGTGTCTCCTATTACGCGATGAACCAGTATCAGGTGGCGGCGCTTCACCCCGCGGGGCTGAAGGCGATCTGCCCATGGGAGGGTGCCTCCGACTGGTATCGGGAGTTCTCCCGCCACGGGGGGATTCTCTGTGAGTTCGCCGCCGACTGGTATCCCCGTCAGGTAGAGAATGTGCAACACGGGGTTGGGGAAAGAGGCTTCGTCAGCCATGCGACCGGCGAACTGGTCGCTGGCCCCGACACCCTGGACGAGGAGATCCTGGCGGCTCGGCGAACCGACCTGGGAGCCGAGGTGAAGAAGCGCCAGCTGATCGACGAGTGGCACCTGGAGCGAAACCCCGATTGGTCCAAGGTCGAAGTGCCCATGCTCTCGGCAGCCAACTGGGGAGGGCACGGCCTCCACGCCCGGGGCAACATCGAGGCCTATGTGCGGGCGGCATCCCAGCAGAAGTGGCTGGAAGTGCATGCCGGAGCACACTGGGTCGACTTCTACACCAACCGGGGTATCCGGCTCCAGAAGGACTTCTTCGACCACTTCCTCAAGGGGGAGGACAACGGTTGGGACCGTCGGCCCCCCATCCAGGTCAGGGTACGTCATGTCGACGGGTCCCTGACCGATCGGCTCGAGGATTCCTGGCCTCTACCGGGCACTCGATGGACCGAGCTGTGGCTCGGTGCCGATGAATCTCTCAGTGAGCAGATCTCGGCGTCAGGCTCCTTCACATACGACCCCACCGGCGAAGGAGTCACCTTCTACACCGCTCCTTTCGGGGATGCAGCGGAAGTCACCGGCCCACTCTCAGCCCGACTCCACATTTCCTCGGAGACCACCGATGCCGATTTGTTCTTGGTGCTGCGGCTCTTCGACCATGAAGGAGACGAGGTCACCTTCATGGGGGCCCTCGATCCCAACACGCCGCTGGCGCAGGGATGGCTAAGGGGCTCCCACCGTGCGCTCGACGAAGAACTGACACTTCCCTACCGGCCGTATCACAAACACACTCGAGTCGAACCGCTCGAGCCCGGCCAGGTTTACGCCATGGATGTGGAGATCTGGCCGACATCGATCGTGATCCCGAAGGGGTATCAGCTGGGGTTGAGCATTCGGGGAAACGACTACCGCTACCAGGGGGACCTGACACCTTTCGCCCGGGACTTCCATTACGCAAACCGAGGGATCGGGCCCTTCACCCATACCGACTCCGACGATCGACCTGCAGAGGTCTTCGCCGGAGCGGTGACTGTCCATGTCGGAGGCGATCACGACTCGCGCCTCTTGGTGCCCTTCATCCCTGCCCGCTCTTAGAGGGTTAGGCGGGGGTACATATGATGCAATATGTGGAGTCGATGAAGGAGTGGTGATGGCCGTAGAACCGTGGAAGACCGATATGTGGTTCTCCAGTCCCTGGAACTACCTGCCTGAAGTGACCGAAGGGTTCGAGATCCCCGAGTCGATCCAGGTCCACGACGTGACACTCCGTGATGGTGAGCAGCAGGCTGGAGTTGAGTTCACCGCCGACGACAAGGTGCGGATCGCCACCGCGCTCGCCGAAGCCGGGATCCACCGCATCGAAGCGGGATTGCCTGCGGTGTCGCCTGCGGACACAGAGGCTGTCAAGCGGATGGTGGCTGAGGGTCTGCCCACCGAGATATACGCCTTCAGCCGGTGCTTGGTCTCCGACGTCGAGTTGGCTCTCGACTGTGGTGTCTCCGGTGTGGTCATGGAGGTTCCCGCCAGTCACCACTTGATCGAGAAGGCGTACAACTGGCCCGTGGAAAGGGCGATCGAGGCTTCGGTCGAAGCCACCAGGTACGCCCACGACAACGGGCTCAAAGTCACCTTCTTCCCGATCGACGCCACCCGGGCGACCATGACCGATCTCCTTGACGACCTGGAAGCGGTGGCCACCAACGGGCATGTCGACAACATCGCCTTGGTCGACACTTTCGGAGTCACCTCCCCCCACGCCATCCGCTATTACACCCGCCGGGTCAGGGAGCGCTTCGATGTGCCGCTGGAAACCCATTTCCATATGGACTTCGGCATGGGGGTGGCCAACACCGCTTTGGCGGTCACCGAGGGTGCTTCCGTGGTCCACACCACGGTGAGTGGTCTGGGGGAGAGGGCGGGCAACGCACCCACCGAGGAGACGGTGCTCGCCCTGCTCACCATGTACGGGATCGACACCGGGATCAAAACCGAGAAGTTCACCGGGATCGCACGGTTGGTGGCCCAGTTGTCTGGTGTCACCCAACCGGGGAATCGCCCGGTCACCGGCGAACGGCTCTACAACGTCGAGTCGGGGATCATCGCCACCTGGGTCAAGAACGTGGGGGACGACCTGCTCGAGCCGTTCCCCTACCGACCCGAATTGGTGGGTCAGGCCGATCCCGAAATCGTGCTGGGCAAGGGATCGGGTCTCGACTCGATAGGGATCTGGTTGGACCGGCATGGGATCTATGACGCCGATACCAAGGAGATCGAGGCGATCCTGGCCGAGGTCAAGGGGCGGTCTCTGGCGAAGAAGGGACTACTCGACGACGAGGAGTTCCTCGACATCGTGCGCGAAGCGATACCCGACAAGCTCGGCTGAGGTTCAAGGAGAAACTGGGAAATGAGAGAAACGTTCTTTGCACTCAGCACCGATTGGAAGGAAGGGATCAACTGGGCCAACGTCCGTGACTATCGCCTCAAGCGTGCCCACGCGGCGATGGAACGCCACGGGCTCGGAGCCTTGTTGCTCTTCTACGACGAGAACATGCGTTATGTCTCGTCAACCCTGACTCCGGGGTGGAATCGGCTCAAACCCGGGCTTCGTTATGTCGTGCTCCCCGCCGGCAAGCCGCCCATCGTCTACGAGCAGGGCGACATCGGCTTCCACCTCGAGTTGAACAACCCGTGGATCCCCAAGGAGAACATCCGCTACTCCTACTCGTGGATCAAAGGAGCGGTGGGGCCGGCGGCTCAACAGCAGGTGAACAAGTTCATGAACTCGCTCCTCAACGACCTCGAGGAGGCAGGGGTGAAGGACATGCCTCTTGGAGTCGACTTCATCGACATCAACCTGGTGCGCGAGTTCGAGGCCCGAGGCATCGACTGGACCGACGGCATGACCCCGATGATGGAGGCCAGAGCCATCAAGAGCCCCGACGAGATCAAGGCGTTCTCGATCGTCGGCGCGATCTGCGACTACGTCCACTACGAGATCACCAACTTCATCAAGCCGGGAATGTCGGAGAACGAGGTAGCCGCCTTTGGCTTCGAGAAGCTCTATTCGATCCCCGGCATGGAAGACGTCGAGGACGTCATCGTCTCCTCAGGGCCCAACGCCTGGCCCAACTGGCGAAACTTCTCCGATCGGATGATTCGACCTGGGGAATTGGTCATAATCGATCTGGCTGCTCTCACCTGGAACGGATTCAAGTCGTGCGTTTACCGGACCTATTGCGTCGGGGGTAAGCCCACCGAAGAGCATCAGAAGACCTATGACCTGGCCCACAAGTGGCTTTGGGACTCGATCGAGGCCACCAAGCCCGGGGTGAGCACCGCAGACGTCGCCTCCAAGTGGCCCTCGGCCAAAGAGGTGTGGGGATATGAGGAAGAGGACCAGGCGGCGGCCAACTTCTGGGGCCACGGCCTCGGTCTGGCCCAGTACGACCCGCCGGTCATCTCCCGGATCTGGTCACTGGACCACCCGGTGGAGATTCAACCCGGGATGACCTTCGCCTTGGAGACCCAGCACGGCAAGCTCCATGATCACGGGGTGCGTCTCGAGGAGATGCTCTATGTCACCGACACCGGCATCGAGATGGTCTCCAGCTATGCCTCTCACCAGATCATCTCCACCGACTGAAACGTCTTGATCTTCGACCTCGATCACGAGGCCAGCCTCGACCCCGATCGGGTCGGTGGCAAGGCGGCCTGGCTGGCGAGGGCACGTCGGGCCGGCCTCCCGGTCCTACCCGGACTGGTAGTCGAGGCGCGGGCGTCTCTTCCTCATCTCCGGTTGGGGGTCGACACCTTGGAGACTCGGGGACCGGGGGGCGCCCGGCTGGTCGTCGCCGGAGCCGAACTTCCGTTCGCCGAATACCTCAAGGAAAGGGCCGGCAGGCTCGGAGAATCACTCGTGGTTCGCTCGTCGACCCGATTCGACGCCGGAGGCGAGTTCGCCGGGGCATTCACCTCGTACCTCGAGTTGACACCGGCCGAAGCGCCGAAGGGGGTGACCGGATGTTGGGCTTCCACCTTCACCGTGGCCACCCTCGGGCTGCTGGCGCGGTCGGGGGTCAATCCCGATGCACACGGGGTATCGGTCCTGATCCAGCCCTGCCTGACACCCGAGGCCGGGGGAGTGGCGACCGTGTCCGCAGCTGACGTGGTGACCGTGATCGGGATCGACGGCTCGCCGGCAGGGCTCCTTCAGGGATGGTCCTCGGGTTCGGCTGCCACTGCCCGCCACGGCCGCATTGAAGGCAAACTGCCCGGGTTGATCGGGGTAGATGTCGTCAGTTCGGTAGTCGACGTCATGCGAGCTGCCGCCAAACTTGGAGCCAACCGATGTGAGTGGGCTTTTGCCCAAGGTCGGGTGTGGCTGCTCCAGCTCGATCAGAGACAGCCCCCGGAGCCGTCGGCCGGAGCGGTCTACGAACTGGCCACCTTCCGACACCCCGAGATGCCCGATCTGGCGCGGTTGGTTGCTCGGGCGCCGGGCCCTCTCGGCGAGGAGCTCGTCCTCCCATGGGCGATCGCCGGCATGCCCGATCCCGACCCTGCCTCCTCAACCGACCTCGAAGAGGCTCGGAGACTGGCCCGCGAGGTCACCGCAGAGGTGTGGGGGACATCTCCCGATCAAGCTGAGGATCGGGCGCGTCGTTGTCTTCGAGCACTTCGTGGTCCGGATCCTGAGTCGGCGATCGTGCAGATCAGGCGTCTCCGGCGGCCTCCCCAGAAGGCGTCGGCCCGGCTCCTGGGAATGGTCGCCGCCATCCGAGAGGCGGTGGTCGACGCGGGGGCCGCCGCAGACAAGGATGCGGTCTGGCACATGAGCGTCGAACAGGTCGAGTCGGCCCTGGCCGGGAACCGCCCCAAGGGCGGGGTGAGAATCGGTGTCGGGTCATGGGAACCTTTCCTTTGGTCGGTGGTGATGGCCTGCGGCAACATTCAGGTGGGAACCCCGGCCGCGCCCGGCGTCGGGGCCGGGCGGAGACAGGACCGGGATGTTTCCGGAGAGGAGGCGGTGGTGTCTCCTCGCAGTGTCATCACCGCCACCCACCCGGTCCCGGGCCTCGCCCCGTTGCTGTGGGACGGTGCCGGACTGGTGACCAAACTGGGCAGCCCGGCTGCTCACCTGTTCGAGTCGGCCCGCTCCCTGGGCATTCCTGCCGTCTGTGGGATCGAACTCGATGACTGGCCGACCGACAGCCTGCTCGCCGTTGACGGGCACACCGGTCAGGTGGCAGTACTCGACGGTGCGCCATGAGAATCGGAGTCATCGGTCTGGGAGTGATGGGAATGGCGATGGCCGACAGGCTCATCGCCGCCGGCCACGAGGTGAAGGGATTCGACATCGATTCCTCCCGTTCGGGGCGACTCTCCGACATGGGAGGTGGCAAAGTCGAGCATCTCGAAGGTGCGGTGAACGACGCCGATCTCGTCGTGCTCTCCCTGCCCGACGAGGCCGCACTCGGCAGCGTCGCCTCCCAGATCGCGGCCCTCGGGGATCTTGGAGTGCTCTGTGTCGACACCGGAACCTTCTCGCTCGAGGCGAAGTGGGCCGCGCATCGGAT
>CAYVTP010000017.1:15227-23566 GCA_964454615.1 uncultured Acidimicrobiaceae bacterium | reverse complement strand
TTTCGTGGCTTGTCCACGTCTTTGCCTAGAGCTGTCGCCACGTGATATGCCAACAACTGCAAAGGGATGACTGCGGTGACCGTGCACAGCAGGTCGGGACCCGCAGGGACCCGGATCACGTGATCGGCTACGGTGCCGATGTCGTCCCCCTCCTCGGCGACCACCACGATGGTCCCGCCCCTGGCCCTCATCTCCTCGAGGTTGGACATGGTCTTCGAACGGACGTGGCTGTCGGTGGCCACACCTACTACAACGACGCCCTTCTCGATGAGGGCGATGGGCCCATGCTTCATCTCGCCGGCGGCGTAGCCCTCGGCGCGAACGTAGGCGATCTCCTTCAGCTTGAGGGCGCCCTCCATCGCCACCGGGAAATCGCCGGAACGCCCGAGGAAGAAGTAGTCCCGCACTCCGGCCCAATCCCGGGTGAGCTTCTCGATCTCGTCTGAGGTGCCCAAGGACTGTTCGACCATTTCGGGTAGACGGAGCATCTCCCTCACCAGCACTTCGACCCGCCCCTGGTCCATCGAGCCTCGCACCTGGGCCATGTAGAGGCCAAGCAACTGCATGGCGACCAACTGCGTGGTGAATGTCTTGGTCGCCGCCACCCCGATCTCCGGACCTGCCCGTGTGTAGAGCACGGCGTCGGCCTCACGGGCCAAGGCGGAGTCGACCACGTTGCTGACACCGATGATCGTCGCCCCCTGAGCCCTGGCGTACCGAACAGCTGCCAGTGTGTCGATCGTCTCCCCCGACTGGCTGATACCGATGACCAGCGAACGCCCATCCAGCACAGGGTCGCGGTAACGGAACTCGGAGGCGATGTCGATTTCGACGGGGAGCCGGGTCCACCGCTCGATGGCGTACTTGGCCATCATGGCGGCGTGGTACGAGGTTCCACAGGCCACCACATATACCTTGTCCACCCGCCGCAAGGTCTCGTCGTCGAGGTCCATCTCGTTGAGCACGACCCGGCCGGTGGGGGAGACCCGACCGGCCAGGGTGTCTGCGATGGCGTGAGGCTGCTCGTGGATCTCCTTCAACATGAAGGTCGGGAATCCACCCTTTTCGGCGGCCTCGAAATCCCACTCCACCTTCCTGTGCTCCGGTTCCAGGACATTCCCATCGAGGTCGATCAGGGTTACCCCATCGGCGCGCACTTCGACGATGCGGTCGTCATCGACGATCAGCATCTCACGGGTGTGCTCCAGTAATGCGGGAATGTCGGAGGCTAGGAAGTTCTCCCCGTCGCCTCTGCCCACGACCAGAGGCGACCCCCGCCTGGCGCCGACGATCACCCCCGGCTCCGACCTCCGCATCACCGCCAGTGCGAGCGCTCCCTCGGCCTCCTTCATGACCCGCCGCACCGCTTCGATGAGGGGCACGTCGGCCATGCCCGCGAGCATGTGGGCTATCACCTCGGTGTCGGTGTCACTGCTGAACCGGCTCCCATCTTCGACCAACTTGCGCTTCAGGGTGGCCCAGTTCTCGATGATCCCATTGTGGACAACAACCACATCACCGTCATCGTCGGTGTGAGGATGGGCGTTGACCGTGTTGGGAGCGCCGTGGGTGGCCCAGCGGGTGTGACCGATCCCCGATGTGGCCGGCTCGGGGTGTTCCCGGGCGACCAAACTCTCCAGGTCTGCGATCCTGCCCGCGGTCTTGATGACATCCATCGAGCCCGGCCTAACCAGAGCCACCCCCGCCGAGTCGTAGCCCCTGTACTCGAGCCTGGACAGACCCGGGAGAAGGACGTCGACCACCGACTTGGGACCCACATAGCCGACTATTCCGCACATGTACGTCTCCTTGCCTATCGGCTGGGACCGACGATATGCGACAGCGAGCCGGCTCTTCGAGCCGGGCCACACCATGGGGGTCTCTGTTCCGGGATCGCTCCCGGGTTTTTCTCCCGCCATGTCACGACCGTGGTAGACCGGGAAGGCATCCGCCGAATCTTTCGATGACCTTCCTCCTCGTCACCTCACCTGAAGGCGAGGCCTGGCGCTTCTGGTGACTGTCGCCCTATTCGTCCGTCTTCACCTGCTTTCCTCGAGCGCCGTCTTGGTCGCTCCTATCAGACGGTCAGCGTACCTCCTCGCCTCGGCTTCGGAAGGCGCTTCCACCATCACCCTTATCACCGGCTCGGTCCCCGAAGCCCTCACCAGCACCCTGCCCTCACCCCCGAGCTCGTCCTCGACCGCCTCGACCTCCTCCCACAGCTCGTCCGCCGCCTCCAGGTCGAACCCGGGTCTCGAGGCAACGGCTTCGAGGACCTGGGGATACTCGAGGATTGCCTCGGCCCTCAGTTGACGGAGTTGCATCCCGGTACCAGCGACCACGTTGAGGAGTTGCACCGCCGTGAGGAGGCCATCGCCGGTCAGGCCGTGCTCGGTGACGATGATGTGGCCCGACTGCTCCCCTCCGAGAGAGCCCTTCCTCTCGATCAGGGCATCGGTGACGTGGCGATCACCCACCTTGGTGGTCAGCACCTCGATACCTGCCGCGCGCATGGCCTTGTGAAACCCGATGTTGGCCATGACCGTCGTCACCACCAGGTGGTTCTTGAGCTTGCCCTGCTCCTTCATGTAGCGGGCAAGGATCGCCATGATCACGTCGCCATTGGCGATTCTGCCGTCCTCGTCGACGGCGATCAGCCGATCGGCGTCGCCGTCTAAGGCCAGGCCGATCCGACCCTCCGCCATGGAAGCCAGGAACCCGGGGTTAGTGGCTCCACAGCCCTCGTTGATGTTCGACCCGTTGGGCTCGGCTCCGAACAGCTCCGCATCGGCCTTCAATCGGGCGAAGAGCATCCCGGCAGCCTTGTATGCCGCCCCATGAGCGCAGTCGACAGCGATCGGGACCCCGCTCAGGGAGTAGCGGGATGTGGAAACCAGATGCTCCACATAGTCGCCCAAAGCCCTGGTCTGCTCGGTCCGGTAGCCAATCGCCTCCCCTATCGCCGACTTCATCCCTGGATCGCGGAGCCGGCTCTCGATCTCCCGTTCCACCGCCTCGGGGAGCTTGGTTCCACGGGCGGAGAGGAGCTTTATGCCGTTGTCCGGGGCCGGGTTGTGGGACGCAGAGACCACCGCTCCCAACGTCGCCGACGAAGACTCGGTCAGGTAGCTGATCCCCCCGCTCGGCAGTACGCCGACATCGACCGTGTCGATTCCCGCCGCATGGAAACCAGACTGGAGGGCTGCCGAGAGCATCGACCCCGACCTGCGGGTGTCCTGTCCGACGACGACAGGACCGGAGCGCAGGTAGGAGCCGGCGGCGCGGCCAATTGCCTGAGCCAGTTCCGGGGTGAGGTCCACTCCAGCCACACCACGGACACCATCGGTGCCGAAGATGGGCTTCCCATCGTCGAGCCGACGACGGAGATCGGACATCTGAGCCGGGCCTACCGCTTGGTGTACTGCGGGGCCCTGCGAGCCTTGCGGAGCCCGTATTTCTTGCTCTCCACCACCCGTGAGTCGCGGGTGAGCAGACCCGCTTTCTTGAGGGAGGGCCGGAGATCCGGCTCGAGAGCCATGAGGGCCCGGGCGATGCCCAACCTCAGGGCATCGGCCTGGCCTGTGCTCCCTCCGCCTTCGAGGGTGGCATCCACGTCGTAGCGGCCCTGGGTCTGGGTGATGGTGAAGGGCTCCATGACCCGCATACGGGTTGCCATGGTCGGAAAGTAGTCCTCCAGGGCACGGCCGTTGAGGGTCACCTGGCCAGATCCGTCACGGAATCGGACCCTGGCGACAGACTCTTTGCGACGCCCGGTCGCCTGGACGAGTGGCTTGGTCATCAGGCTTCCACCTTTCGAATGTCGAACTCTAGGGGCTGGGGGCTCTGCGCCTGGTGAGGATGCTCCGGGCCGGCATAGACCTTGAGTTTGCTCCACATCTGACGGCCGAGGCTGTTCTTCGGGAGCATTCCCTTCACTGCTCGCTCGATGATCGCCTCCGGCCTGCGCGCCTTGAGCGACTCGAAGCTCTCGGCCTTGATCCCCCCCGGATAACCGGAGTGCCGGTAGTAGATCTTGGTCTGGCTCTTGTCCGAGGTCACCGCTACGCGCTCGGCGTTGACCACCACCACGAAGTCGCCGGTGTCGAGATGCGGCGCGTAGATCGGCTTGTGCTTACCCCTCAGGATCTGGGCGATCTCGGAGGCGAGTCGGCCCAGAGGCAGGTCCGAGGCGTCGACCACGTGCCATGCACGTTCGATGTCGGCAGCCTTGGGCGAGTACGTCTTGTTGTTCATGTGGTGCTTCTCCGCACAGCTGGGCACGGGGACGTCTTGGGAAACGGCTCCGCGGCGGGAGCAGGGCATATGCTACGGCTGTTGAGCCCGCTAGGCCAATCCCGAATGATCACGATAGAGGACATACACGAAGCACGATCCCGATTCCAGGGAAGGGTGACCACCACACCGCTTCTCTGGTCCAATTCGTTCTCCCGGCTGAGCGGCCGGGACGTCTATCTGAAGGCCGAGTGCATGCAGCGGGCGGGCTCCTTCAAGATCCGCGGGGCCCTCAACGTCCTCACACGACTCGAAAGGCGTCCCGTCGTCGCAGCCTCGGCAGGGAACCATGCCCAGGGGGTGGCTCTGGCCGCTTCTTTCACCGGCTCACCATGCACCGTGTTCATGCCCCGCAACGCCGCCATACCCAAGATCAAGGCCACCCAGGACTACGGGGCAACGGTCAAGCTCAAGGGCAAGTCGCTCGCCGATGCGGTCGAGGCCGCCCAGGAGCATGCCGAGAGCGAAGGGGCCCTCTTCGTCCACCCCTACGACGACCCCCTGATCGTCGCCGGCCAGGCGAGCGTGGGACTCGAGGTAGCCGAGCAACTGCCCGACGTGGGGACTGTGGTCATCCCCACCGGCGGAGGCGGCCTGCTGGCGGGATCGGCGCTTGCCCTCAAACATGTGAGCCCCGAAGTCCACGTGGTCGGCGTCGAGACCCAGGCTGCCGCGGTCTACGCAGCGAGCAGGCGACGCGGCCAGTTGGTCGTTGACTTCCCAAGGGGCCAGGCGACGGTTTCCGACGGGATAGCGGTATCGGTGCCGTCCGACCTGGTGTGGGAGATCGTCGAGGAGCATGTCGACTCGCTCCTGGTGGTGAACGACGACCAGACCACCTCGGCCCTCACTCTGATCTTGGAACGCTCCAAGCTGATGGTCGAGCCGGCCGGGGCTGTCGGCGTCGCCGCCCTTCTCGAAAAGTTGATACCCGACGACGCTCCCGACCCGGTGTGCATCGTGCTCTCCGGCGGGAACATCGACCTGATGCTGCTCGGCAAGGTGGTTCGGCACGGGATGCAGGCGTCAGGACGATTCGCCAAGTTCAAGGTCCTAGTCCCGGACCAGCCGGGAAGCCTTGCCAAGGTCTTGAGGGTGATCGCCAAGCAAGGGGGCAACGTCAATCAGGTCGACCATCATCGGGAGGGATTCGCCCTCCCCTTCGGGAAGGTCGAGATCGAGATATCGGTGGAGACCCGTGACCACGACCATGCCCGGCTCATCGGCCGCGCCCTCGAGGGCTACCTGGCCCCTGAACCTCAGTCGGGGTAGCCGACCGACCATAGGGTCAGCCCGTGCGGAGGGGCCACAGTCGCCACCCGCGAACGATCCCTGGACTCGAGCACCCCCTCGACGTCGGCCTTGCAGAACCCCCGCCCGACGTCGTATGCATAACCGACGAGCGACCGGACCATCTGGTGGCAGAAGGCGTTCGCAGTCACCCAGTACTCGATGACGTCGGTGTCCACCCCGAGCCTCGACTCCTCGACACGTCGGATGTTGCTCCTCCCGTCGGCAGACCGGCAGAACGCGCTGAAGTCATGTTCCCCGAGGTATCCCGCCACCGCAGAGGCCATGGCATCGGTGTCGAGTCGCCGGCCGACCTCCCAGGTGAAGACCCGAGTCAAAGGGTCCGGGGCGTCGGCGGTGCCGATGCGGTAGCGGTAGCGGCGCCAGGTGGCCGAGTGACGGGCGTGGAACCCGTCCTCGGCGAGCGCGACGGCGGTCGCAGCAATCTCGGGGCCGAGCAGCCCGTTGAGCGACTTGGCCAGACGCACCGGGTCGACCTCCTGATCCGTGACGAAGGAGACCACCTGGCCCCGGGCGTGGACACCTGCATCGGTCCTCCCCGCAACCGAGGTGTCGACGGGGTGGCCCAGGAGTATGGCGAGGGCGGACTCGATCCGGCCCTGAACCGTTCTGACTCCCTCCTGACGGGCATATCCCCTGAACCCGGTGCCGTCGTAGGCCACGTCGACACGGATGGTGGGCATCAGAACAACTGGCCGAGCACCAGAAACGGGGCCCGGAACAACAACCGGACCAGGGCGGCCACGGCGAAACCGATGAGCACCGAGACCGCGGCGTCACGCGTGGCGATGCTGGTGGCCTCCCGGGTGGCGACCACCAGGAGAGCGAGGTACCAGACGAGGCCCAGGGCCGGGATGACACGCCCCGGGGCAACGCCGAGCACAAGGGGGAGGACGGCAAGTCCGTGGAGGGCCATGACCATCTGCGGGGAGACGCCCGCCCGGAAGAGGCGCGTGGCCGCAAACCAGGTCGCAATGGCCAGGATCAGCCACGAGATCACCCCGAGAATCACCTCCTGGAGCAGCCCGGTCAGGCTGAACACCCTGCCATGCACCGTCACCATCACCAGGTAGGTGATGGCTCCGACACCGGCGACGATCAGTGCCGCGTCGGCAGTGGCATCGTCGTCGAAGAAGGCATCGCGAAACGCACCGCGGTCGAACATCGCAGCCTTCACGGGCCGCTGCACCAATTTCACAGCCGGGAGGGTAGACCTCCGGGCGTCTACCGGCGGAGCCTCACCCGTCGGGTGGTGTGGTCCGAAGCCTTCTCCAACACCAGAGAGGCGCGCTCACGTGTGGGGAGGATGTTGGACTCCAGATTGACCTGGTTGATCCGCTCCCAGATGGAGCTAGCGACCTCGGTCGCCTCGTCATCGCCCAGCCGGGCATAACGCCGGAAGTAGGCCTCCGGGTCGTGGAACGCAGTGTCCCTCAAGGTCAGGAAGCGCTGGATGTACCAGGAGCGGATGTCCTCGGTCCGGGCGTCGACGTATATCGAGAAGTCGAAGTAGTCCGACACGAAGGCTCCGCCATCGCCGGCCTGGAGCACGTTGAGACCTTCGAGTATCAGGATGTCGGGACGGCTGATCACCCGTCGCTCCCCTTCGACGATGTCGTATCGGACATGCGAATAGACGGGTACCTCGAGTGGCGAGTCACCGGCCTTCACCCCGGCGACGAAGTCGAGGAGGGATGACCGGTCGTAGCTCTCCGGAAAACCCTTGCGCTCCATGAGACCACGCTGTGCGAGGACCGCGTTGGGGTACAGGAAACCGTCCGTGGTCACCAGTTCCACCGAAGGATGCTGGGGCCACCTGGCGAGCAATGCCTGGAGGACCCGCGCCGTGGTCGACTTGCCGACAGCCACCGAGCCGGCGATCCCGATGACGAACGGCACAGGCCGGGGGGGCGAGCCCAGGAAGGTGTCCGTCACCGTGGCCAGTTGCCTTCCGGCGAGGACGTGGAGGTTGAGGAGTCTGGAGAGGGGGAGGTATGTGTCTTCCACGGTCCCGATGTCCAGGTGCTCGTTGATGCCACGGAGCTTGTCCACATCCTTCACGGTGAGCGTCAACGGGGTGCTCGCCCTCAAGGCGGCCCAGGCGTCTGGGTCGAAGTCGAGGTATGCCGGGCGTGACATCACGGACAGGCTACCGGCCACCGTGGACCCCGGGACCGCGGCAGTAGGGGGGTCGGGCCTCCTGCCACACTGTCTGGGATTTGTTGGGGGGCAATGGCCGATTGAGCGCGCAGGCCACTCGCACCCTCGAGGCAGGCCCACATGGCCCCTGCCGCCGGCGAGCCCCTCGCTGGGCGGAGGGTGCAGAGACGCATGCAAAAAAACCTCAACAGTTGGGCCGGCAAGAGCCGATAAGAACCGCATATGGGCGTTTTTGACGCGTCTCTCAGGACGATCGGCGACCGAAACGGGCTGCCGGCCACGATCACAGTGCTCGACGGCCGGCTCAGCATAGAGGCAGGCCAGCAGGCGATCGGTGAGTGGGGCCTCGACGAGATCCGCCTCGAGCCGACTCCCACCGGCTACCGGATGGCAGCCGAAGGCGAGCACATCCTCCTCGACATCGCCGACACCGACACCGACAGCTTCGATCTGGCACTCCGGGGGAAGCGCCCCAAGGAGACGAAGGAGGCCAGGAAGGAGCGGGCCAAGGCCGTTGCGGAGGTGGTCACCGAGGCCCCTCCACATACCGAAGAGGCCCCTCCACAGACCGAAGA